>JAGHYX010000271.1 GCA_017743375.1 Chloroflexota bacterium
AATCTCAACCCTCACAGCCCCGGACATCACATCGCCACCTGTTGATGGGCAGGCGCAAACTGCAAACGCTCCCCACTAGGCTGCGCCGACACGACAATCGCCTCCTTCCCCTCACCACCGTCCAATGCCCGCATCATCAAGGGATGCGCAAGATGCTCGGCCACCGCCTGCTTCAACCCCCGCACGTTGGTCGTCCCACCACAGCCCCGCGCCAACAACCAACAACGCGCCGACTCGTCCACCACCACTTCCTTGCCGCGTTCCCGCATGCCGTTGACAACCTTCTCGACCTCGATATCCAATATACGCCGCATCGCCTCAGGTGTGAGCGGGGTAAACGTCACCACCTTATCTACCCGCCCCAACAGATAAGGCGGAAACATGCGCTGCACAACCTGCTGATCGTGTTGTTGCCCATCTTCACCATGGATGAACCCCAGCCGCGGCTGCCGATCATGCGGCACGTTCGCCGTCATGATCACAATGGTGTTCTCAAATGACGCAGGACGCCCCATCGCATCCAACAGCCGCCCCTCGTCCAACAACGGCAGCATGATGTTCCACACCTCAGGATGCGCCTTGTCAATCTCGTCAAGCAAGACCACGCAATACGGGCGCTGGCGCACCGGCTCGGTCAGCCGCCCGCCGCGTTCGGAGCCGATATAACCAGGAGGCGCCCCAATCAGGGACGAAACCGTGTGCTTGTCATAGAACTCGCCCATGTCAAGCGTCACCATCGCGTCCTCATCGTCGAACAGGCACGCCGCGATCGACCTCGCCAGCTCGGTCTTTCCCACGCCTGAAGGACCGACGAACAAGAGCTTGGCAATCGGCCCGCGCCGCGCGCTGAGGTTGGCGTAACCGCCCACGATCGCTTGGCAAACCGCCTCCACCGCCGCGTCTTGGCCGATCACCCGCCCCTTCAGGAACGCCTCCAAGCCCTTCAGCCGATCCGTCATCGTAGCTAGCACGCGCTCGACCGGCAGCTTCGCCTGCGCGGCGACGACCTCGACGACATCGCGCGTCGTCACCACCGCATCCCCTTCCCCATCATGCGCCATCGAGCGCGCCACCGCAGCGCGGTCGAGCACGTCGAAGGCCTTGTCCGGCAGGTAACGATTCGCGATGTAGCGCTTGCTCAGCGTCACCATCGCCTCGATGGCCTCGTCTGGAATCACCACCCTGTGATGGCGCTCATAGAGCGATTTGCTGCGCTTGAGCATCTCAATCGCTTGCTCAACGCTCGGCTCGTCGATCCGCACCACCGTAAAGCGCCGCGCGAAGGCCGGGTCGCACTCGATGAAGTTGCGATATTCGTCATCTGTCGTCGCCCCCAGCAACGTCATCCCCTCCCGCGCCAGCGCCGGCTTCAGCAGGTTGCCCGCACTCGTCCCGTTCACCGCGTCGCCAGCCTTGACCAGCATGTGGATCTCGTCAACGAACAGGATCGCGGCATGCCCGACGTTCTCGATGTAGCGCACGACGTCGAGCACGCGAGCCTCAAACTGCCCGCGCAGGGTGGTCCCGGAGAGCATCGCGCCAACATCGAGCTTGAGCAGGCGCTTGTCGCGCAGCTGGCGCGGCACCTTGCCCTCAAGCATCCGCCGCGCCAGCTCCTCCGCAATGGCGGTCTTCCCCACCCCAGGCGGCCCCACCAAGATCGCGCTGTTCTTCATCCGCCGCGCAAGCACCTCGATCACTTCCTGGATCTCCTTCTCGCGGCCAAAGACCGGGTCATAGCGCAGGGCAGAGGCCGTCATGTCGCTCACGAACGCCGCCAGGTTCTCCGGTATTCGCACCGCCGGCGCGGGCCTGACAAGCCCGGGCACGCTCACCGCCGACGGCGGCACTTTAACAGCCACCGCCAGGTTGGACTTCGGGATGGAGCGAGAGGGCAGCTTCTTCTCGAGGCCGTATAAAACCAGAAGATAGTTATAAACTTTGTAATGTGGATAATCTTCCACTGGCCACTGGCACAGGTCAAAATCTTTAAAACACTCCACCCCATATAGGAATGTCCCAACCTCGACCGCCGGCCTCCCCATCAGCGTTGCCTGCTGCTCAGCGTGGCGAACCACGTTGTTTAAGTGACTGCTATATACTATCTCTGGACCATTAAATTTTTGTCTGTACTTATCGGCATATTTATCAAATATTTTTGATAAGTGCGCGACCGCCTCGTCGACGTCCGGCACCAGCCCCGCCCCAGTCCAGATCCGGCGCGCCGTGTCGTCCGGCATCGTCAACAGCCCGAGCTCCGTGGTCAGCAAGTCGACGTAATAAATAGACTTCGAGCAGGTGAACTCAACGACGTAACGCCAGGCCGCCTTCAGCTCCTCCGACCATGGCATCTTGTTGACCGGGAACTTGATGTCCATGCTGTATACTTATATTGTGCATCATATTTTACGCTCCAGTTGGCTGCGCAGCGCGCTGCTCGTCGCCTCGATCTGCCTCCTCAGCCCGCCGGCCTGGGCGCTCCTCCCCCCTTGGGCGCTCGGCGCGCTCGCCATCGGCCTGATCGCGCTCGCCTGGGCTGCCCTCGAGGCCTGCTATCGTTGAAAAAGAGGCCGGGAAAAATACAATTACTCATATGACGAGCCTTCTGCCAGCGCTGGCGACGATGCTGCGCCTGACGGCGCGCTTCTCGCCCTCACTTGCGACCTACCTGTTCAACTCGTTCTGCACGTCCCTCAGCAAGCGCCTTGGTTTCACCAGCAGCGAGCTGTTCAAGCGCGCAACCGGACTGGAGATCCCATCGGCCAACCAAGAAACGCTCCAATCCGCCTTCGCCCTATGGGCCCACCGCACCCTCGGCGACGAGCCACAGGAGACAGTCGATGAGATCTTCGGCCAAGGTGGAGCACGCGCTCAAGCAGCCCTGCTCAGCGCCCTGAGGAAGCTGCCGAAGCACGAGATCTGCTCCCTGAGCACCTG
>JAGHYX010000068.1 GCA_017743375.1 Chloroflexota bacterium
CGCCGAAGTGAAGCACTCCCCTTTCAGGCGCCAACTGCGCTAAGATCGAGCGGGTTTTGTGTATGGGTAAGGACGCTTTGGAACCGCTGATTTTTGAGCTTTCATCACCGGGCCGCCAGGGTGTGCGGCTGCCTGAGAGCGATGTGCCACCTTACGAGCTGCCGGCGGAGCTGTTGCGCGACCATCTGCCGCTGCCGGAGGTGAGCCAGGTAGATGTCACCCGCCACTTCACGCACCTCTCACAGCTCAACATGGCCGTGGACACGACCATGTATCCGCTGGGCAGTTGCACGATGAAATATAACCCGCGCGTCAACGAGGACGCGGCGCGCTTGCCTGGCTTCGCGCTGTTGCATCCGCTTATAGATCCGGACGCCGCCCAGGGCGCGCTGTGCCTGATGTATGAGCTGCAAAACTTCCTGGCCGAGATCGCCGGCTTCGCCGCTTGTAGCCTACAGCCCGCAGCCGGCGCTCAAGGCGAGTTCACAGGCATCTTGATCATGCGCGCTTACCACACCGACCGAGGCGAGCACCAGCGCACCAAGATGCTGATCCCCGATAGCGCGCACGGCACCAACCCCGCCTCATCGGCCATGGCCGGCCTGACGGTGGTCGAGATTCCATCGGATAAACGCGGCAACGTGGACCTGACGGCGCTGAAGGCCAACCTGGACGACACGGTGTGCGGCCTGATGATCACCAACCCGAACACCCTTGGGATGTTCGAGGAGCACATCGAGGAAGTGTGTCACCTCGTGCACGAAGCCGGCGGGCTGGTATACGGGGACGGAGCCAACATGAACGCGCTCTTAGGGATCGCCAAACCCGGCGAGATCGGCTTCGACGTGCTGCACTACAACCTACACAAGACGTTCAGCACGCCGCACGGCGGGGGCGGCCCCGGCAGCGGACCCGTGGTGGTGAGCCGACAGCTCGCCGATTTCCTGCCCGGCCCGATCGTGCGCGCGGTCGAGGATGCCGATGGCGAGGTGCGCTACGAATGGTACATGCCACCGAAGAGCATCGGGCGGATGCGCGCCTTCCACGGCAACTTCGGCATGCTGGTGCGCGCCTACACTTACATCCGCGTCCACGGCGAAGAAGGGCTGCGCGCCGTCAGTCAACACGCTGTGTTGAACGCCAACTATATCCAGGCGCGGTTGCGCGACACGTATCCCTTCCCTCACGGTGAGCGCTTCTGCATGCACGAGACCTGCGCCCAGGGCAAGATCGCCGGCGCGCCGGAGATCGTCGCGCTGGACATCTCCAAGCGGCTGATGGACTACGGCTTTCACCCGCCGACGAACTACTTCCCGCTGCCCAAAATCGTCCCCGAAGCCTTGCTGATCGAGCCAACCGAGACCGAGTCCAAACAAACGCTCGATCGCTTCTGCGACGCCATGCTCAAGATCGCCGAGGAGGCACGGCACAATCCGAAGTTGCTCAAGGACGCGCCGCACACCGCCCCGCTCAAGCGGCTGGACGAGGTGAGAGCGGCCAGGGAACTGGTGTTGTGCTGCGCGATACCCAGCTAGAGGAGCGTCATGTCACGACAGAACACGAACGTCTTAATAATTGCCGGCGGGATCACGCTGCTCAGCGCGCTGTTGCTGGCGCTGTCGTTCGCCGGGGGTGGTGCGCGGAGCGCCGCGCCCGCAGCCCCGCGCCCGGTACAGCCGCTGCCGGCGGCCCAGCCCAACGCAGCGCAAGGTGGCCTGGTCACCACCCCATCCGGCCTGCAGTACCTCGATCAGGTGGTCGGCAATGGCCCGCAGCCGCAGCCAGGCCAGACGCTCATCGTGCACTACACCGGCTATCTGGACAACGGCACGGTGTTCGATAGCTCGCTCCAGCGCGGCCAGCCGTTTGAGTTCGTGCTGGGCGCCGGCCAGGTGATCCGCGGCTGGGAAGAGGGCCTGGCGACCATGCGCGTGGGCGGCAAGCGGCGGTTGATCGTCCCGCCGGAGCTGGCCTACGGCGCAGCCGGCGCGGGCGGCGGCGCCATCCCGCCCAACGCGCGCCTCACCTTTGACGTCGAGCTGCTCGGCGTGCGCTAAACGCACAAGCGGCCCATTCACCGGGCCGCTTGTGCGGAAGCAAGGATATGCGGAGAGGAGGGGAGAGTCTTTTAGCGAACCTCAGCCACCGGTCGTGGATTCACCCATTGTGCGATCTCGAGCTGCCCAAGTCGGGCGTAGTCGATCGCCTCACCCAGGATGCGCATCGCCTCCTGCGGCGCGTGGAAGCCCATTGAGTTCTCGGCGTTCACGTAGTCCACGTAGAAGCTGGCCTTGCGCTGATACTGCTGCGCTTTGACGAGGCGCTCTTCCGGAGCGCCGTTGGCCTTGGCCGCGGCGATGTCGTTGATCAGCGCGACCAGCGCACCCGTTGCGCGATCCATGTGCGCGAACGTGCGGTCTTGGATCTGGTTGACGCGGGCCAGGATGTCGCGCTCGCTCTGGTTATGGCAGGTCTGGCAGGCGTTGTTAATGTTCAACAGAGGGCTGCGCACGTGGTGATCGCTGATCTTGACCGCGCCGACCCGCTGATAGGGCATGTGGCAATCGGCGCACGACACGCCGTTCGCCGCGTGCACGCCCTGGCTCCACAGCTCGAACTCAGGATGCTGGGCCTTGAGCGACGGCGCTTCAGTCAGCTTATGCTTCCAGTCCTTGTGACCGGTCTGCTCATAGAAACCATAGATTTGCTCAACAAGCAGGCCGTTATGCCAAGGATAGACCACCTTCTTCTCCTGGCCGGCGAAGTAGTATTCGACGTGGCACTGCGCGCAGACCAGGGAGCGCATCTCCTGGCGCGAGGCCATCGTGTTCGGGTCGTACTCGACCTTGCGGTCACTGGCGCGCCAGCGCTCGATGCTGGGCAGGTGCGGCACCGGCGCGTCAGAGCGGGCCAGGGCGCGGATGCCGTCTATGAACGCCGGTCGCGTCACGCGGATGGCCATGTTCTCCGGGTTGTGGCAGTCATTGCACGTGATAGGGTGATCAACCAGCTTGGTCGCTTCGGCATAGGGCATTGGATTGATGATCTCGAAGCCCTTGTAGATCGCCTCTTCGCGCTTCTCAGGCGGCACGCCGGCCTCCACGCCCTTTTGGTAGTAGGCCGGCAGCACCGACGAGTGGCAATGCAGGCACGCGCCCGGCTGCTTGAACTGCTTGACCCGCTCGGTCTCGCGCTGGTCAATCAGCATGTAGGCGTGGCCGCGGTCCTCGCGAAAGTCCACGCTGAAGGGCATGCCGGCCCAGATCGTCCGCCAGCGGTTGTCCTTGTCTAGCTTCTGGATCGCCTCGCTGCCGCCATAACGTGTGCGCTCAGTATCTACCGTGCGCAAGTAAGCGTCATACTGCATCGGGTAGTTCAGTCCCCATACCTTGGGGTCATACTCGTCTTCGGAGAGCGGCACGACGCGAAACGCATCCTGCCTCGCCTCGCGCTGGCGCTCGCTGATGTTCTGCATCAGCAGCAGGACGCCGGCGGTGACCAGGGCGATGACCGCGGTCACGACCAGATACACACCTAATGGGATGCTGTTCAGCGATATGCGCTTCATGGCAACACCTCTTCTCCTTCACCTTCCTGCATGGCCGGCATCGCGATGACAAGCGATGCAGTTGACCGGCTCGCTTGGCTCAACCAAGTGTTCTGGGAGCTGGCTGACCATCTGACGATGGCAGTCCTGGCAGTTGTGCAACACGATCCGCGCGCTTGCCTCGCGCATGCGAATCGGCTCATGCCAATTTTGAAAAGTAAACGCGTAAGAGTGGCGATAGCCGCTATCTACCTTCGTTGCATACTTGCCGACCAAGTCGTGTGGGGTGTGGCAGTCATTGCACGTCGCGACCGAGCGATGGCTGGATTTTTGCCAACTGGCGAGCTGCTCGCGCATGACGTGGCAGTTCGCGCAGGCCGCAGGGTCATCAGACAAATACGACGCGCCCCTCGCGTAGTAGAACGTGTATCCGCCTGTCCCGATCAACACCCCAGACAAAGCAAACGTAAGCAACACAATGAATGGCCGAAGGTTCACACAGCACCTCCTTGCCGGTGTCTAAGGCTGCTCTCATCTTATGCGGCGCCGGCAAGCAAAGCACTGGCCGGGTGGCCAGTTTCTGCGCTCACCTTCGGGATAAAAAAGCCGGGGCTGCGGGTGCCCCGGCTTTCGCTCAGCGTCGCGCAATCTCGATTGTGGGCTTGGGTGGTGGCGTGGCGGTGTCCCGACCGGGGTCGTATTTGGGCAGGATTTTGCGCGCCTGCACCATCACTTTGGTCAGCTTGGCGCTGAGATCGGTGCGGTCTTGTTGCGCAAGCTGATCGGCGAACTGGGCAAGCACGCTGATGAGACGGTCATCAACGGTGTCTTTCCACTCGTTGAGCAGCTTCTCGGTCTCCTCAGGGTACTTCGCTGCCAGCAGCATGTTCACCATTTGCACCTCCGGCGGCTGACGCTCGGCGATGGCTTGCATCACCGCCTGCTCAACGCGCTCCAGCGCGGCCACCGCTTCTTTGTCGCCAGCGCGTTCCGCATCCTGAAGGTTAGCCTGGAGCACCGAGAGCAGCGCATCATCCAGCTCATCAACGTGCTTGCGCGCCGTCTCGATAGGGTTGTTGCTCGCGGCAATCTCCTCGATCAACTTCAGCTTGCTCTCAAGGAAGGCGCGCGACGCGGCATCGATCTTGTCCCTTATCTCCTGAATCTCCTTGCGCAGGGCGATGAGCTGCTGTTTACCCGCTTCGTCGGCAGCGTCAATGCGCTTGGTCAAGAGCTGGAAGAAGGCATAGTCGAGCAACTGTCGGCCCAGCGTGATCAGCGTCTGGCGGGTCTCCGTATCCTCAACCGCGATCAGTTGATCCAGCAGCGTTTCGCGGCTTGGCGACTTGCGGAAGGCTTCGATGGCGGCTGCACGCTTGGCGAGCGCCCGCCCGTAGGTGGTCTCCTCCAGCAGGATCTTGTTCAGTTGGCTGAGCTGCTGGGCGGCCTGGGCACGTCCAGAGGCCAGGTTGGCCTCGAGACTGGCCGTGAGGATCTCGAAGAAGGTGGCGTCAATCTTTGCGTCGTTCTCTCTGGCGCGTTCGCGAAGGCTCGCCTCGTCGCCGAGCAAACGCACGAGGTCGCGCAAGAGGTCCACGCGCTCCTGCTGGGCGCGCAGCATCTCAGGCGTCACGCCGTCGGCTTCTAGGATGGCCTCGATCAGCGATTGCAAACTGAAGAAGAGCCTCGGCTGTAGCAAATAGGCGCGCGGGGCGTCCTCCGGCAGGCTGCGCATGACGATCTGGGTCAACTGGCCGATCACGCGCTGTTGTTCTATCTCGCTCAAGTTGAGTTCCATCGGCATGAGGATGAGGGCCAGTTGCTTAGCTGGGTCGTGATAAATAAACGGGGCAGCCAAGTTGGTCAGCCGGCCAGAGAGCAGCGCTGCCTTGAGTGCAGGCTCGCGACCGACGTCAACGACCTGGATCAACGGCTGTTCGCGGCCAGCAGCGCGCAGGGTGTTGGGTGTGATCAGTTGTGGCATTCGAGTGAGGTCTCCTTAAATAATGACTCGTCCAGGATTATGCTTATGAATGGCGTTCAGATTATAGTCTTCTTACGGTGATCCCCTGGTTAGACTCTGATAGCCCTTTTCCAGACGTCGAGCGTGCGTTGCGCAGGCCGAATGGCCTGTTGTGTGCCGGCGGCGACCTCTCCCCTCGCCGCCTGCTCATGGCCTATCGTCAAGGCATCTTCCCGTGGTTCTCTGAGGGCGAACCTATCCTGTGGTGGAGTCCGGACCCGCGCCAGGTGCTGTTCACAGATGAATTGCACATCAGCCGCTCGCTGCGTCGGCTGCTGAACAAACGCGCCTTTTACATCCGCTACGACACCGCTTTCCGCCACGTCATGCTGGGATGCGCTGCGCCGCGCCGAGGACAATCCGGCACATGGATCACGGACGAGATGATAGAGGCTTATTGCGCACTACACGCGCTGGGCTACGCCCATTCAGTAGAAGCGTGGCAGGATGGCCAACTGGTGGGCGGGTTGTATGGCCTCCTGATCGGTCGGGTCTTCTTCGGCGAGAGCATGTTCAGCCGCGTGGACAACGCCTCGAAAGTGGCGCTCGTGCACCTGGTGGCGCGCTTACGCCAGATTGGCGTGCCGTTGATTGACTGTCAGCAGGAGACGGCGCACACCACGTCGCTCGGCGCGCGGCCAATCCCGCGACGCGCCTTTCTCAGCTTGCTGCGCCAACTGGTGGACCAGCCGCCGTTGGCGCCGTTCGTTCCTTCCGCCGAGGTCCTACCCCAGAATGAGGACGAGCGCGGCCACTGCTGACAGGCCGAGCACCAGGGCATCGAAGAGGCGCTGTGGCAGGCGCGGCAAGGCCCACCGTCCCAGCCAGACGCCGGCCAAGACCGCCGGCAGCGCGATCAGGTCAAACAGAAGGCCGTCGGCAGTAAACAGCGGGCGCTGCGGCGCGAGCGCCGTCACCAGCAGATACAACGGCAGCTTGGTGAGGTTGAACAGAAGGAAGTACCAAGCTGTGGTGCCCATCAGCTCATACTTGGGCAACCCCAGGCTGGTCATGTAGATGGACATGATCGGGCCGGCAGCGTTAGAGACTGCCGTCGCAAAGCCGGCAGCGCTGCCGGTGGCGATCAACCCAGGCAATGAAGCCAAGCGCATCTGTGCCCTCAGCCTGAAGCGCACAAGGTATATCCCGAGCATCGCCAGCACCAGCCCGCCGATCCAGGTGTTGAGCTGATCCCTGCCTCGTGCGTCCTCACCCACCATCAGCAAGGTGATCACGCCGGCCAACATCCCCAACATCACCCAGGGCATGAGCTGCCAGAGCTTATCCCAGCGCGTGTAGCGGCGATACCAGCCTACTGCGAACAAGTCGGCGACGATTAAGAGCAGCACGGTCGTCCCAACCGCGACGCGGCCCTGGAACACCAGCGCCATGAGCGGGACGGCCAGGATGCCCGCGCTCGGCAGGCCGGTCTTGGAAAAGCCGATCAGCAAGGCAGCCAGGCTGCCCAGCAGCCATTGGGCGGGCGTTAACATGGCCCGGGCAGATCAAGGGCGAGCTGGGCCAGGGGTTTGAACGTCCGGCGATGGATTGGGCAGGCCCCCAGCCGGCGGATGGCTTGGAGATGAGCGCGCGTGCCGTACCCCTTATGGCGCGCAAACCCATATCCCGCTAATTCAGCGTCCAGCGCGCACATCAGCGCATCGCGGGTGGTCTTGGCCAAAATCGAGGCCGCGGCGACTGAAAGGCTGAGCGCATCGGCGCGGGCGAAGGCGCGCTGGGGCAGCGCAAGCGCCGGCAACGACAGCGCATCTATGAGCAGCGCCTCCGGCGCGGGTGATAGGCCGGATACGGCGCGGAGCATCGCCAGCCGCGTCGCAGCCAGGATGCCGAGGGCGTCAATTTCGGCGCTGCTCGCGCTGCCCACCGACCACGCCAGCGCCACCTGCTGAATGCGCGCGCGCAGGGCTTCGCGCTTGGCAGGGGTGAGTTGCTTGGAATCGGTGACCCCATCCAGGTCGGCGACCACCCGCTCATCGCAGGGCAAGATCACCGCTGCAGCCACGACCGGCCCGGCCCATGCTCCACGCCCCGCTTCGTCCACGCCGGCCACCAGACGCACGCCGGCTTGCCAAAAAGCGCGTTCTGCGTCTAGCGAGGGCGTGATATGGCTGCGCATGCTCCGGCGCGAATGATACGCCAACGTGAAGGTGCGCGAGGGTGCGTTCACGGCAGGAACAGGCCCTTGGGTGGGCGACGGCATGGTCATCGCCCGCCCTCTATATGCTTTTACCACGCGGCAGCCCACCAGCGATCGCCCTTGTTGGGAATGTACCCGCCGCGTCGGGCAAGGGAGAGAACGCATATCATCGCCCTATGCCTGATCAACACCTGCGGGCCGCGCTGATCACGCTGGCGCTGCTGCCGGCCTGGATCGGCGGCGCGTCGCTCGCGCTCCAGCGCAGCGACGCCGGGATCCTGTTGGCGCTGGCTGTGCTGAGCAGCCTGGCGGTGATCGCTGCCCAGTGGCTGGCACGGCGCGCACCAGGCCACGATCCTTATATTCTGCCGACCGCCGCGATGCTCACCGGCCTGGGCCTGCTCTCCATCGCGCGCACCGCGCCGAATTTCCTGGGCCGGCAAGTGCTGGCGTTAGGGATTGGCTACGCGCTGGTCATGTTGATCACCGCTCACGCCAATCGGCTGCGTTGGCTGCGACGGTTTAAATATGCCTGGCTGTTGGCCGGCCTGGGCTTATTGCTGGCCAGCCTCGCCTTCGGTGTCAATCCCTCTGGCAGTGGCGCGCGGCTGTGGCTGAACATCGGCGGATTGTTCGTCCAGCCCTCCGAGCTGGTCCGGCTGCTGATGATCGCCTTCCTGGCCGCTCATTTCGCCGACCAGCCGGCCAGCCAATGGCGCACGCTCGCCCCCACGGTCCTGGCCGTGATCGTCGCCCTGGCCGCGTTGTTGACGCAACAGGACCTGGGGGCAGCATCGTTATTGCTGATCACGTATGGCATCATGGCGTATCTGGCGACCGGCCAGGGCCGGTTGTTGCTCGGCCTAGCCGGCACACTCCTGTCGAGCGCCGCGTTGGGCTACGCGCTCTCGGCGCGGGTTGCCCAGCGGATAAACATTTGGCTCAACCCTTGGGCCGACCCGCAAGGCAGTGCCTTTCAGATCGTGCAGTCGCTGATCGCGGTCGCCAATGGCGGGCTGTTCGGCCAAGGGATCAATCAGGGCCGACCGGACTACGTGCCGGCCGTGCATACAGACTTTCCATTCGTCATGATCGCCGAGGAGCTGGGGCTGGCCGGCGCGCTGGCCGTCCTGGCCGGCTATGCGGTGATCATCCTGCGCGCCTGGCACATTGGCCTGCGCGCAACCAGCCGCTACGGCTTCCTCTTGGCCGGCGGGCTTGCGGCGAGCCTGAGCGTGCAGGTCTTCGTCGTCGTCGGGGGCAACCTTGGCCTGTTGCCGATCACCGGCGCGACGCTGCCGTTCATTAGCTATGGCGGCACATCGTTGGTCGTGAGCCATGCGCTGCTCGGCCTATTGCTCCGCCTCTCAGCCAGCGCGCCGCTGGGCGCAGCATGGGCGGTTTGCACGGCCAGGCCGATGATGCGCGCCAGCGCCGCCTTGCTCGCAGCGCTTGGGCTGGCTGCCGGCTACTGGGGGATCGCCCGCGCCGGCGAGCTGCGCGCGCGGCCAGACAATCCGCGCCTGGTGGAGGCCGAACAAGCGACGCTTCGCGGCCCGATCTACGCCCGCGACGGGACGTTGCTGGCCTACTCCGCCTGTATCGGTGCTGAGCAGCCGCTCGCGCCCTGCGCCGGCGCGCGAGCACGCTACCAGCGCCGCTATCCCCATCCCGAGGCTGCGCCGGCCATTGGCTACTACAGCCTGCGCTACGGCGTGGGCGGGCTGGAGGCGTTCGCCGACTCGACTTTGCGCGGCGGGCGAACGCCGCTGGACGACCTGCTCCACCGCCCGCGCCGCGGCGCAGCGATCACGTCGTCCCTCGACCTAACGTGGCAGTCGCGCGCGCACGAGGCGCTGCGCGTCGGATCCGCGCTCGGCGCGCTGGGAGGCGCGGCTGTGGTGCTCGATTGGCACAGCGGTGAGGTGCTGGCCCTGGCCAGCAGGCCGAGTTTCGACCCCAACCGACTGGAGCAAGACTGGGACAGGCTGCGCGCCGAACCGAGCGCGCCGTTGCTCAACCGCGCGACCCAGGGCTTGTATCAGCCCGGCCCGCTGTTGGCTTGGTTGTTCAACTTGCGCGGGGCCGACCCAACCGACCTTCAGCGCTGGCACATCAATGCAGCCGCGCTGGGGCTTGACAGGCGCGTTCCGTTTGAGCTGCCCAACGAAGCTGTATCCTTGCCCGCCAGCGTAACCTATAGCGAGACGATCGGCCAGGGCAGTGTGCGGGTGACGCCGTTGCGGGTAGCGGTGAGCGCCGCGGAGGTCATCGCCGGCCGGCCGATCACGCCGACGCTGCTCGCCGGCGGCGTCCGACCTGCCGATCGCCGGCCAGCATTGCGCCTCCCGCCGTTCACCGGTCAGGCGCAGATCGCAAACGAACGGTTTATTGGGTGGCACGTGCGCGCAGACGACCAGCGCGTGATCGTGCTGGCATTGGAGCTGCCGGCTATTGACCACCCTGCGTTGAGCCAGGCGATCCTTACAATTGCTGGACAAGGGCCATGATCAACACCTGCCATCGCTTCAAAGGCCAAGTGGCCGTCGTCACCGGCGGGGCGCAAGGGTTGGGCGAGGCCTTCGTCCGGCGCTTTGCCGATGAAGGCGCAGCCGTCGCCATCGTGGACGTGCAGTGCGAGAAATGCGAACAGCTCGCCGACGCGCTTGAGAGGCGCGGGGTGCATGTGCGCACCGTCAGGGCCAACGTGGCCGACGAGGCTGAGGTAAGCGCGGCCATCGCGAACATCCTGCGCTGGGCCGGCCGGGTGGATATCTGGGTGAATAACGCCGGCATCTATCGCGGCACGCCGCTCGAGCAGATCAACCTAGAGGAATGGAACACCATGATCGCCGTGAACTACACCGGCGTATTCCTTTGCACCAAGGCCATCGCGCCGGTGATGAAGCGGCAGCGATATGGGCGCATTGTCAATATCAGCAGCATCGCCGGGCGAACCGGTTTCAAGAACAGCGCTGCTTACTGTAGCAACAAGGCGGCTGTGATCGGCCTCACCCGCGCCACGGCAATCGATCTGGCCCCGTTCGGCGTGACGGTCAACGCGGTGTGCCCCGGCTCGATCCTCACTGACATGCTCCACAAGGTGGATGCCGAGATCTGCCGCAACGAAGGCTGGCCGATCGGGACGCACATTGCGCACAAGATGGAGCAGATCCCGATGAAGCGCCTGGGGACGCCGGAGGAAGTGGCCAGCGCCGTGGCCTTCCTCGCCTCCCCAGAGGCCAGCTTCATCACCGGCCAGTGTATCGAGGTGGACGGTGGGGAGATCGTCGTCTGAGCTGGTCAATGCCGCGTGGCGGATGATCGTGGTCGCCGCGCCGGCTGCGATCGGCGTGGGCCTGGGCCTGCTGATGGCCGGCCTGCGCTTCGACGACCCATTCATCACCTACCGTTTTGCCGATCACCTCGCGCGCGGGTTGGGCTTCACCTTCAACCCTGGCGCGCCTGAGCAGGCGCTGATCACCACGGCGCCGCTGTATGCGCTGCTGCTCGGCGCGCTGGCCGCCGCCGGCCTGGACATCCCAACCACCAGCTATGGGCTGAGCGTGCTGGGCCTGATCGCCACAGCCTGGGCGCTGACGGCGATCGGCAAGCGGCATGGCCTAACGGGCCATGGCTTCCTCGCCGGCCTGGTCTTCGTCGCCTTCCCCCTGGCCTGGTTGACCGTCGGCTTCGAGACGCCGCTCTTCATAGCGCTGTCTGCATGGGCGCTGTTCTTCGCAGAGAGCGAGCGGCCGGCCTGGGCCGGCGCGCTGGCCGGCCTGGGCCTGGGGCTGCGCGGCGATGGCGCCATCGTCCTGGGCATCGTCCTTCTGCGCGCCCTGCGCTTTGGCGAGGCCGGCTGGCGCGCACGCCTGCGCCCTGCGCTCATCGCGCTTGCCACGGCCAGCGCAACCTATGGGCCGCTGGCGATCTTCCTCACCGCGCAGTTCGGCTCGCCGATCCCCACCACGCTACAGACCAAATCAGCGCAGGCGATCGCCGGCTTGACCGGCTTCTACGCCGGCACGCGCTTTCTAGAAGGCGCGCTGCTGCTGGTCCGAGCCTATCTCGAGCAGGAGACCATCTTCCTATTTGTGCCGCTCGCTATCGGCCTGGGGACATTCAGCGTCATCCGCCGAGGGGTGGTCGCCGCGCGCGCGCAGGGCTGGCGTTGGCCCGCTGCCGTCCCCTTCCTGCTGCCGATCGCCTGGGCGGTGCTCCACTTGGCCGGATATACGCTGCTGGGCGTGGCGCCTTATGCGTGGTATTACGCGCCGATGCTGCCGGGGCTTGCTGCATTGATTGCCCTTGGCGTCTACAAATGGCAAACCCTGCCCCTCATCCTGCTGCCGCTTATCTCGGCGGATTTATCCATGATCGAGATCGTCCGCGGTGGGGTGCCCCCGCCGCCTGCAGAGGTCAGAGCAAAAGTCCTGCCGGAGACGAAGGTGGACATCTACGAACGCGCGGGGCGCTGGATCAACGCCAACACGCCGGCGACGGCCACGCTAGGGGTCACTGAGCTAGGCGTAATGAGCTACTATGCACAGCGCACCACCTACGATTTCCTCGGCCTGACGCTGCCCTCGCAGTTGCCCGCCATCCGCCGCGGCGACTTCGTCGGCGGCCTGCTGCGCCTGCAACCGGACTACCTGGCGCTCACCGGCGTGAACGCGCTCTACGACGCCAACCCGCAGCAGGACGATTGGTTCAATGCCCTGTATGCGCCGGTCGCGCGCTTGGAGGACGCCCGCTTTTGGGGATCGCCGATCACAATATGGCAGCGCGTGCGCCTGCCGATCAGGCCGGACGTTTTGCTAGACCAGGATATTCATGAGCTGGGCGATGGCTGGCAGGTGACCGGCGTCGCCGTCAGCGCACGCGAGGTGATCACGACCGTGCCGTTGATCATCAGCGTGCGCTTAAAAGCCGGCTCCCCGCTGGGCCAGCGCGAGCTGCGCGTTCAGCCCATTGCAACCCAGCGCGGCGATGGGCTGCCGGTGCGCTCACGGATCATTCACACCAACCAGTTCTACGCGGGAGAAGAAGCTTGGTACGACTTCCCGCTCCTGCCCTATCCGGACGCGCGCAAGGGTGCTTACGACATCAGCATCCGCTGGTTGGATGGCGATCGCGAGGTCATCGCTGGTCGGATTAAGGTGCCGCTGGGGGCGCAGGCCGATCCGGGGACGAGCTGGCTGCCGCTGAGCGCCGGATTCAGCGCCGCCCGCCTTCCCCAGCCTCTCGATGGGTGCCCAGGCGAGACTGTGGCGATCACCGTGACCTGGCGCGCCGGCGGACCGTTGGACGCCGATTACGTTGTCTTCTTGCACCTGCGCGATCAGGACGAGCGGGTGGTTGCTCAAGCCGACGGCCCGCCGCGCAACGGCAGCTATCCGCCCACCGTTTGGTCAGCCGGCGAGGTCATCCCCGACCCGCGCCTCCTTGTATTGTCGGACGTGCTCCGGCCAGGCAGCTACGCGGTGGTCGTCGGCCTGTATCACCCACAGACCGGCGCGCGGTGGCCGGTGGAGGATTCCCCGGCGCGCACGCCCGACGGCGGCTTGCGCATCGGCGCGCTGCGC
>JAGHYX010000273.1 GCA_017743375.1 Chloroflexota bacterium
ATCCTCGCCGCCACGTAGTTCGGCAGCGGGTTGCCCCCCACCAGCAGGATCAAATGATCGCAGCGCATCTCATCCGGCACGCTATTTTGCACGGTCGTCATTCCTCCTCCGCCGTTGAGTGATGCGCAGAGTTATACCCTAAACGCTCCGATTCGCAAGAACGCCCCACAAACATGCAATGAACAAGACAGGCACGCCCATCAAGGCAACCACAGCAGCCGCTCGCTCTGCCAGGAGGGATGTTGGCCGCCCAGGTCAATCAACTTGGTCACGTTGCTCCCATCGGCGTTCATCACCCACACCCCCCACAGGCCATCGCGGTTGGAGATGAACGCGATGCGCGTCCCGTCCGGCGAGAAGGTCGGCGCGCCGCTCTGGGCGCCATAGCCGGTGAGCTGCTGGAAATAACCGTTCAGCGTGACGATGAAGATCTCCCACGCGCCCGGGAAGTTGGACATATACACCAACCGGTCACCGCTTGGCGACCACTGCATGTTGATGTCGCCGGCGTAGGTGGTCAGGCGCTGCACCTGCCCCGGCTGGTCCGGATTGATAAGGTGGATGCCGCAGAAGTCCGTGCACCCCTGATAGGCGATCAGGCCGCCCGGACCCCAGACCGGGTAGTTCCCGCTGGTCAATATCAGCGGCGTCCCCGACCCATCCGCCGGCGCGACGACCACCTGCCAGCCATCTTGGAAGATGGCGTAGGTGACCCGCTTGCGGTCGGGCGAGAGGCTGGCGCGGTAGCTGGGCTGCGGGCCGCTGCCGATCTGATAGGCGCGCCCCGCCGCGCCCTCATACACCATGTAGCGGTACTGATAGCTCGCCGGGTCGTATTGGCTGTAGAACAGCCGGCCGGCGACGCCCGCGACGTTCGGGATGGTCAACGAGTAGGCCGAGCCGGCCCCTGGCTGGCTGCCCCCCGCCGAGGCGGTCAAGCAGCGCAGGTCGGCGTCCTGGCGCTTCTCGGCGGTCGGCGCGCCCAGCTCGGCAGCGCGGGCATACTTCTTGGCCGCGGCGCACCAATCGCCCGCGCCCGCGTAAGCATCGCCGGCGCGTGCGTTGGCCTCGCGCAGGCGCGTCGCCACGTCGCGGTAAGCCGGCGCCGCGCGATAGATCTGCTCCAACTGCGCGATCGCCCGCTCCCAGTCCGCGCCGAAGTAATACAAGGCGCTCTGATAGGCCGCGGCGAGCCGGCGCTCGCCCTCCACCGCGTCGCTGAGCGGGCGGATGGCCGCCGCGCGGTCGAGGTCGTAGAGGCCCTGTTCGAGCAGATTGCCCCGCAGCCGGCTCAGGCCGCGCGCCACCAGGGCGCGGTAGCGCAGGTCGCTCACGGCCGCCGGCTCGAACGCAGCATCCAGGGCGGCGAGCTGGTCGGTCAGCCGGATCACCGTGTCCCAGTCCTGGGCCGCTGCGGCCTCGCGGGCCAGGGCGAGCAACTGGCCCTTGTCCGTAATCACCGGCGTGGGCGTGGGCGGGATGGGCGTGGGCGTCGGGGTCTGGGCCGCGATGGCGGTGGCGATGAGCTGACGCACGCCGTAATTCTCCGGCTGGTATTGCAAGATATAGGCGTAGTTCGCCTCGGCCAGCGCGTATTTGCCCTCGCGCATCAGCGCGTTGGCCTTCTCGAAGCGGGCCAGCAGCGAAGCCGCGATCGTCGCCGTCGCCCGCAGGGCGGCCTCCTGGCGGCCGGCCTGTGCGCCGGCCAGCGCACCGGCAGCGACGATGCCCACCAGCGCGCAGATGAACATGACCACGAACAAGGCCGGCAGCAGCCGGCGCGCGACCATCCGACGCCGTGCGCTCGTGGACGAACCGGACAGGGGCAATGCGTCGGTGGGGATGTCTGCCATCGCTGCGCGCAGATGGAATTATAGGCTTACGAACGCCGACAATTCAGGGGTGCATTCAGCAAAAACTCTTCGCCTGCTCCGCGCCTCCGCGTGAGATTCGCCTTCCCCCAACTGCGAATGCATCCTTCAGGCGAAGCCGGCGACGCCCAGCGCGCCCAAGATGGCGACAGCAGCCGGGCCGATCAGCAACGCGGGCAGATAATTGGCCAGCCGGATGCGCTTGAGGTCCAGCAGGCTGAGGCCGATGCCGAAGATCAGCACCGCGCCGGTGGCGGAGAGCACGGCCAGCATCGGCGGGCTGAACAGCGCCTGGATCTGGCCGGCCAACAGCGCGATCCCGCCCTGGACGACCAGGATGGTGAGGATGGAGAAGCCCACCCCAACGCCCAATGAGGCGGCAAAGGCGAGCGAGGCAAAGCCATCCAGCGTGCTCTTGATGGCCAGCAGCGAGTAGTCCCCGCGCAAGCCATCCTGGAGCGAGCCGAGGACGGCCATCGGCCCGACGCAGAACACCAGGCTGGCCGTGATGAAGCCGCGGATGAAGCGCGCGGTGCGCTCGGCGTCCGCGCTGCGGGCGAAGCGGCGCTCCAACGCCGCGCCCAGGCGGTGCAGCGCGCCGTCGAGGTCCAGCAACTCGCCGACGACCCCGCCGAACAGCAGGCTCAACAGGACAACGATGAACTTGAGCGGGGCGTTGGGCTGGCCGGCCAGCGCGTCCACGATGTTCAGCGCGGCATAGGCGATGGTGCTCATGCCCAGGCCGGAGAGCACCGTCTCGCGCATCCGCTCCGGCAGGCGCTGGCCCAAAAGCACGCCCAGCGCCGTGCCGATCAGCACGGTGACGACGTTCAGCAGTGTGCCGGTCATGCGTCGGTCTCGCCGATCTGCCGAACGCGCAGCTCAGCCTGTTCCAGCAACTGCGCGCACCGCGCGGCCAGCGCCTGACCGCGCGCGTAGAGGGAGAGCGCGTCGTCTAGCGGCAGGTCGCCATCCTCCAACCGCGCCACCACTTGCTCAAGCTGGGCGAAGGCTTGCTC
>JAGHYX010000275.1 GCA_017743375.1 Chloroflexota bacterium
GCGCGCAGCAGAGCTGGCCAAGGTGATAACCCTGCTTCGCAAGACGCGCCTGCTCACGCTGATCGGCCCCGGTGGAGTCGGCAAAACCCGCCTGGCGATCGAAGCAGCAGCCCAGATGCGGGAGCGGTTTACCGGCGGGGTATGGGTCGTGCCGCTGGCTTTCCTGCATGACCCTGAACAAGTGCCGCTCGTAGTCGCAAAAGCAATCGGCCTATCATCATCAACCGAGCCGGTGACCGTTGAAATGCTGCGCAATAGGCTAGCGGGCGATGCGCCGGTGTTGATCGTGCTGGATACTTGCGAGCACTTGAACAGCGCTTGCGCCGTGTTTGCGCTGCGCCTGGCGCAGATGTGCCCGAACGTCAGCGTCCTGGCTACCAGCCGCGAGCCGCTGAACGTGCCGGGCGAGGTGACGTGGCAGATACCGCCAATGCGCTGCGAAGAGGCGATGCAACTCTTCCTGGTGCGCGCGCGAGCAGTACGCCCATACTTTGTGCTGGATGAGAACGGTCAGGCGTTGCTGATTCAATGGACGGCTTGCCGCTGGCTATCGAGCTCGCTGCTGCGCGCCTGAGCGTGCTCTCGCTCGAGCAAATCGCGCAGCGCCTCAGCAATAGGTTCAACCTGCTGACCAGCGGCAACCGCCTAGCGCCGCCCAAGCAGCAAACGCTGCGCACAATGATCGACTGGAGCTGCGACTTGCTCTCTGAGCCGGAGCGTATCCTGCTGCGCCGGCTATCTATCTTTACTACAGATTGGACACTGGATCTGGCTGAGGCGATCTGCAGCGAGGAGGAGCCGCCAAGCGAAACAGGGCAGGCTGATGAGCGTGCCGACCTGCGGCGTGAGGACGTGTTAGACGTGCTCACATATCTGGTGAGCACGTCGTTGGTGACCGTGGGCCACAGCCGCGCTACAGCTTGTCGAATACCATCCGGCAATATGCGCACGAAAAGCTGGTCGAGGCCGGCGAGTTTGATCGCATTTATCAACGCTATCTAAAGTATCTGCCCTTTGGCCAGTCAATTCAGGAATCACTCCCGCCAAAGCGTCGCCGGCGCAAAACCCTAACCGCGCAATCGCCACTGTTAACTATCGAGGATGCGCCATCCACTGGCAAGTGCCTTGGTGCGCAAGGCAGCATCAGCGACAGGCTTTTGGGCAAGGCTGAGCATGGGTATGTCGCCCTCTGTAACGAGCGCGTCCATCGCCTAACCAGGCCCGCACTCGCACGGCTTTGATTGGACACCGGGCTGCTCAGCCGGCCGGTGGCGCGCCCATACCTATCGAAGGCCACGGGCACGCTGGTCGCTTCCGCGCCCAGCCGTCAAATCAGCAACGCGCCGATAGACGCCCAATGCGATCAATAGGCGCGCGCCGCGCGCACCAGAGCGCATCGGCGATCCAGGCACTGAGCATTTCTACCTCCTCGACTGAGAACCCCTGCATCACCCAGGGCATGTTCTTGAGCTATTGCTCGCGGTATCGCTGCGCGTTGATCAGCCCAGCGCAAGCGACGATTACGCCGAGCCGATGAGAGTAACAGAAAGGCGCATACCTCACCCTGCGCCCATGCTTCTTGATAAATGCGCCGAAGGCGCGCCAGCTCTCGCTGGTGTCAGCGTGCTTCCTAGGTCAGACACGACGGCAGCCATCGCTATGCGCTCAGTGCACCAATGACGTCTGGGATAAGGTCGATCAACTTGTCAGCCGGTAATCCAGTGTTGCCGTGTCAGGCGCGCTATCGCTCGCCGGCTGCCCGTGAACATCGGCATCGCAGACGGCGGTATCGAGTAGCGCAAGCCCCTGCACCATCATGTAACTGGCCAACACGTCCCCGCTAGCCAAGGCTGGGTTGGCGAACGGCAACACGACACCGGGCTGGCCAGGCGCAGCGATCACTGTGTGCGCACCCTTCAGCGCCACGATATGCCCCCATGCTTCGGCGTATTGCAGCGCGCATTCGATCCGAACTGCCTAGATCTCGCTCGCGCTGCGCTGCGTCAGGCGGGCCATCTCACCAGAATGTGGGATGAGCACTGCTTGCGCTGGCACGTGTGGCCACCAGGCTGAGATGCGAGCCAATAGGTTGAGCGTGTCGGCGTCAAAGCGTGCAGACCGTCCGTGAGCGACCCCAGGAGCACATCGAGGAACGCAGCGGTCGGCGCGGCTTGGCTGAGGCCAGGGCCGAGCAAGACCACGCTCTCGTCGACGGCTGATGCCAGCCATTGGACGCTGGATGCCTGGCTCGGCAACGCCAGAGCGGCGCTGGATCCGGGCAGGGTGAGGAAGATCGCCTCTGCGCAGGTCACGGCTGCGCTGGGCTTCACTCCTATGCTCAATGTCTACACTCACCTTGAGCACCTTCATTGCTCAGGCTCAGTTGTGCCGACTTCAGGTCGAGGATGGTGACGTCACGGCGGATCGAGACGGCGATCACGAGGCGCTTCTGAACTGGTAGGGCCAGCTCCATTGGCTTGCGCGCGTAGCCATACCAGTTGCTATGATCGTTGGCATCGTAGTGGCTACCCTCTGGGTCAATCTTGTCGCAGGCGTTTTTGATCACCTCGTGCACTTCATCCCAGCAGATTGCAAGCCAAGATTAGCGCAGCGACGCCGGCCACGCTAGCGCTGGACGTGCCGCCGAAGCTATTCGTGTAATTGCCTGCTGCGTTACCGCGGCTCACCTAGCCGGGGTTATGCGCCGCTTTGGCAGTGGTGTCGGTATAAGATAATGTACAGGCAAGGAGGATAGCGATGGTAAACGTCAAGAGCATTCAGGAAATTAAGAAAATCAACGGCCCTTTTAACAAATAGGATTTGATTTCTATTTATTTTGAGTTAAGATACGCTGCATTTTGTATATT
>JAGHYX010000277.1 GCA_017743375.1 Chloroflexota bacterium
GGCCCGACATGCTCGATCTTGCGCGCGGCCAGCGTCGCGGCGTGGCGCGCCGCAGTGATGGGATCTTGGCCGCGCGCCAAGCCGGCCAGCGTCGCGCCGCAGAAGGTGTCGCCGGCGCCCGTCGGGTCCACCTCAACTGCGGGGTCTGCCGGCAGCGGTGTGGCTTGGTCGCCGGCGATCACGATCGCCCCCCGCCGGTCAAACGTGATGAACAGCAGCGCATTGTCGCGGGTGCGGGTGGCGATCCGCCCCGCCACGCGCAGCGATCCCCACAGGCCGATCGCCTCGTTCTCGTTCATGAAGAACAGGTCGGCCTGCTCGAAGATCGCGCGCACGGTGGCCGGCTCGTTTTGCACGATGCGGTAATACGTGCCGGCGCTGATGCGCGCTGCGCGCCGCGCGCGACAGGCGCGCAGAAAGCCCAGCATCTTCTGCGCCGAGCTAAGCGCGGCGATGTGCACCACGTCGAACCCTGACAGGTCAATGGGCAGGTTATCCACCGTCAGTTGCGCCTCCGCGCCCCAGGACGCGCCTATCAGCGTGGCCTTGCCCTGGCCATGATGGGTGATCTCCAGGCGCGGCAGGTCTTCGGGAGGCACTTCCGGGCCGAGCCAGGTCAGGCGTTGCGCGACCGGTTGGAGCACTGGCGGGATGGGATCGGGTTTTGGCCCCAGCAACACGGCCTGCGCGCCGGCGTAGTGCGCGGCCAGCGCAGTGTAGAGGCCAGCACCGCCGATTGTGTGGTAAGTCCGCCCGCCAATATGTAGCGTGTCGAGCGAGGCGCAGCCGATCACCAGGATGCGAGGCGTCATAAGATCGCTGACTATACGACGGCGCTGTTCACTACAATCGGCGCTGATGGACGCGAAAGCGGAGATCCGCCGGCGCGCGCGGGCGGCCCGCGACGCGCTGCCAGCCGTCGTTCGCATGGCATGGTCGCAGCGCATCTGCGCGCGCGTCCTGGCCTTGTCCGCCTATCGTCAGGCACAGGTGATTCACGTCTTTCTGCCCATCCATAGCGAGGTGGACACCCGCCCGATCATCGCCCAGGCGCTGGCCGAGCGCAAATGCGTGGCTGTGCCGGCCTTCGCGCCAGGCGAGCCGCGCGCTGTGCGCCTGACTACGCTGGACGAAGCCAGCCTGCCGCCTGGCCGGTGGGGTCTGCCACTTGACCGCGAACGGCTGATCGCGCCTGACCAAATTGACCTGGCGCTGGTGCCGCTGGTGGCCTATGCCCCCGTCGGCGCATCCGGCAAGCTGGCCCGGCTGGGCTACGGCAGCGGCTACTACGACCGCTTTTTGCGCGTGCTGCGCCCCGATGTCCCCAAGGTCGGCCTGGCCTTCAGCGTCCAGCGCGCTGCCGAGGTCCCGCTCGCGCCGCACGACGTGCTCTTGGACGCGGTGATCACCGAGCAGACTTGAGCGCGGCTTGGCTTTGTTGGCGCACGGCTTCGTAGAGCGCGGCTGCGCCGGCGGCTGCTGCGTTCAGCGAACCGACCCGCCCGCGCATCGGCAGGCGAGCTACGATGTCGGCCTTCTCGCGCAGCAGCCGGCTGACGCCTTCGCCTTCGCTGCCGATGACGAAGGCCAACCCGCCGCGCAGGTCAAGCTCATAGAGCGTCTGCTGGGCCTCGCCGTGCAGCGCCACCACCCATACGTCACGCGCCTTGATTGCTTCTACAGCGCGCGCCAGGTTCACGACCTGGGCGATCAGCATGTGCTCGGTTGCGCCGGCTGAGGCGTTGACCACGGCTGGGGTGACGCTCGCGCTGCGGCGCGCGCCGATCACCACGCCGTGGACGCCGGCGGCCTCTGCCGTGCGGACCAGGTTTCCCATGTTGTGAGGGTCCTGGACGCCGTCCAAGATCAACAGGAAGGGACGTTCGCCGCGCGCTTGCGCCAGGGCAAAGCAGTCATCCAAATCCGCATATGGGTATTCCCCTACCTCCAGTGCGACGCCCTGCGCCTCCGGTGGCAGCGCTTGGCGCGCTGCGCCGACCGAGATGCGAATGCGCTGGGCCTCGGCCAGAGTGCGGATCTCGCGGAGGATCGGCGCGTCCTCGACGCCTTCTCTGATCAACAGGCGATGAATCTTTCGTCGGCGCGCGCGCAGGCATTCGCGCACCGCTTGGCGGCTGTAGAGCATCTCGCTCATCTGATGATCTCCACCGGCAGGCTCAGCGCGGCGTCGGGAATCGCGCCCCCGAATTGGTCGTAAGCCGCCATGCGCGCGCCGTCGGCGCGATACAGCCCGAACTTCAAGATGTATGCGCCGGCCGCGAAATCCGCTGGCAGCGTGATGGTGTAAACATCGCCGGCGATGCGGTCGCCCCTGCGCCACCAGCGCGGGGCAAAGGCCCCGCCCAGCGCGCGTGCGTCGGCCTGCGGCGGCAGCTTGCTGCCTGCCTGGTCGAACAGTTGTACGAACGTGGTGTGATCCTGCTGAATGTCGTCGGTGACCAGCCAGTCCAAGCGCAGCGTCAGCGCATCACCTCGCTGCTCCACGCGCGCGTTCAGCGGCACGACCTGGGCCAGGCGCGGCCCAGCCGGGATCGTGCTCACCGGTTGATCCGCGTATAAGCCGGCAGCTTCATAACGTTGCCGACCGGTCGGCCGGCCGCTCGGCTCAAAGGTGGCCAAGAAGCGCTGCTCGGTAAAGTCCCACACCCCCACGTCGAGCCAGAGCGCCGTCGGGGAGAGCCGAGTGTTCGTCACATTCTCCTCGATGCGCAACCGATAGCGATCGGCGATGACCTCGCCCGGCACCCACAAGCTGGTGGGCCACATGCCCCCGCCTGGGTAGGTGTCCAGGACATGGACGGGGACATCGCCTTTGGCATAAAGGCGGATAAAGGC
>JAGHYX010000278.1 GCA_017743375.1 Chloroflexota bacterium
AGCGAAACACGCTCGGCGAGATCACCCGCTTAAGACTTAGGCACGGCCTCGACGCGGAAGAAGCGTTGCCCACGGCAGCCGTTCACGCATTGGCCGTTGGCCAGCGAGAGGCCGAAGTTCGGGATCAGACGACGGCAATCCGGGTCATCCACGCCGGACATGCAGCCGGCCGGCTTGGGCGTGGACTGGGCGATATTGACGTTGGTCAGCAGGCCGGCCAGGTCGGCCACGATCTGGTCGCGCTGCGGGTCAAAGCGCGTGAGCCGAATCGTGGCCAGGTTCGGGTTGGCGCAGGGCTTCTCCGGCGGCTTATTCGCCATCCCGTGCGGATCGCCGCCGCCATGGCCATCCATCTTGCCGCAGCCGGTGCTGCCCAGATGGATGAACCACTTATCGTTCGGCGGCGCGACGTTGGTCGCCAGGTCAATGCGCACGAACTTGTAACCGGTCTGCCAGTTCCACCACAGCGCCTGAATGTTGAGCGGCGCCTTCTCCACAGCGACATCGGCATGGTTCAACTCGAAGGGGATGCCCAGGTCGAAGGCGATGCCGGTGTATTTGCCGGCCGGCGCCTTGCCGACCACGATGTCGCGCGTGTCAGGCGTGCCGGTCTCCCGACACATCCCGCTGGCGTCCTCGAAGTCCAGCAGCGCGACGCGGTCGGTCTGCCACTTGCCGTCGGGCTGGAGCGCAAAGGGCACCTCGACGCCGCCTGCGCCGAGCAAGCGGATGTTCGAGATGTAAAAGCGCGCGTCCATGATCTGGGCTGTGGTTCGTCGCGCGCCCAGGTTCTTGATCTCCTTGCCACATGCCACCACGTCCTTGCCGGCCTTAAAGGCGAACTTCAGGGTCATCTCGACCATCTCGGACAGCGTGAACGAGAAGCGCCCGCGCTCTGAATGGCCATCGGTGGAGAGATTACGCCACTCCACCGTGTATTTGCCCATCGGCAACGCGCGAGGGACCTCCGCGATCAGGGTCTTCTTGCTGCTGTCCGCGGGGTCGAGCATGGCCTTGCCGATCTCGACCTTGTTCCCCTTCTCATCCAGCAGCGTGATGGTGTGCCCCGCGGCCTGGAGCGCTTCGCTGAACACCAGCTTGATCTGCTTCGGCGAGGTGGCGAGCACAGCGTTCGCTGCCGGCTCGCTGCTCACCAACATCGCATGGGCTGAGGCAGAGCGATACGTCGTCACGGTCAAAGTAGCCGCAGCCAGGGCGGCCACGCAAGTCATTCGCAACCAGTTGTTCATCTCAGGCTTCCTTTAAGCGATCGCGCCCATTCCAGCGCGACCGTGAACGCGCCGGCCGCAAAGACGGCCAGCGCAAGGGTAAAGACCAGTCGTTGAAAATCCGAGTCCACCTTTGCCATGACATGAACGGTGCCATCGTCCATCTGATGGACGATCATCTCGTGCGGCGGCGCCGTCGAGGTCAGCAGCGCCGCGCCGACGAAGATGCCGCACGCGATGACGGCTTCCGCGAGCAGCAGGCGATCGATCGCGTCGCTCCTGTGGTAGATGGCCCGGCGCAGCCTCGCGCCGATCAGCAGGACCGCGACCACCAGGCCAACCTTGAGCAGGATGAGCTGTCCGTAGGATGAGGTGCTCAGAGATCCGGCTTCTGGTAAGTGAATGGAGGAGAGCACCAGCCCCGTGCCGGAAGCCAGCATGATCCCCAGAGATGCCAAGGGCGAGAAGCGCCTGGTCATCTCGCGGGCAGCAGCATGCATGGTCATCTCGCCAACGGTGCGGCGCAGGTGTGTGCACGTCACAAGCACACCGACCAGCCCGCCGCACCACAGCGCGCCGGCAAACAGGTGGGCGAAGTCGGCCAGCACAGGCATCAGGCCAGCATCCATCGCTGCGCTGTGGCTGGTACCGGCCAGCGTCGCGTGGATAGCTGCGCCGATGAGCGGACATGCGATCATCGCCGTCCTCAACGACACTCGGCCCTTGCTGACCAGCCAGAGCGTGAGCAGCGCCAGCGCCCCAAGCGCCACCCGGATGATCAGCATTTGGCCGAGCAGGGTGAGGCGGAGGAACTCCAGCCACTCCGCAAAGCCTTCCAAGGCCAGCTCTAGAGGGATGAATTGGGCGATGAAGAGGGCCAGCCCACCGATCAGCGCCGAGGCAGCGGCCCTCCACGTCCAGCGCACCAGCGCCGCAGAGACTCCTGCGGCGTCGAGGCCGAGCCGGCGCAACGCCGGCAGCACTGCGCTGAGCGTTGCGATTGGCACACCCACAGCCAACGCAAGTGATAGATACAAGATCGCCCGCGCTAGCGGCTCCAAGACAGACATACCCGAATCACGCATGGCAAAGCGCGTCTGCGCGTGCAAGCGATTCGTCAAAGCGCTGCGCCTCTGCCGCCCACCGCACGCGCCCTAGTGGCGCGGCGAGGTCGCAGCCCATCTCATGGAGCGCAGACGAGGCGTCTTGGGGGTGGCTCTGGCACAAGAAGGATCGGCTGAGCGAGGCGCAACATCAGGAGCATCGTCCATAAACCGACGACCATCACGCCAGGCCATTCGCACTGCGTAAGCACAAACTCGGTGACGCTGAGCACCAATTGTCTGATGCGCGAGAGCGGCGCATGATGATCGCCTGCGTGGTGATGGGATGGTTGCGACTCTCGCTCGTCTAGACGCAGGGCATGCAGGCGCGCGATTTCGGCCAACCACGCAGCAGATGACTGCCGCACGGAGACGCTTTGTAGCTGGCAGAATCGCGCGCACGCGATCGGCGCCAAGAGCACTATCGCGCCGACCAGCAGGAGGGCCGCTTTCCTTGCGAGCCACATGCAGCTTGAATGATAAGTTAGCTTTGTAGAAGCTGATAAGTGCCTTCATTCAGC
>JAGHYX010000279.1 GCA_017743375.1 Chloroflexota bacterium
TGTCGAGCTTGGCGAACGCCTCATCGGTCGGCGCGAACACGGTGAACGGCCCTTCACCCTTCAGCGTCTCCACCAGGCCGGCCGCCTCCAGCGCTGCCGCCAGCGTGGTGAACGTCCCCGCAGCAACAGCCGTGTCCACGATGTCCGGGGCAGGAGCTTCTGTAGGCGGGGGCGCGGTGGGCACCGGCGTAGAGGTGGGGGCAGGCGTGGCCGGCGCAGCGCAGGCCGACAACACCAAAGCACCAGCGATTCCCGTCACGAGCATCTTCTTCGTTAGCATTGCACTTTCCTCCGAATGTCAAAGGGCATCCAAGGGGTTATGCGAGTCACTCTCAGAACACCAATATAGAGTATGCAAGGGGTGCATAAAGATTCATTTATTAGGCACTGAGAAGTTGATAAAACTTAGCCTAGAGAAGCGTGAAGAAAGCGTAAGTCTTCACTGAGAATGCCAAACCCACCTATGCGTTAATCTTGGGTTTTGGCTGCGGCGCGCGCCAGCCGATCGGCGATTGCTTCTCCTAAACCCTCGCGGGGCACAGCCGTCA
This sequence comes from Chloroflexota bacterium, assembly GCA_017743375.1. Lineage (GTDB taxonomy): Bacteria > Chloroflexota > Anaerolineae > J036 > Brachytrichaceae > JAAFGM01. The sequence goes on from JAGHYX010000279.1 coordinate 549, forward strand.
CCAAGATGTCGTCCACGCCCAGCGCGTCGAGCGCGCGCAAGCCGGCGTAGAGGTTGCGCGCGACCTCGTCCAGGCCGTCGCCCAGCATGAAATAAGGATGGCACGCCTGACAGGCCGCGCGCTGATCGGCCCTCAGCAGCAGCCCCACCGACCTGCCCTGGGCCAGACAGGCTTCCCGCCGGCGCAACAGCTCGCCCGTATCTCGGCAGATGATCAGGCGGGCGCGCGGCGCGTAGTGGACGGGGGACGTGCCCGGCGAGGGCATGGCCTGTCCGGCAGCAGCGACCACAGGAGCAATTGGCAGCACACCCGGCAGGATGGCCTGGAGCTGCTCGCGCGTCACCCCGCCGGGGCGAAGGATGCGCGGCGGATCGCAGGTCAGGTCGAGCACCGTGCTCTCCACGCCGATCGTGGTCGGCCCGCCGTCCAGCACGGCGTCAATGTGTCCGTCCAGGTCGTCCAGCACGTGCTGCGCTGTGGTTGGGCTGACGTGGCCGAAGCGGTTCGCGCTGGGCGCGGCGAGCGGCACCCCGCTGGCGCGGATGAGCGCCAGCGCCACCGGGTGGTTCGGCATGCGCACAGCCACGGTATCCAGGCCGGCGGAGACCAGCGCCGGCAGCGCCGGACGGCGCGGCAGCACCAGGGTCAGCGGGCCGGGCCAAAAGCGCGCGATCAGGGCTTGCGCCCGCTCGCGCAGGCCGCTCAAGTCGGCCAGCGCCTCCACATCCGCCGGCGAGGCGACATGCACGATCAGTGGATCGTTGAGCGGGCGCTGTTTAGCGCGGTAGATGCCGGCCACGGCCCGTGCATCCAGCGCGTTCGCGCCCAACCCATAGACCGTCTCGGTTGGGAAGGCCACCAGGCCACCCAGGCGGATGACCTGGGCGGCCCGCAACACGGCTGGATGGTCCGCCGCCGCTTGATCGCGCTCGATGACCCAGCGCACAGTTTGCATCTGCGCGATTGTAAGTCGAGGGAGCCGCGGCTGGGCATGGGTGTGTTCGCCGGCATGGGCAACGCCGTGATATACATTGCGTGAAGGCTAAACGTCGTGCGGGGGTGAATATGTCCCAGCGTCAGCAGCTTGAGCGGATTATGGAGATCGATCGCCAGGTGCGCGCTGGCCTGTATCCGAATGCTGATCGGCTGGCTCGCGACCTCGGCGTCAGCCGACGGGTGATCTTCAAGGATCGCGCCTTCATGATCGAGCGGCTCGGTGCGCCGCTGGCGACAGATCGGGAGCGCGGCGGGTGGTATTACACCGAGCCGGCCTACGCCCTGCCTAACATCATGATCACCGAGGGCGAGTTGGTCGCGTTCTTCCTCAGCGCGGAGTTGGCCCGCCATTACGTGGGCACGGCGTTTCAGAAGCCGCTGGAGTCGGCCCTGGTCACGCTGGCCCAGGCGATGCCGCGCCAGATCACCGTTGACCTGGAGGCGCTGCGCCAGCACGCCTCGTTCTCCTCGCCGCCGGCCCTCCAGGTCGATCTGCAGCGGCTGCTGGTGATCTACGAGGCGATCCGCGAACAGCGTCTGCTTTGGCTGCGCTACCGCGCCAACACCACCGGCCAGCAGACCGAGCGCAAGGTTGAGCCGTATCACTTGCACAACGACAAAGGCGAATGGTATTTGCTCGCCTACGACCTGGGCCGGGGCGACCGGCGCACCTTCCACGTCGGTCGCATCTTGGACTGCCGCAAGCTGCCGGATAAGTTCGTCCGTCGGTCGAGCGTCCTGGTGGAGGAGTGGCTGCGCACGGCCTTTGGGGCTGAGGGCGGCAAGGCGCCGGTCGAGGTGGCCGTGCGCTTCGATGCTTACCAGGCGCGCTGGGTGCGCGAGCGGCAGTTCCACCCCAGCCAGCAGTTGGAGGAGCAAGCGGACGGTGGGGTGATCTTGCGCATGCAAACCAGCGGGCTGGGCGAGGTGCGGCGCTGGGTGATGCAATACGGCAGCCATGCTGAAGTGCTGGCGCCGCTGGCGCTGCGCCAGGCGGTCATCGAGGAGGTGCGCAGGATGGCTGAGGTGTATGGCATCTAGGCTCGCGCCTGACCGGATTGGCACAGGGGCCGAGGCTGCTGCCGGCGGATGCCGCTTGGCGTGACGGCGAAGCAGCGCTCAGCGCCGGCGGCAGTTGATCGCACGGGGTGGCCGGCATTTTGCCTCACCCTGTCATTCTGGCGATAGCGCGGTAGGGCGATTTGCGAACCGCCCTTACTTTGTTCGTCGCGCTCGACTCAGGCGCTGCAGGGTCGTTGAGGTGGGGTGTTTGGCG
>JAGHYX010000280.1 GCA_017743375.1 Chloroflexota bacterium
GCAGGATGGCGCGGTCGCGCCACCCTCCCCGACACCCCGGCAGGGTGGCGCGACCGCGCCATCCTGCTGGTCGGCTTCGCGGGCGCCTTCCGGCGCTCCGAGCTGGTCGCGCTCGACATGGCCGACGTGACCATGCGCAAGACGCATGCCGTCCTGAGGCTGCGCGGCTCGAAGACTGACCGGGCCGCCGAGGGCGAGCACAAGGTGATCCACGCCGAGGAAGACCCCGCCCTCTGCCCCGTGCGCGCGCTGGCCGCGTGGCTGGCCGTCCTGCGCGCCCACGGCCTGACCGCCGGGCCGCTCTTCGTCCGCATGGACGCCACCGGCAAGCCGATCAACCGCCGCCTGAGCGCGCAGAGCGTGGCGCTGATCGTCAAGCGCGCCGCCGCCGCCGCCGGGCTGGACGCGCGCGAGTTCAGCGGCCACAGCCTGCGCGCCGGCTTCATCACCTCCGCAGCCCTGGCCGGCGCGCAGGAGCACGACATCCAGCGCGTCAGCGGCCACAAATCCGCCGACGTGCTGCGCCAGTACATCCGCGACAGCGGCGTCGGTCAGGCCCGCGCCCAGCACTCCGCCTTCTCGCTGCGGGAGTAGGCTCACATCCCGATCCCAGGCCCGGCTTGTCGCTGCTGTGTCCGCACGTGATGGAGCACCAGCGCGCGCGCTTCCTCGAAGCTGATCCGCTGGGGGTCGCCGATTAACCTGAAGACTTCTCCGGGTGTCAGGCCAAGGCGAGCGGCGAGGCGGATGAGGCAGATGATTTCGTCTCTGCTCATGAATATATTATCGCCACCTCCCCCTGAATTTCATCCCCTGCCGCCTCAAAATGCCCACGCTGCAGACCATCTCCCGCCCAGCGCAGCGGATTGACCCTGTGCCGATTTGTGGTAAAATAAATACATGGAAAAGGAAATCGCTTCTCTCTATGATTGGGTGGAGTACAAGCTCCGCCGAGCGGAAGTCGAGGCAGCCATGGGTTGCCTGAGAGCAGCAGAAGCCTGGCACAGGAATGCCGCGCACGTAGCCCAATTTTGGCTGCGCGAAACGCGGCTGAACGTGTTCGACGGCTGGAAGGAGCTGAAGCCAGACCTGCGCCAGAAATATGAGTTCCTGATGCGCACGGCGGGTTATCCGCTCCCCACCCCCCGCCGACGGGTAGAGGTGATGGACGAATGGGCGTAAGCCGATACATCCCCGCCTACCTAAAGCGGGACGGGACAGTCGTGTTCTGGAGCAAGCGCGCCCGGCGCTGGCTGCGCCTGCCCGCCCGCGAGATTCATCCCGACGACCTGGCCGCAATGCGCCCGCAAGAGCGGCAGCAGGTGCTGGCGGGGGTGGAAAACAAGAGATGAAAATAAACAATAGCTACCAGGGCATCATGGTCTGTAAAGACCGCTTGGGGCGGCGCATCCAGCGCATCATCGCCACCGAGGAGATGCAGGCCATGCCCAAGGTGGATGAGCCGGTCGAAGTCGAGGGCGAAACCATGACCGTGGTCGGCTACATCCCCCCCACCCGCGTGGTGGTGGAGGTCGATCTGAACCCGGAAGGGGACGATCGCGCGATGATCCGCTATCATCTTGCCAACGGCAGGTGGGGGTGCATGATATACGGCTGGCGCGAAGGCGAGGCGGTGCTGCTTCGCGGCTGGCGCGACGGATACGACGGCTTCACCGCCGCCTTGCAGGCCGCCTTTGAAGCCTATCGCTCGCTCTGACTCACGGCCAGCTCGCCTGCCAAGCCTCATCGCCCATCCTGCGGGCTGCCCAGCAGCCGCGCGCCGGGTCGAGCAGCATCCCGCTCAAGCAGGCGATCTGGGCCTGCGCCGAGCGCTGTAGCCAGGTGTAGGCAACACCGCACGCGCTGAGCGCGAGGCACAAGGCGAGAAGGGCGACGAAGAGCTTCACGAAACGCGACAGGCGCATTCTACGCGCGTCGCCTGTTTATTTCAACTCCACCCCACCCCCAAAATTGCCTGAAATACCCTCGAAAGATATAATCCCACCTGATGATCAAAGTGGGGTTGATCATTCGCCATCCGCTCACCGCCAACGCGCTCGAACGCGCCCTGGCCACCAGCCGTTCACCTGACATTCAGGTGATATACCGCCAATCCTCACCTGAAGGCTGTCCTGCCCACATCCCTGCCCTGGATGTGGTCTGCATCCACACCGAGCGCCTGAACGCGATTCACCCGCGCTGGCTGTCCGCTGCGCCCACCATCGCCCTCATCCCGACCGTCTGCCGCAGGGAGCTGCTCGCCTATCTGCGCGCCGGCGGGCGCGGCTGCCTCGTTGACGACATCCTGCTGGCCGACCTCGTGGACGCCATCGTCACCGTCCAGCAAGGGAACTACTGCCTGTGCCCGCAAGTCCGCCGCGCCCTGCTCACCCAACCGCAGCTCAAGCTCACCCCGCGCCAGCAGGAGATCGCGCGCGCCATCAGCGAGCTGCGCGCGCGCAGCGCCCGCGTCACCGTCCAGGCCCTGGCCGATCACCTCGCCATCTCGCCGAAGACGGTCTACGCCCACCTCTACCAGCTCGCCGCTGCCCTCGGCATCGCGGCCAGCGTAGAGACCATCATAGACCACGTCGCCCAGTTGAACCTGTGACCGCCTCCGGTGGGGGGATAATAGCCGCGCCGCCATGAAAGACCTCCTCGAACGCATCGCGGACGCGCTCGAACGCATCGCCAACGCGCTTGAACAGCGCGCCAACGGCGAGCACGAAGTGGAAAGCGCACCCGACGACCCAGCTCCCCCTCCCCCACCCCAGCGCGCCGGCGAACTGATCGCCTTCCTCGCC
>JAGHYX010000281.1 GCA_017743375.1 Chloroflexota bacterium
AACAGCGTCTTCAACGCTCCTCACCTGGTCTTCTTCCCCGGCATCGCCATCATGCTCACGGTGCTGGGCTTCAACCTGCTGGGGGATGGCTTGCGTGACGCGCTTGACCCACGCCGTAGAGCATGAGTGTTTGGCCACTTGCTTGGGTGTATGCGCATCAAGGAGCGACACCTCACGGGCTAACCTCTTGCCCAACCCCAGAGAAATCACCTTTGTGTCCTCCGTGGTGGCGGTGCACGCCCAGTGACCGCATCTCTCCACCGCCAGACATACAATATAAACGATAAAGGCCAAGTTGATGGAAAGCCGTTCGCCTGAACCTTCCATGTTCGACGCACCCGAATGGACGGGTGCTCCTACATCCCCGCCTCCCGAACCGCCTCAGCCGCGCCTGGTCGGCGTGCGCTTTCAGCGCGCCGGCAAGATTTACCACTACGATGCGCAGGGCTTCGACAACCTAAAGGTGGGCGATTGGGTAATCGTGGACACTGCGCGCGGCAAGCAGATGGGCCAGGTGGCCACGCTCAAGCCGCCAAAGGAGAAAGGCGGCCCATACAAGCGCATCGAGCGGCGGGCGACCGGCCGCGACATGGCCATGCGCCACTACTACGCAAGCAAGGAGCTGGAGGCCTTGATCGCCTGCCGCGCCGAGAGCGCTGCGCTCAACCTGCCCATCAAGATCGTGCGCGCTGAATATAGCTTCGACGGCCAAACGCTGACGTTTCTGTATTCCACCGACGAAGAAGAGCGCGTCGAGGTAGCTCCGCTGCGCGAGGCGATGAGCCGGCTCTACCGCGCGCGCATCGAGACCCGCCAGATCAGCCCGCGCGAAGTGGCCAAGATCCTCGGCGGCATCGGCGCCTGCGGCATCGAGGAGCGCTGCTGCTCGCGCTTCCTCACCGAGTTCAGCCCGATCTCGATCAAGCACGCCAAGGAACAGAACCTCAGCCTGAACCCCCAGGACATCACCGGCATGTGTGGCCGGCTGCGCTGCTGCTTAATCTACGAATATGAGCAATACGTCGAGGCGCGCCGCCACCTCCCCAAGCTCAAGTCCATCGTCGGCACGCCGCTCGGCCCCGGCAAGGTGGTCGAGATCTTGCACCTGCGCGACTCGGTGCGCGTCAAGATCGGCGAGGGCCCCGAAGCGCGCGAGGTGGAGTTCCACCGCGAACAGCTCACCCCGCTGGAGGCCCTCCAGCGCCTTCAGGAGAAGGCGCTGAGCGGGACTTGTGACCGGCACGAGAACGGCGAGTGCGACTGCGGCAAGGGCAAACCTGCGACGGCGCAACAGGCCGCCCCGCAGGCCGAGGCCCAGCCGGCCGCAGCCGCAACAGGCCAGGCCAAGAAGCGCCGGCGGCGCGCCAAGAAGACCCCGACCGATCTAGCCCGCCCGGCGCAAAAGGACGAGCGCAAGCAGACAACGCCCAAACGCAAGGCGGACGACCGGCAGGATGAATAGCGCCGCCCTAGGGATGGGCGAAAGCAGTGCCTCCCCCTACCTAGAGTGGGTCTGCGAGCGGCACACTGGCTGGCCTTCTCCCGCTGAGATCGGCAGGCCATCTAAGCCATAACACGAAGCGCGTGTGCATTCGCGCATCCATTCTCGCGCGCCGCGGAGCGCAGCGAAGCATCTAAAATCCCGCCCGACCATATCGTAGGGGCGTAGCGGTGCTACGCCCCCCGCGCAGCCGCCAAGCACCCCCGCCTGATTCCCCTGCACGCGGGGGAAGAGGGGGGCTATGATGCTGAGTGATTGCTGATCCCGCAGCATCTAGGAGGCAGGCGCAAGTCTAGGTCTCCTGCAGCATGCACCCCCGCCCTATCGTTCTTCCCGCTGCGGTGGCTTCACGGCTTCGGCTTCTCATAAAAGACGACCCCCACCCGCTGAATGTGCTCGATCACGTCCCGGTCGCTGATGTGGTCAAGGATAGAGAGGTGAACGGCATACGGCAGGAGCAGCTCGTCGAGGTCGTCGAGGATTCTGTAGATGACGTTCAGCGTTAAATCCGCGCCGCCGCGCAGGGTTAGGTCAATGTCAGAGCCATTCTTGTAGTTCCCCTTCGCACGCGAGCCGTACAAAATCGCCTGCTCCACTTGGGGATAGCGGCTTAGGACGGCGCGGATTTTCTCGCAGACCGCTTCAGGAAGACCGTGCTTTATGCCTCTTCCTCCTTCTTCAGCGCTTCCAACTTGAGGCGTAGGGCGTCGAACTCGGCAATGTAGGCGTCGCAAATGGCGGCAGCGATCTGCGCAGCGGTGGCCTCATCATACGTATGCGAGGTTAGATTGCGGCTCTGAATCATGTCCATCCAGACTGTGCCGTTCTCTATCACGCCCGTCTCAAAGGCTTTGCGGGTGGCGTCCTTGGACCCATACAGATTCTGAACGCCGCGGCTCTCCAGAAAATCCTTTAGCGTGTTCCATGCCAGCTCATGGGTGAATTCAAACGCTTGTATTAACCCCTGTTGCTCGAGCCTGGAGAGCGGACGCTGCCTGGCCAATTCCACTGCTTCCTTCAACTGCCCAAAGGCCTTGAGAAAGTGCTTAAAACGCTGAATCCAGCGAATATCTTCCGTGCTCATCAGCGCTGGATGCTTCCTTTCACGCCTATCTTCCCTCTCAGCAGCGCCCACTGGCGTTGCGCAGCCATTATATGTTTGCGCTCTCCTAACCTAACTGAAGAGATGCGTTCACGCGCAGGGGCAAAACCCTGGGTGGGCGACGGCTGCCTTGTCGCCCACCCGCTATCGCCGGCGTATCACTCGTGTCGTATCTCGCCCCCAGCGAAGCATCT
>JAGHYX010000001.1 GCA_017743375.1 Chloroflexota bacterium
GACCTTGCTCAGGCAGGCGCGCGCCCAGCTCCAGGCCGCCGGCTTTCGCGTGCTCACTCATCAAGCGGTCCCGCCAAACGACGGCGGCCTGGCCCTCGGCCAGGCTGTCGTCGGCGCGTGTATGTCAGGCGCGTGGTGAGCGAGTAAGCAGCTCACTCTCGATTGTCGGCATCAGCTCCGCTCGGCCAATGCGCTGCAGCGCGGCCTCCAGCGAGCTGTCAAGGCTCAGCCGGCTCAGCTCGGCCTCGCTCAGATGACGCAGGAGCACTGCGCGCGCTGCGGGATTTGCGAGCAGGTCGCGCACGACGCTGCCGCGATCCAGCCGGCCGGCCACGTGGCGCACGCGGGCCATGACTTGGCCGAGCGTCAGGCCGGTCGAGTGAAAGTCGTAATCACCGGAGCCGATCTCGACGACCGCTACACCGCGCTTTGGGCGGACGAGCGGCGCAGGCCGCAACGGTCGGCCTGATTCGGTCACCTGCGCGGCTTTGCTCGCCGGCATATACACCGTCGCCCGCGCGTTGGGCGGGATGCTGAGCCGGAGTCGGAAGCCTTCCTCGTCCAATGCCCACGCGACGCTGAGCCGGCCATAGGGCGACTCCAGCGCTGCCTGGACGCGGGTCAAGCCGCCGCCCGGTTGAGGCCGAATGATGACGTGACGATAGCCGGGCGCTTCTGGGTCAATCTCAATCCCCGCTACCACGCGATACAGCCAATCCCCGATCGCGCCGAACGCATAGTGGTTGAACGAGTTCATCCCCGGATCCTGGAAGCTCCCATCGGGTTTGATGCCGTCCCATCGTTCCCAGATGGTGGTCGCGCCCTGCTTCACGGGGTAGAGCCACGATGGATAGCCTTCCTGATTGAGCAGCTCATACGCAAGGTCGGTATAACCAAAGCGGCTGAGCACGTGGCACAGGTAAGGCGTGCCGAGGAAGCCAGTGGTAGGGTGGTAATCGGCGTCGCGCACGGCCTCGGCCAAGCGTTGGGCGGCCAGGGGGCGCAGGCGCTCCGGCAGCAGGTCGAAGTGCAGCGCCAAGACATACGCCGTTTGCGTGCCGGGGCCGACGCGCCCGCGCGGCGAGACGAACTCGGCGTTAAACGCCGCTTTCACCCGTTCGTATAACGCCGCGTAGGCCTGCGCGTCATCTGTCTTGCCTAGGGCGCGGGCGGTGCGGGACATCAGATCGGCGCAGTGGGCGAAGAACGCCGTGGCGATCAACTCCGTGTTGGTCGCCGGCGCCGGCAGCAAGGGGTTCGGCCCGCGATAGTCCAGCCAATCGCCAAAGTGAAAGCCGCTCGCCCAGAGGAAGCGCTCGCCGGCCTGGCGGCGCACGAAGTCCACCCAGCGGGCCATGCTTTCATATTGCTCGGCGAGGATCTCCGTGTCACCGTAGCATAAGTAGAGCGTCCAGGGACAGATCACGGCGGCATCCCCCCAGCCGGCGGAGGCGGCGCTGCCGTGGTTGAGGATGTCGGGCACGACGAAGGGCACGCGCCCATCCGGATATTGATCGGCGGCCAGGTCCCTGAGCCATTTGGCGAAGAAGAGGGCGACGTGGCGATTGAAACAGGCCGTGCGGATGAAGACCTGCGCATCGCCCGTCCATCCCAGGCGCTCGTCGCGCTGCGGACAATCGGTCGGCACGTCCACGAAGTTGCCCTTTTGTCCCCACACAATGTTGTGCTGGAGCTGGTTGATGAGCGGGTTGTCGCAGGCGAACTCGCCGGCAGGCGGCATGTCCGAATGCACCACGACGCCGGTGAGGTCCTCCGGGCGCAGCTCGCCCGGCCAGCCGCGGACGCCCACGTAGCGAAAGCCCATGAAGGTGAAGCGCGGCTCGTAGACCTCCTCGCCATCCCCCCTCAGCGTGTACTGCACCGTCTGTTTGGCCGCGCGCAGGTTGGCGACGTACAGGTTGCCCTCCGCGTCGAGGACTTCGGCGTGGCGCAGCGTCACGGTCGTCCCCGCCGGCCCGCGCACCCTGAAGCGCACCCAGCCGACCATGTTCTGGCCGAAGTCGGCGATCACCTCACCGTTCGGCGCAGCGAACACGCGCACAGGCGCCAGGCAATCCTGCCGCCGCACCAGAGGGCCTTCTTGGGCGACCAAGATATCTTTAGGCTGGTTCAAGCTGCGCACGGCGCGCCAGTCGCGGTCGTCGAAATCTGGAGTCGCCCATCCATCCTGTTCCAGCCGCGCGTCGTAGGTCTCGCCGTGGTATAGCTCGGCCATGCGGAGCGGGCCGAGCGAGGCGCGCCAGCCGGCGTTGCTGGTGACGATCAAGCGCCGGCCGTCCGCGAGGTCAACGTGGAGCTGGGCCAGCAGCGCCAGGCGGTCGCCGTAGTGATTGCGTCGCCGGCCAGAGAAGCCGAGGTGACCGCGATACCAGCCATCGCCCAAAATCGCGCCGATGGCGTTCGCGCCGGCGCGCACGAGCTCGGTGACATCGTAGGTCTGGTACTGGAGCCGCTTGCGATAGCTGGTCCAGCCGGGCGTGAGCACGGCGTCGCCCACTCGCTGGCCGTTGAGATACAGCTCGTATAGCCCCAGGCTGGTGGCGTAGAGGCGGGCGGCGCGCACCTCGCCATCCACAGTGAAGGTGTAGCGCAGGAAGGGCGCAGGGCGCGCCTCATCCTCAGCGTCGTCCCAGTCCGGGGTGATCCACTCGGCCTGCCAATCGTCCACCGTCAGCAGGCCCATCTCCCACCAGGCGATCTCGCTCCAATCAGAGGGCCGGCCGGCTTCGTCCCAGACGCGCACGCGCCAGTAGCAGCGCTGGGTCGAGCGCAACGGCGGCCCTTCATAGCGCACGTGCACGGACTGGTCGGAATGCACTTTGCCAGTGTCCCAGAGGACGCTGCGCTCGCACGACGGATCGGCGGCAACGACGAGCTGATACGCCGACTGCGCAGCGCCGCGCGCGCCGTCGTCGGCGCGCAACTGCCAGCTCAAGCGCGGCTGGCGCGCGCCCAAGCCAAGTGGGTTCTGGCGATATTCACAGGTGAGGCGATAAGGTGATAACACGCGCGATGCTCCGGACATTTGGATGTCAAATCGGGGTTGAGAGGCGGCGGCGCATTGTTGCGACAGGCGCACCCATCAAGATGATCAGCTCCCCACCAGGCTGCGCTGCCGGTGAATAGAGGGTGGGCGACGGCAGTGCCGTCGCCCACCCCTGAGCCGCCGTGAATGCACGCTGCGCAGCTTCCTCACAAAAGTTGAATTAGTTCGGCGCGCTCCAGGCCCGATGTCCGCGCAACTCCTCGTAGCTCTCCGCCAGGTCATGCAAGCGCCGATTGGCCTCGTCCAGCGCAGCGACCATGCGTTGGAAGTCTCGGTCGCCGCGAGCTAGGTCCAGCTTCATCAGCGCCACGGGCATCTCCAACAAGGTCTGATGCGTCCTGCGCAGCTCGGCCAGGATCTGCGCCTCCAAGCGGGCGATCTCCTGGAGCACCGCGCCTGCGCCCTCTGAGCGCTGGGCGATCTTCTTCACGCGGCGCAGGCGCTCGAGCTTGCCGAGGGCGCGGTTGATGTTCTCCGGAACGCGCTGGAGCTGGCGCAGCAGCTCGGATCGTTGCCCGGAGGGGATCGCGCTGCTGGCCAACACCCCTCGAATTTCCTCCGCCAGCCGGCGCGCGTCCTCTACATACTGCGCCTCGGACATGCCGGATGGGACACGCCGCTCACGCCAGCGATAGAGGGCGAACAGCGGCAAGGCCACAAACACGATCACGCTCACCAGCACGAGCAGCGCCGCCATCAGGAAGAGAAACGCCGCGATCCCCATCGCTCATCTTCGCACGGGCTTACTCAGCCCCGCTGCGCAGAGAGAGTATATAGTGAAACGTCTTTGCCGCCCAGCTTGTATTTGTATTCCTCGTTGCCCTGGAGGAAGTCGAAGACGCGCCGGCCATCGAGGATGGCCTTCTCGATCAGGCGCGCGATCAACACTTGGCCTGGGCTGAGGTAGGCGTATCTGGTCGGGTCCAGCCCGGAGTTGTAGACCAGCACGGCGTCGTTGTAGAGGAAGTTCATGTAAGCCGCGGCGCGGGCGCCGGCCACCTCCAGGAAGGCCAACTGCAGCCGGCCGACGTCGAACATCGCTTGTGCGATGGCGTGAAAGAAGCGCGCCATGCGCGGGGTCATAAACGCCGCCTTCTCCGGCGCTGACGCTTTCATCAGCGCGATGAAGTCGTCCACATCTCGCGCCAGCGCGTGTGCCTCGGTGGTAAAGGTGATCGCCACCTCCTCGCTGGCGCGGCGCAGCTTGCGCTGCAGCTCGCGGCGCTCTTTGCCGTCCAGGCTGGCCAAATAAGCGTCGAAGGATTCGGGCAGCGCGATCCTGGGGCAGGTATCCTCAAAAGCGACCTGGGGGTGCCAGCCCTCGGCGCGCAGCATCTCAGGCAGGAGGGCCAACGTCGGCGAGGTCTCTACGATATTGCACAGGGCCAGCGATTGCCAGGCTGGGGCGTCGCTGCTCTTCAAGAAGTCCACCACGGCGCGCAGGCAGGCCGGCTCGTGGCCGCGGGCGCAGATGAAGTCGAGGTAATCCGACACTTCTTTGCACCCCACCAGCGCGACTTCTACCGTGCCCGACGGGCCGGGGGCAAAGAAGAGCGGAGCCAGGCCGATCAACGCGCCGTCGTCGTCGCAGATCGCCAAGATGCGCAGCTCGCCATCGCCCAGCTCGCGCCACCAGACGCTTTGCCACTCGTGGGTGAGGAAGAGGGTATCGGCTGCCGAGCGCTGGAGCAGGGCGTTCCACTGGCCGGCCAACGCCGCAAAGCCATCGGCCGTGGCGTAAACATGGACGCGCGTCATGCGGGATGCTCAAGCGGCTCCTCGTTGACCCGCCACACGCGGTCGGGGGAGACCAGCTTATCTATGTAAAGCACGCCGTCCAGGTGATCGATCTCGTGGAGGAACGCGCGCGCGACGTGGCCCTCCACCTCATACTTCACGCGGTTGCCATGGCGGTCGAGGGCGCGCACCACAATCCGATAGGGGCGGGCCACATCGCCGCGCCAGCCGGGGATCGATAGGCAACCCTCCGGATATTCCCACGTTTCCTCAGATTGCTTGATGACTTCCGGGTTAATCAACGTGTAAAGCACGCCGCTGCCGGGGATGTCGTCGGCCTTCGGCACCTCCACGACGGCGATGCGCTGGGAGACGCCGACCTGTGGCGCGGCCAGCCCTTGGCCGTGCGCATGGTGCATCGTCTCCACCATGTCATCTATCAGCTTCAGCGTGTCGCGGGTGATCTTCTCGACTTTCTTCGCTTTCTTGCGCAGGATGGGGTCGCCGATCTTTCTGATGGTCCTGATCATAGATGGGCAGGATCATAAGGTGCGCGGGGAGGGATGAATCTGTCTCAGCTCGTCGTATATGCCGATGAGGGTCGCCAGCTCTTGCCAGCGCCGGCTGGCCTCCTCTTCCTGTTTGGCGATCCGATGGGCCTCGATGCGCATCAACAGCTCGCGCTGCACGCCCCTGGGGTTCCACACGCGCAGGAAAGACAACTCGTTCTCCATGCCGGCCGTGCGGATGATCACGTCGCCGATGTTGAACAAGTTATCCAGCAAGCCCTTCGTCGTCGCGCTGACGTTCTGGATGTTGCTCAGGCTGGCCGCGCGCTGCGACGTGCCGCCCAGCCCGAACGGGGTGCGCTTGTAGTCTATGACCTGGTCTTTGCTGATCATATATAAATCGTTGCGCCAGTCCTCGTATAGCCAGATCAGCCGCAGCAGCAGGCCAAACCCCACCAGCGCGACGAGCAGCACAGCCGGCGTGCCAAACAGCAGTTGGCGAAGGCTCGTCGTAAAGATGGCGATGATGGCCAAGACAACGATGTAAAGGAGCAACAGGAGCGCCGGCAGCAGGATCGCGCGCACGAGCACCAGCCAGTGCTTGCGATAGACGACCACGTTGCCGTCGCGCACCAACCGCATGCGGGGCAACAGTTCATTGCGCAGGTTGCGCAGCAGCGCGCGTTGTCTCGCCAGCCATGCGCTGGGCGTTTTGCGGGTGGCCACTTTTGGCGCTTCCGGCGCCGGCGGGCGCGGCAATATCCCCAGCTCGCGGCGCAGTTCGGTGCGAATCTTGGCGCGGTCTATGGCGAGCTTCTCAGCGCGCGCGCGGGCCTGTTGCTCAAGGATGAGCGATGCAACCCGATCCGGCTGGCTCACCCAATCAAACCGGATGTTCGCCTGCGCGCCCATCGTCTCTATGAGGATATCGCCGATATCGAATAGCGAGCTGAGGGCGCTCGGGCGGTTGACCGTGACGTTTTGTACCATCGCCAGCGGCGCTTCTTCCTGCGCGTCGTAGAGGATGAGGATGCGCTCGCGATGGACAAGGCGCTGGTCGGTGATCACGTAGTAGTCGTTCAGCCAGTCCACCAGCAGCCACAGAAAGATGACCAGCGCGATGAACAGGCCCCCCACGGAGAGCACCGGCACAAAGGCGCTGATGATCGGCTGTTGGAACGAGATGACCCACAGACCCAACGAGAAGACGAGGAGGGCCATTGGCAAGCCCAGCCGGCGCGCAAACACCCACCAGTGTCGACGAGAGAACCACAGCACGACCTCACCAGGGCGCTGGGTGTCGAAGCGCTTGCGCTGGGTGACATATTTCTGGTTCTCGGCGTTGTAGGTCAGCGCGCCGCGCATGGCGGGGCGCCGCCGAAGCAGCTTCTGAAAGTCGTCGCGCGGGATGTACCACACCTGCGCCGGCGTCACAGCCTCGACGGTGGCCTCGCTGGGGTGACCGCTAATGAAGGCCAGCTCGTTGAGCATGTCGCCCGGCTGAGCCGTCCGGACAATCGGATCGCGGTTGTCCTTGCTCGGCACGCGCACGAACAACTTGCCCCTTCGCAACAAATAGAGGTTGGTGTCCGATGAGCCGGCGGTCACCAGGACTTCGCCGGCCAGCAGCGAGCGCACCCGCACGAGCGCCAACACGGCGCGCAGGTCGTCCGGCGAGAGCCTGGCCAGCAGGCCGGCCTGGCGCAGGCGTTTGATGAGTTCATCCGGGCGCGGGTCGTGCGGCGTGGTTTGGGCCGTCGCCTGGTTCTGCCCAACCATCAGCGCGATTCTAGCATCGCGGACACGGCGAAGCGCAGCAGCGCAGTCTGCCGGCGCCAGCGCCAGGGCTGGCGAATCAGGCGATACAGCCACTCCAAGTGGGCGCGCTGGAGCCACTGCGGGGCGCGCTTTTGCACGCCGGCGATGAAATCAAACGCGCCGCCGACGCCCATCCCCAAAAGGCCGGGGCGGGCATCTGCCGTTGGCAGGAGGAGAGGTAGATTGCGAAACAGCCATTTATCTTGCGCGGGCGCGCCATAAGCGACGAAGAGAAGTTGAGGACGCCCGGCGCGCACCCGCGCCGCGATCGCCGGCTCTTCCTCGCGCTGCGGTGTGCCAGCATACGTGCCGGCGACGGTCAATCCTGGATACCGCATCACCATCTGGGCGGCGGTGAGTTCGGCCACGCCGGGCTGCGCCCCTAAGAAGAAGACCCGCCACCGCCGGCGGGAGGCCAGCGCGCAAAGGGCCTGCATCAGGTCCACGCCCGCCACCCGCTCCCGCAGCCACACCCCGCGCCGCCGCGCCGCCCACACCACCCCGACGCCGTCCGGCACGTTCAGCGCCGTGTGCGCCAAAACGGTCCGAAAGTCCTCGTCGCGCTGCGCGGCCATGATGAACTCGGGGTTCACCGTGGCGAACTGGTGCGCGCCCCCGCGGTCAACCAACGCCTCGGCCATTGTCACGGCCTCGTCGTAGGTCACGTCGTCCACGCGCACGCCCAAGATCGTCACCGAGCGGGGGATTGTCACCTGATCCTCACCTTAGGGACTTAGAATCGCGTCTGTGAATACGGGCCGCAGGTTAGTGTACCTGGACCACGCGGCGACCACGCCGGTTGCCCCCGAGGTAGAGGCGGCGATGCGACCATATTGGCGCGAGGTGTTCGGGAACGCAGCGTCGCTCCATCACTTCGGGCGCGAAGCAGCCGCCGCGCTGGACGAAGCCCATGCCGTGCTGGGCTGCGCCATCGGCGCGCGCGCCGGCGAGGTCATATTCACCGGCTGCGGCAGCGAAGCGGACAACCTGGCCCTGAGAGGGGTCGCCCTGGCCATGCGGCGCACCGGCAAGCGCGAGCCAGGCCATATCATCACCACGCCGATTGAGCATCAGGCCGTCGCGGCCACTGCTCAGCAGCTCAAGGATCTGTTCGGCTTCGACCTCACGTTCCTGCCGGTGGATGGCTACGGGCGCGTGGATCCCGATGATGTGCGGCGCGCCATCCGCCCCGATACGGTCCTTGTCAGCGTGATGTTGGCCAATAACGAGGTCGGCACCCTCCAGCCGGTCCGCGAGATCGGCGCGCTTTGCCGCGAGCGCGGCATCCCTTTTCATAGCGACGCGGTGCAGGCGCCGGCCTATCTGCTGCTCGACGTGAACGCGCTCAACGTAGACTCGCTGGCGCTGTCCTCGCACAAGTTCTACGGCCCGAAGGGCGTCGGCGTGCTCTACCTGCGCGAGGGCACGCCCTACATCCCGCCGATCACCGGCGGAGGACACGAGCGCGGCCGCCGGCCAGGGACGGTGAACGTGGCAGGCGCAGTAGGCAGCGCGGCTGCGATGAAGTACGTTTCCCACCAGCGCGAGGCGCAGTCCGCCCGCCTGGCTGCCCTGCGCGACCGGCTGATCGCCGGCGTGCTCGACCGCGTGCCCGACGCGCGCTTGACCGGCCACCCGACCGACCGGCTGCCCCATCTGGCCAGCTTCGTCTTCAAGGACGTGGATGGCGAATCACTGCTGATGGCGCTGGACGTGGAAGGGTTCGCCGTCAGCACCGGCTCGGCCTGCACCAGCGGTAATCCCGAGCCGTCGCCGGTGTTGCTGGCGATGGGGATTCCACCGGCCTGGGCGTTGGGCAGCCTGCGCGTCTCCCTCGGTTACGACACCCGTCCAGAGGACATTGACGCCCTGCTCGACGTATTGCCGCGCTGCGTCGAGCGCGTGCGCCGCTATGGGTTGAGCGATGGCTAAGACGCGCGTCGTGGTGGCCATGAGCGGCGGCGTGGACTCGTCGGTTGCAGCGGCCCTCTTGGTTCGCCAGGGCTACGAGGTGATCGGCATCATGCTGCGCCTGTGGGCCGATCAAGCCGGCGCGGACGCGGCCACCA
Source organism: Chloroflexota bacterium (assembly GCA_017743375.1). Lineage (GTDB taxonomy): Bacteria > Chloroflexota > Anaerolineae > J036 > Brachytrichaceae > JAAFGM01. Next base: position 9,201 of record JAGHYX010000001.1, read on the forward strand.
ACGTCAACCGCTGTTGCACGCCGGAGGCTGTGGCCGACGCGCGGGCCATCGCGCGCCTGCTCGACATCCCGTTCTACGATATTCACGCCGAGGGCATCTTTAAGCAGCGCGTGGTTGACCCCTGGGTGACCGCTTACGCGGAAGCCACCACGCCCAACCCTTGCTTCAACTGCAACCGCTCCATCCGCTTTGGCTTCCTGCTTCAAAAGGCGCTGGCGCTGGGCGCGGAGTACCTGGCCACCGGCCACTACGCGCGCGTGGCGCGCAAGGCGGATGGGCGCTTTTGTCTGTTGCGCGGCAAGGACGAGAAGAAGGATCAGAGCTATGTCTTGCACGTGCTGGGCCAGCGCGAGCTTGCCCACGCCATGTTCCCGGTCGGCGACTATACAAAAGACGAAGTTCGCGCCATGGCGCGCGACTTTGGCCTGCCGACCGCCGAGCGCGCCGAGAGCCAGGATTTGTGCTTCCTGACCCAGGGCGACTACAGAGGGTTTCTCGTTCGACACGCCCCAGAGGTCGCTCGGCCTGGCCCGATCATGAACACGCGCGGCGAGGTGATCGGCCAGCACGAGGGCCTGCCCTTTTACACCATCGGTCAGCGCAAGGGGCTGCGCCTGACGACGCGCAGCGCGCAGGCCGAGCCGCTCTACGTCATCCGCCTGGACCGCGCGAACAACGCGCTGATCGTCGGCAGCGCCGAGGAGCTCGGCGCGCGCCGCGCGCGGGTGCGCGCCATGCACTACGTCAGCGGCGAGCCGCCCGCCGGGCCGCTGCGGTGCAGCGCGAAGATCCGCTACAAGGCGCGGGAAGCCGCCGGCTGGCTATATCCCGACCCCGACGGCGGCGCCACCTTCGCGTTCGATGAACCGCAGCGCGACGTGACGCCGGGACAAGGGCTGGTGTGCTACGCCGGCGATGAGGTCATCGGCGGCGGGATTATCGTGAGCGACTCGTAACCCCGGCAGCTTCCCGCACCCGACGTGGGCTATTTGTCCGGCAAGGCCGCGATGCCCGGCAGCATCTTGCCTTCCAGGAACTCCAGCGAGGCCCCGCCGCCGGTGCTGATGTGGGTGATGCGGTCGGCCAAGCCGGTTTGCTCGATCGCTGCCACCGAGTCGCCGCCGCCGACGATGCTGATCGCGTTCGACTCAGCAACGGCCTTGGCGAGTTCGCGCGTGCCGACGGCGAACTTCGGGAACTCAAACACGCCCATCGGGCCGTTCCAGACGATCATCCGCGCGTTCTGGAGCTGATTGCGATACTTCTCCACGGTGTGCGGGCCGATGTCCATCGCGCGCCAGCCGGGCTTGATCTGGCCGACCGTCACCGTCTGGGTATTGGCATCGTTGCTAAACGCATCGGCGACCACCACGTCAACCGGCAACATCAGCTTGCCGCTGCAGCACAACAGCAGCTCGCGGGCCTGCTCCACCACGCTGTCCTCGACGAGCGAGTCGCCCAGCTCATACCCTTCAGCCTTGAGGAAGGTGTTGGCCATGCCGCCGCCGATCATGATCTTGTCGGCCAGGTTCATCAGGTTGTTGATCACCGGCAGCTTGTCGCTGATCTTCGCCCCGCCCAGCAGGACGACGAGCGGGCGCTCCGGGTCGTTGAGCACCTTGCCGAGGAAGTGAATTTCCTTCTCCATCAAGAAGCCGGCTGCGGCGGGCAGAAAGTGGGCCACCGCTTCCACCGAAGCGTGCGCACGATGGGCGCTGCCGAAGGCGTCGTTGACGTAGAGGTCGCCCAGCGCAGCCAACTGCTTGGCGAACTCAGGGTCGTTCTTCTCCTCCTCCTTGTGGAAGCGCAGGTTCTCCAGCAGCAGCACCTCGCCCGGCTGGAGCGCCCTGGCCTGCGCCTCGACCTCTGGGCCGACGCAGTCCTCGGCAAAGCGCACCGGCCGTCCGAGCAGCTCGCCCAGCCGTTGGGCGACGGGGCGCAGGCTCTGCGAGGGGTCTTTGCCCTTCGGCCGGCCCAGGTGCGACATCAACACCACCGACGCGCCCTGATCGAGCGCGAACTGGATCGTGGGCAGCGCAGCGCGGATGCGCGTGTCGTCGCTGATCACGCCGTCCTGCAACGGCACGTTAAAATCAACCCGCATCAGCACGCGCTTGCCCTTGAGCGAATCGAAATCACGGATCGTCCTCTTGTTTAACACGGCGAAACTCCTCTATATGCTTTGTCCAATCCTGCCGACGACCAGCGATGACCATCAGCAGCCAAGATTGTAAGCGGAGCGCAGGTGCGTTCACTCATCGGGGCAACCCTCAACCAGGCTATGCTGCCAGTGAGGGTGAGTTTGTTCAGAGGGTGGGCGACGGCACTGCCGTCGCCCACCCAGAGGTTTGCCCCTAGCTGTGAAAGGACCTCAGAGCGTCTGAACTGGAGAGCGTGTCACGTGGCAGCCTCATCGCGCCCGATGACCAAAGCGGCGATCCGCGCTGCGGCGACGGCGATCGGCCTGACGCTGGACGACGACCAGGCCGAGAAGCTGCTCCGCCTTCGCCATCTGCTGCTCGAGGCCAACGCGCGCTTCAACCTGACGGCGATCACCGCCGATGAGGACATCCTGGCGCTCCACTTCATGGACTCGCTCACCCCGCTGCCCTTCATCCGCGCGGCGCAGGGCGCGCCCGGCGCGCGCCTGACGCTGATTGACGTGGGCAGCGGCGCCGGCTTCCCCGGCATCCCGCTCAAGATCGCCATGCCGGAGCTGGAGGTCACGCTGATGGACGGCACAGCTAAGAAGGTGCGCTTTTGCCAGCAGGCCATCGCCGCGCTGGCGCTGGCGGACATCCGCGCGATCCACGCGCGGGCCGAAGAAGCCGGCCATCAGCGCGCGCACCGCGAGCGCTACGACGTCGTCATCGCACGGGCGGTCGCGCCGATGCCCACCCTGGCCGAGTACCTGCTGCCGCTGGCGCGCGTGGGCGGGCTGTGCATCGCCATGAAAGGGAGCGAGGCGCAGCGCGAGGCAGCGGAAGCGGCCGGCGCGATCGCCAAACTGGGTGGCGCGCCCCCCCAGGTCCACCCCGTGCGCCTGCCCGACCGCGCCGACCAGCGCGCGCTGATCCTGGTGCACAAGGTCGCCCCCACGCCGAAGCTCTATCCTCGCGCCGGCGGCGCGCCGCGCAAGGCCGCGCTGAGATAAGTGCTCGTGCCCGCATGGCGAGGGTCAGGACTCCGGATGGGCAATGGGATTGCCGTCGCCTGCTATGACAGGAGGACCAACGCTTATCTTTCCTGCCTATTGGAACGAGGGGCCCTCACCAAGTCATGTTGGAGCGCCTTTTAGCCCAGCGCCGGCCGGATCGCGCGCGGCGAGTCGCTGATGATCCCATGCACGCCGCAGGCTGCGGCGTAAGCCGCTTGGTCAGGGGCGTTGACCGTCCAGGTGTTCACGCGCTTGCCCTGGGCCTTCAGCCGGCGCACCTCCTCCGGCGTCACCAGCCCGATGTCCGGATGGCGAAACTGATGCGGCGCGAAGGGGGCCAGCCAGACTCGGCGCAGGAAGGCCGGCATGGCGTGGTGATACAAGATGCCGCGCGGGACCTCGGGCGCGAGCTGGGCCAGCCGGCGCACCATCAGCGGGTCAAAAGAAGAGAACAGCGTCCGCGCCGCGCAGCCCCCGCGCCAGACGGCGTCCACGACGGCCGCTGCCAGCGCCTCGCGCAGGGCGACACTCGGCTTTAGCTCGATGTTTAGCAGAAAGGGCGGATCCCAGTCGGCGGTGAAAGCGATCACCTCATCCAACGTGGGGATGCGCTGGCCCTGACCGGCGTCCAGCCGGCGCAGCGCAGCCAGCGAGAGGTCGCGCACCCGCCCCTTGCCGTCCGTGGTTCGGTCCACCGTGTCATCGTGGATCACGACCACCTCGCCGCTGGCGCAGAGCGTTACGTCCAACTCAACGCCATCCGCGCCGTGTTCGCGCGCGGTTTGAAAGGCCAGCAACGTGTTCTCCGGCGCGTGGGCGCTTGCGCCGCGATGCCCGATGATCAGCGGTCGGTCGCGCGCGGCCAGCCAAAGGTTCACGACCGGCATTCTACAGATAAGATATTCGCTCGGCATGAGCGCGCTTGTGATCCCCGAAGACGGCATGCGCATCACGCGCGACACCATCCTCCAGCCGGGCGTCTATTACTTGCCGCATGGCCTGGTGATCGCGGCGGACCGCGTGACGCTGGACGGCAACGGGGCGCTGATCATCGGCGCAGCGGGGCAGGGCCGCGGGGTGAGCATAGACCAACGCACCGGCGTGACGGTGAAGAACCTGCGCCTGATCGGCTTCTATCACGGCATTTGGGTCAACGCCAGCGCCAATATCACCATTGCCGATAACCAAGTGACGCGCACCCACGAGCTGCCGGCCCCGGATACCTTCCTGGATGTCTGGCTGCCGCGCGAGCAAGCCTACGGCGGCGCGATCTTCCTCTCTGGCGTGATTGACTCGTTCGTCATAGGCAACGATGTGCGCCATCAGCAGAATGGCATCATGCTGTATGGGTGTAACCGCGTCGAGGTCTCGCGCAACGACGCCTCCTATAACAGCGGCGCCGGCATCCTGCTCTACGAATCCTCCGAGAACGTGATTGAGGACAACACCGCCGACTTCTGCTGTCGCATCTACAGCACCGATCCGACGGGCCGCAGCTATCACAACGGCGCAGACGCGGCGGCGCTGGTGATCATGTGCAGTTCGTCGCGCAACATCGTGCGCAACAATCGCCTGCGGAGCAGCGGCGATGGGGTGTTCCTGGGCGGCTTTCACAAAGATCAAATCAAGGTGCCCTGTAACGATAACCTCTTCGAGGACAACGACGCCAGCTACAGCCCCAACATCGCCTTCGAGGCCACCTTCTCGCAACGCAACGTCTTTCGCAACAACCGCGCCGAGCACTGTGCGTATGGCTTTTGGCTGGGCTGGTCCAGCCATACGACTGTGGAGGGCAATGCGATCCGCGGCAATCGGATCGCCGGCGTGGCGATTGAGCACGGCCATCACAACGTCATCTCCGGCAACGCGATCGAGCACAACGGCGTCGGCGTCCAGCTCTGGGTGAATGCGGATGGCCGGCGCGGGACGGGCGTCTTCCGCCAGTTTTACCCAGAGTGCGCCGAGAGCTACGAGACGAAGGTGATCAGCAACACGCTGATCCACAACGACTTTGGCGTGCGGGCGTGGACCGAGCGCGACGCGAGCTACGCCGGCCCGCGCTGTCATCACTTCGTCATCCACGGGAACACGGTGCGCGACAACCGGGTGGGGGTGCAGTTCGAGCGCGTGCGCGATAGCCTGATCCAGGAGAACACGATCATCGCCAACCTCGAGGCCGGCATCAAGCTGGTCGGCTGCGCCAACATCAACACCGAGGGCAACGACATGGGCGGCTAGAACGCCCGCACCTCGCTGAGCGCGCGCAGGCGCTCCGCCGCCTGCTCCGGCGTCAGGTCGCGCTGGGGCTGGGCCAGCATCTCGTAGCCCACCATGAACTTGCGCACGGTCGCGCTGCGCAACAGCGGTGGGTAGAAGTGTAGGTGTAGCTGCCATTCATCGTGCACCTGGCCGTCGTAGGGCGCCTGGTGGATGCCCATCGTGTAAGGGAAGGGCGCGTTGAACAGGTTGTCGTAGCGCACCGTCAGGCGCTTGAGCGCGTCGGCCAGCGCGTCGCGCTCGGCCTCGCCCAGCTCGGTCAGCCGGCGGACGTGGCGGCGCGGCAAGATCATCGTCTCGAACGGCCAGACCGCCCAGAAGGGGACCAAGCAGGTGAAATGATCGTTCTCGAAGATGATCCGCCCGCCCTCCCGCCGCTCGATCTCCAGATAGTCCACCAGCAACGGCCCATGGCTGCCGGCTCGCTGAAGGTAGTTCAACTGGCCGCGCGTCTCCTTGACGATCTCGGTCGGCAAGCCGCGGGTGGCCCAGAGCTGGCCGTGCGGGTGCGGGTTGCTGGCGCCCATCATCTCCCCCTTGTTCTCGAAGATTTGGATGTAGGTGATGTCCTCGCGCGCGCCCAGCTCGGCGCACTGCGCCACCCACGTGTCCACCACGGCGCGGATCTGCGCCGGCGGCAGCTCGGCCAGCGTCAGGTCGTGGCGCGGGGAGAAGCAGATCACGCGGCAGACGCCCGCCTCCGGCTCGGCGCGGAGCAGCGGGTGGGCCGAGCCGTCTGTCGGTCCGCTGTTCGCCGTCGGCGGCAGCAGGGCGGGGAAGTCGTTGTCGAAGACGAAGACGCCGGTGTAGGGCGGGTTGACCGCACCGTTCGCGCGCCGGTTGCCGGGGCACAGATAGCAGTTGGGGTCGTAGACCGGCCGCTGCTCGCGCGTGACCCTCTCCACCGCGCCCAACCAGGGGCGTGCGGCGCGCTGGGGCGAGACCAAGACCCACTCGCCGGTGAGCGGGTTGTAGCGTCGGTGTGGCTGTGTGAGGTCCATACCCGTATTCTCGCTGCTTGCGCGCGTCAAGGGTGTATTCATAGATAGGGCAGAACGCAGGGTGGTCGACGGCACTGCCGTCGCCCACCCTCTATACACTTGCCTTCGCTGACAGCATCGCTCGATGGAAGGTTGCTCCTATTGGTGAATGCACCCTGCGTCAACGTTTTATAAACGTTTGAGTGCTTAAATGAGCGTGCTTAGAATCCGAGGCTTAGGAGGATGAAACAGCCATGATGTGGTTGATGCGTTCGCTCGTCGGCATCGCGTTGGCAGTAGTAACCGCGGTCGGGGTTGCGGCGCCCGCGCGCGCCCTCGAAGAAGACAAGGGCGTCCTCATCGTCGCCGTGCAACGCGGCAGCCCCGCAGCGGAGGCCGGCCTGCGCCGTGGCGACATCATCCTCAAAGTGAACGAGGTCGAGGTGAATAGCGCCGGCGCGCTGCGCGATGCGCTGGCCGCGCTCAAGCCGGGTGACGAGGTGCGCCTGCGGATCGCGCGCGGGGAGGCCGAGCGCACCCTGAGGGTCGTCCTAGGCCAGGCAGATGGCCGGCCATACCTAGGCGTGGTGCCCTTTGAAGCGACAGCCAGGCCGCCAGCTCAGGAGAGCCGCCCGCCACAAGCTAAGCCCGATGAGGGCGGCGTCCGGCGCTGGTTGGAGCAGCGCTTCGGCGTGCAGGTGCGGGTCACCGAGGTGATCACCGACAGCCCGGCCGCCAAAGCCGGCCTGCGCGTCGGCGATGTCCTGCTCGCCATCAACGACAAGCCGCTCGACTGGTCGTCGGCGCTGGGCGACCTGCTCGCCGCCTACAAGCCCGGCGACGAGATCACGTTGAAGATCAAGCGCGATGACGCCGAGCGCAGCGTCAAGGTGCGCCTGGGCGAGAACCCCGAGAAGAAGGGCGCGCCTTATCTCGGCATCCGCTACGCCCTCGCCATAGGCTCATTCCAGTTGCCCTTTGGCTCCGCGGAGCGCATCTCCGGCGCCAGCGTGGTTGAGGTGGTCGCCGGCAGCCCGGCGGACAAGGCCGGTTTGAAAGCCGGCGACTTAATTGTGGCCGCTAACGACAAGCCCGTTGAGCGCGCAGATGACCTGGTGCAGGTCATCCAGCGCAGCAAGCCCGGCGACCAGCTCACGCTCAGCGTCCGGCGTGCAGGCCAGGAGAAGCCGCTCTCGATGGTGGTGACTCTGGGCCGCCATCCCGACAAGGCTGGCCAAGCCTACTTGGGCGTCTCGCTGGGCAACGCCATCTTCGGGGTGCTTCCGGGCCAGGAGGGTGGGGGACTAGAAATCCTGCCGGGCTTCCGCTTGCCTTTTGAGTTGCCGATTCCGCCGCTGCCGCAGCCGCGGCCTGAGATGGAAGGGCGGGGCGCATAGCTAGGTCGCGTCCGGCCCGCTGGTGAAGATGGCGACCCACTGGCCGAGGTCGGGCTGGGTGAGCACGACGACCTCGCGCACCCACTTGACCCACATAAAGCCGCGCCGGCCCGGCGCGACCAAGCGCAGCGGCGCGCCGTGCCAGTGGTCGAGCGGCTCATCGCCGACGTGCGTGGCCAACAGCGCCGAGAAGAAGACCAGGGATGCGTTTTGCGAGAAGCAGCGCTTTGATCAGGGAGCGCTTATCACGCAGGTAAAGTCGTTAACGGAACTATCCTAGTATTTAACACTATATTTGAATGAATTTATTTTTTGATTTATGGGCTTAAGAAATTCGTAAAGATATTTGTAAAGATTTTGATAAAGAAGCGCATAAAAATTGGTTAAATTTTGTTCATTAGCTACAACCTCTTCTTTAACTTGAATCGCATCAGCAGCAGCCTGAGGGCTAGCATATACACCTGCACCTACGCCACCGAGCAAGGCGGCGCCGAGTGCTGTGGCCTCCTCAACTGATTTAATAATAATTGGCTTCCCAAAGACATTAGATTTTATATGCAAAAGTAACTTGTTTTTAATGCTACCTCCTGTTACAAGTAATCTTGAGTTACTTAGGTTATACTTTTGATTAAGAACATCTAAAGCATAGTGCGTTTCCATTGCCAATCCCTCTAGCACTGCTCTGAATAGTGCACCGCGTTGTGTGTCTGTGGTGAGGCCCACGAATGCGCCCATCGCAGTAGGATCGTTGTGTGGCGTGTTTGCTGTGCGTAGATGTGGCACAAACATCGCTCCTAAGCTACCGGCAGGGACGAGTGTTGCCTCTTCAATAAGGGCCTCTACGCTGATGTCTCGTGCGGCGAATTGTTGAAACCATTCGACGGCAATGCCGGATGCAAAGAGGCCGGCCAACACGTAGTAGCCGCCAGCGACATGAGCGCCGTAGGTGTAGCCTCGGCAACATAGCTCCGGGTCAATCCTCGCCTGCTCGATGGGCAGGAAGAGCGCCTCAGCAGAACCCATCGAGTCGAGGATCGTACTCTGAGTAGTAATTCCTAGCGCAAGCGCGGCGCATACGTGGTCATGTCCCCCCACTGAAACTATAGCAGATGTGGGCAGGCCTGTAATGCTTGCGACTTCTGGTAATACAAAACCAAGCTTTGTTCCACTACATAGTAGATTAGCAAATATGTTATTTTTTATATTTATACTTTTCAAGATGTCTAGATCCCATTGTAAGCTGTTTAAATTGAGACTAAGTGTTCTAGAGGCAAGCGAATAATCTGTTGCGTAAATGCCGGATAGTTTATAGGATATATAATCAGATACGTTTAGCCACTTGAAGGTTCTTTTATAAATATCTGGGTGATTTTCACGAATCCAAAGTATTTTACATAGGCTAAATATAGGATTAATATTTAAGCCAGTAGATTCGGCAATGACGTCCGGGCCGATTGCTGTTGCTATCATAGCGGCTTGAGGTTGGCTGCGCTGGTCAAACCACGCAATAAAAGGGTATAAGGGATGTCCTTGTTCATCAACCGGCACGCCCGCTTCACCCATACTAGCACAGGCAACGCCTACGACGCGCTGAGGATGGTCTATTTGTGATAACGCTGAGCGGACGACCTCGAGGACACCTTGCCAGATTTCATCTGGCTCATAATGCGCCCAGCCAGGTTGCGGATAGTGAGTAGGAGTTCGCACCCTAGCCAGGCTGACCATGTGGCCCGTGCAGTCAAAGACCGCGGCTTTAATGTGCGTCGTGCCTACGTCTATCCCTAACAGGAGTGGCTGCATAGGGCTAGCGGTTCACTCTCGCTGACGAAAAGGAAGACTTGATAGCCAATTGCTCTCGTAGGAACGACTGTATCACAACTAGCCCTTCACAGCCCCTAGGGTTAACCCACGAATAATGTAGCGTTGAGCAAGCAGGGCGAACAAGGTCGGGACGAGCAATGTGAGAATGGTACGGACGCCTACAAACCAGAACTGCACGCCGCGTGTGTGCTCCGCTCCTGCAATGATCACCGGCATTGGGATGGCGGATTTAGTCGTAAGCGATAAGGCGAACAGAAATTCATTCCAAGCAAAAGCCATACATATAATCCAAGAAGCTACAAGGCTTGGAATGACTAGAGGTAGAACAATTAAAACAAGTGCTTGCCATAAACTTGCACCGTCTACGAAGGCGGCTTCTTCTAATTCTCTGGGCAGTTCACGTATAATCTGGCTAAGGATAATGATTGGGAATGGCAACGTGAATGTTGCGTTGAGTAATACCAGTGCAAGCACACTGTCAAGCAGCCGCAACTCGCGCATGATGAGGAAGAAAGGAATGACGAACAGCACTGGGGGGAGGATGCGCTGGGAGAGAAACCAAGTGGTCAACGAGCTATTCCTAGGACGTATGAACTTAAAGCGTGCCAACGCATAGGCTGCCGGTGTGCCTAGCAAGACAGCAATGGTTGCAGCGCCTGTTGAAATTACGGCACTGTTAAGTAGCGCCTGGCGTATCTCAGGAATAGATAATTCAGCCAACCAATGTTCTAATGTAGGCTGAAATTGAATGAATGGGATAAAAGTATTGCTAAAAGTGTCTGCGGGTTTCTTTATCGAGTTGAGAAGCGCCCAGTAAAAAGGCAGAATAACCCACGCAACAGCTATTAGCAGTGCAAAAGCAGTAAATATAGTGTTAAGTATGTTTATACTTGATAGTTTATTCTGTCTCATAATTTGTGATAATCCTCCTGTATAGAGTCACAATGATAAAACTAACGATGATCAACAAGAGAAAACCCTGTGCAGCGGCATAACCATGATCAAAGAATCGCATCGCAGTACGATATGTAAATAAGCTATATACTTCCGTAGCTCGCCCTGGTCCTCCAAGTGTTAGACTGGTTGGTATGTCAAAAACCTTAAATGATTCCACCAACCTGAGCAACAAGATCAGCGTCAGGATGGGTGTCATTAGAGGCAGCGTGATGTATCTGAACATAGACCAGCCAGATGCTCCGTCCACTTTGGCTGCCTCGTAGAGATCGTCTGGAAGCGCTTGTAAGGCTGCGAGTGACACGAGAAAGACGAAGGGTGTCCACTGCCAGATGTCCACCAAGATTACCGTGACCAAGGCCCAGAAGGGGTTGGAGAGCCACGGAATACCACTGCCACCCAATGAACGGATGATCGTATTCACAGGCCCGTTTTGCTCATAGAAGATAGTGATACTCAAATAGCCAATAGCAACAGGAGTAGCAAATAGAGGCAGGATCATAATCGTTCGTAATAAGCTCCTGCCTAAAATATCTCTATTTAGCAATAACGCTAAGCCAAAACCGAGAACCATTTGCACACTCACGCTTACTATGACAAAGACAAGCGTGATCCTTAATCCAGAATGCAAGTTTGCATCATTAAACAATCTGACAAAGTTGTACAAACCTACGAATTCATTTATCCTTCCAAACCTAAAACTGAAGAGACTTGTATACAGAGCGTATAGCAATGGAAATATAGAAAACGCAAGGACCCAGATAACCGCTGGTATGATAAAAAGACGATTGTCCAGCTTGATTTGTTTATGAATCTGTCTTGACGGTATGGATTGGCTTAGAGCCTCGTTCATAGAGAATGACAATTGACTTCTCTTCCCCTTCTAGGTCTGAATGACCTAGAAGGGGAAGGATGAACTTTGATCGGGTTAGGATTACTTCAAACCGAGGGATTCGATGTAGATCTGTCGCTGCTTCTCACGGCCCAAGCGCTCAGTGATCGCCTCGAAGTCAGCCACTGTCGCCTTCAGCGCCTCCTCTGGCGTCTTCTGCTTGGTCACTGCCTCCGAGAGACGGATATCTAGGGCCGTCCAATACTCGAACGTGCCGGGGATGCGTAGGTAGGGGAACTGCAACGGTGCATTGAAGTTGTCAAAGTATGCCTTAGTGTAGTCCTTGATGTCCGCTTCCGCCCATCCCGCAGCGAGATAGTCATCCAGCTTAGCCGTGCCGTCTGGAGGTAGGAAGTGAGAAGTGCGCCCAGGGTCAACACCATCCCAACCGCGAGCAGCGTAGATGAGCGACTTCGGCTTGGACGCCATCAAGGCCAGCAGATAATAAGTCGCTTCTGGGGCCTTGGAGAACTTAGAGATCACGCCGGCCCAGGAGCCGCCTGTGGTGTTGCCCACACGATTGACCGAGTCAACCTTGATCCACTGGCCCTTCGGGATGCTGTAATACTCGTTCGTGCCCGGCAGCATCGCAGCACCGGTCTTGCCTTTGACCTTGCTGCCTTCTTGCTGAGCAAGAGCACCCAGGTCACCCCACGTGAAGGTGAGCGCTGCTTCGCCGCGCAGGAAGTGATCCCATGCCTCGCCCAAGCTCCAGCCCATCATCGCTTCGGGTCCGAACTGAACCAGATCAACCAAGGTTTCTAGCGCTCTCAGGTGGCCTGGGCTGTCCATGAGCGGCTTCATCGTTTCTGGGTCGAACCAGAACAGGTTCTTGTTCTCAGGGCCGATCACGAACGGTGCAGCGAACGACATAAAGTGGAACATGCCCTGGCCGCCTACCTTTAGGTGCATTGTCAACCCGTTGTCTGGCTTCCCATCGCCGTTTAGGTCCTTGCCATTGAAGTATTCCGCAACATCACGGAACTCCTTCCAGGTGGTAGGCACCTTCAAATCGTAACCATACTTCTCTTTGAAGGCGGCTTTGTGGTTGGGATCTTCTAACAAGTCGCGCCGGTAGTACATCACTTGGCCATCATGATCGTTGGCTACCATGTACTTCTTGCCACCGTAGGTTAGAAGCGAGCGCGGACCTGCTAGAACGTCTTCAAAGTCCCATTGTGGGAAGCGAGGATCGTTGTACCACTGGTCATAGCTCAGGATGTAATCACCGCCGACCAAATCCCCGAGCCACCATGCGCCTGCGATTGACGCATCGTATTGACCTGTGCCGCTAGTGAGGTCAGTAAGGAGCTTCGGGAAGTGTTCAGCAAAGGGCACTTCAACGATGTTCAGTTTGGCCCCTGTTGCTTTCTCGAACTCTTCGCGGACCTCATAGAACGGACCTGAGATTGGTCCCTTCTCGCCAGCAGCGTTGACGATGACAGTAACCGTCTGACCCTTGAATGGACAGTTGTCTCCGCACGGTTGAGCCACTACGGGTGGTTTCAAATCACCAGCCACCACCTCTTTTGCCACGTTCTCCTCTTGCCCTAGAGGTGTTGGCGTAGGAGCTGCACCCTGAGGGGCAGCGGGTGCTGCCTGAGGCACCGCACAAGCAGAAACGACCAGCGTAGTTGCTAAAACAGTAACATAAATCTTGCTGAACTTCATACCAACCTCCATCTTTACAGTGTTTGCGCGTAGTTATTTGAAGAAATCGCTCTCAACTTAGATTAACTTTGCCATTTACCACCTCCTTCCCGAGCATTAGATGGAATTTGCTCTAGATAATGCTTCGCTGGGTGACATGCCGTCGTGCACAATGCAGCGCAGAGCTTTGATAACAGCTCGCATGTTATCACTCTGCCATATATTACGACCAAACACAATGCCTTTTGATCCTGCCTTTATCGCTTCGTCAGCAGTGCTTAATACTTCGTGCAAGGTATTCATGCGAGGACCGCCCGCGATAAATACGGGAATGGGACAATTAGCGACTACTGGTTGAAAGCTCTGGACGCTTCCTGTGTAATACGTTTTGACTAGATCAGCACCATGCTCGAAGGCCAATCGCACAGCAGAGGCGGCAACAAGAGGATCTTTTGGATCTGCAATCCGTGCACTGGGGCAAGGCAAGGCTTCAACCATTAAAGCAATGCCTGCGCTCATGCACTCGCGCGCGACGCGTGCAACCAACCGAAAAGTCTGGAGCTCAACAGAGAGACCCATGAAGAGCATCAGCGCGACGCCCTGCGCGCCCAGTTTGAGAGCATCCTCAACAGAATGCAGTAGATCCCATTCTGTGTATGCAAGCCAGTCTTGGCTATAGATACTCGGTCCTCCATCAAGTCTGAGAAACACGGGGAGCGTGTGAGGGATAACTGAGCGGAAGTGTTTCAACACCCCAAAAGTAGTAAGGATGCCATCAATGCCTGACGAGACGATGGTTTCAAGGACGGTTCTTGGATTCTCTAAACCCTGAATCACACCGTGTGTGCGGCCGTGATCCATGGCCACTATCAGGGATCGCTCTTTATTCAAAGACAGAGGTGTCATGCTGCTTACTTTCTGATTATAGGAATCCCATTTGGCTTGTCAAGCAGATATCGCTTGCCCTGTTTGTTCATCGCGCCTCTTTACTACCAAGTTCAGTGGTTCAAACCTCGTATCCTGCTTGGCGCATAGCTAGGTCGCGTCCGGCCCGCTGGTGAAGATGGCGACCCACTGGCCGAGGTCGGGCTGGGTGAGCACGACGACCTCGCGCACCCACTTGACCCACATAAAGCCGCGCCGGCCCGGCGCGACCAAGCGCAGCGGCGCGCCGTGCCAGTGGTCGAGCGGCTCATCGCCGACGTGCGTGGCCAACAGCGCCGCGCGTGCCTCAGCGATCGGCAGGCTCCAGCGGTAGCCGGTGACCGAGACGAAACTCACAAAACGCGCCGAGGGCAAGACGCCAACCTGATCCAATAGCGCGCCGACCGAGATGCCGCGCCAGGTCTGGGTCGAGTACCAGCCACCCGTGCAATCAAGCGTGGCGCGCAGGCTGGTCTGGGGCAGCCGCGCCAGCTCGGCATCGCTGAGCGACAACACGCGCGCGGTTGCGCCGCGCACGGTTAATCGCCAGCGGGATGTGTCTATTGGCGTGGGCCGGTCAAACAGCCAGTTGGTGATCGGGAAGGCGTTGCCGGAGTCGCTCCCTGCGTGGCGCGAGCCGGTGAAGCGCCGCTGCGCGCCCGGCAACCCGAGGGCGCGATTGAGCGCTTCCTTAGCCGGCAGCAAGGCCGCGCCGAAGCCGAGCATGCCCAGCCAGCGCAGCGCGTCGCGCCGGCCAGAGAAATCGTGACGCGCCGGACGCTTGAAGCGCAGCAGCACGTGCGCGCCCAACAGCCCGCCCAGCGCCAGGCCGGCGACGATGTGGATGTGCATGCCGTTCGGGTAGCCGGTCGGCCATTGGGCGTGCGTCCAAAACGCGCCGCTGCCGATCGCAGCGAGCGCAGCGATGGTCGTCAACGCCGAGATGGGCGTCTTCGCGTCCCAGGCCTTGAGGCGGACCAGCCGCAGGCGGACGCGGCGCAGCTTCCAGGCCAGTGGCACGAGCAAGGCAAAGCCGGCGACGGCATGCGCGGTGAGGATCGCGCGGCTGTGCTGGTCGGTCACGAGCCAAGCCCCGAAGCCGGTGAGCGCGGCGATTGCCGCCAGCCCGTAAAGCGTCCAGTCCACCACGCGCGGGCGCATAGGCTAATCATAACTGTCTATGAGGGTGCATTCACAGCCAGGGATAAGACCTTGGGTGAGTAAGGCGGTGCCGTCGCCCACCCTCAGAGATTCGTCTTCTCTGGTCGCATCGCTTGGTGAAGGGTCGGCCCTGGAGTTGAACATGCCCCCTGGGTGGGTGCGTTCACGCGGAGGGGCAATGATGAGGCAGGTGTTGAGGGAGCGCCCGGCGTGACGAGCAAGTGGCCCACGCCCCTACCGGTGATGCATCCCATCCTCGCGGGAGTGCGGTAGAATATAGGGTGTGGAGAGATGCCGGAGTGGTTGAACGGGGCGGTCTCGAAAACCGTTGTGGCCCGTATGGGTCACCGTGAGTTCGAATCTCACTCTCTCCGCTCATGCGACGCCAGGCCGTGATCATGCGCCTGGCGTTTTGCTTTACCATGTCCGCCCGCTGCGCAGATTGCCTGAACGAGGCCATCGAACGGTGCGAGGTCACCGGTGTGCCGCTATGCGCAGCGCACCTGTGGTATTCTGAGGATGGCCGGCGGATCAGCGAGCGCGTCGCCCGCCAGCTCATGGCTCAAGGTAAGGTGGTCTATTCGCCCGACGTATACCTGAACAAGCTCGGGCGAGCGGCCACGCTGCCTCGCCTGCCTGCGCCGGAGCCGCCGCGGATCACCCAACAGCGCAACAGCAGCGACGTGATCGCGCTGCTGGCCGGCGTGAGCGGGATTCTCTCCATCGTCACCTGTTTCGGCATCGGCCTCGCTATCTGCATTCCCCCGCTTCCCCTGCTGCCCTTGGTGCTTGGCGGGATCGGGCTGGCCGGCGCGCGCTATGCCACGCGACCGGAGCAGGCCCGTGTGCTCTCCTGGCTGGGCATCATCGGCGGCGCGGGATTTGTCGTGATCGCCATGCTGGGCGTGACCGCTGGCCTGGCCTTTGGCGTGAACACGCTGTTGACTCCCGTGCTCCTGCCGGCCACGCCCGCCCCTGTGCCAACGCCAACCCCGATACCAGGCCCTTAACCATGCCGAGCGGAGTATCCGAAATCTCCTGCTCCCCTGCAGCGCGTCGCCTTAACCCAAACGCGATGTCGCCTCCACTACGCCGGTGCAAACGCGTTCTTCGGGCGCGTTTGTGATAGAGAGGTCACTCGGGCAAGCGCACAAGACGATAAACCTTGAAGTGGCCTTTGTTGGCGGAGCAACTGGTAGGCAGCCCCCCAAGGGCAGCATTCCCATGCTCAAGGGGTTGCGCGTATTCCTCTTGCTGGCAAGATAGGGTTACCCTACAGCACAGGTGCGTTCTACCGAATGTGCTGCCCTAGAAGATGTGCCAGCTCTCGGGTTTATTTGGATCCCCGTCAATCGGACAATGCGGGATGATGCTATAAGCCACGTGCAACCGTGTGTGTGAAGGGTCAACAGATGCTCTTTTGGCATCAATGAGCACGCGATCGTTTTTGACTCTATATCTGGTTACTGAAAAGCCTATGTCCTCAACCATTTTGTATAAACAAGTAGATGTAAATCCCCAGAAGTTGCTACGGTCAGTATTGGGTTGACCTTGCTCCGGAAATCGCTCAGCGTCAGGGATAAACATCATTATTGGAAGTTTAGACAGTTGGTTGCCAACTTTAGAATCTATACAATAAGATTCTATAATGAGTCTGTCGTTTGATAAGCTCGCACAGTTAACCAGAGCGCGATAAGGATCAGCAACATGATAGAGCAAGCCAAGCGCAAGCACGATGTCAAATGTGCCATATTCTTCTGCGCTTATGTCTAATACATTTACGTGATAATGTAAGATGTCGTCTAGACCATTGATGTATTGGGCTAGGCCAAAGCCAGAATTGTCTTTATGCCTAAAATCAAAAGCGGTCACTTTGGCGCCGCGCCTGCGCGCCTCAAAGCTGAAGTAACCATTTGACGCCCCAATATCAGCCAGAGACATGCCCTCCATGTTTTCTGGCAGTTCGAGCTCATCCCATAATCCTTTGGGGTCATACGCGCCAACGGTGTGCACGCCGGGGATGATTTCAAAGCTGTGGTGCCAGGGTTTGTCTTTTATCAGTCTAAGGGCGGTATCTTTGTCAACCATGTTTCGACGTCTCCTAGTGGTATGTGCGGTGCGCCTCTCCTGTGTTGCACAACTCGCCTTATTTTAGCTTACGGATGTGCTCTTGCCCAGCATTCAGCATGCCCATTGCTCATCCCTCGCACACAGAAGAGCTGCGAAGGCAGCACGCGCTTGGAGCGCCGGAATCTCTACCGGCATATCTCTCCGAAAGACGCGCTCGCAGGGGCAAAACGCCTTTACCCACGGAATTTCACCCAACGCCCCTTGGGCACGTTTGCAGCAGAGGACAGATCCAGGTGAGCTCGCGCAGAGACGCGCTCTCATCGTCCAGCAGCCTTCATTTGCATCGCTCCTAGTAGATATACACCGCCTTCCTCATGAATCTAAGATACACTGGTCATCGTCCGTTCAGGAGGTGTGAGCAATGACCGAACAGAGAGCAACAAGCGATGGTCGCTCGGCGATGTGGGCGATCATCGGCGTCCTCGTCGGCGCCTTCTTGCCGATCTTCTTGTGCGTGTGCCTGATCGCAACCACGGTGGTTGGCCTGGGCGCGTCGCTGGGCAGCGCAGGGCCCAGCCCTGAGATTGTCGCCGGCGCTGGGCCGATCAGGGCGCGCCATCTTTCCGGCCCGCTCACCGGCCCAGCCGTGGCCGTCATTAGCGTCAACGGCCCGATCGTCAGCGGCGAGGTGTCCGACTTCGACTTGGTCGGCATACCAGCCGTGGCTGCCTCAGCCGAGATCGCGCGCCTGGTCAAGGCCGCAGCGGAGAACAGCGATGTGAAGGCGATCTTGTTAAAAGTGGATTCCCCCGGCGGCAGCGTGATCGGCAGCGACGAGATTTACCAGGCGCTCAAGAAAGCCAGCAAGCCAGTCGTGGTGCAGATGGGCGCCATCGCAACCTCTGGTGGATATTACGTCAGCATGGCCGCCGATCACATCGTCGCTCACCCCGATACGCTCACCGGCAGCATCGGCGTGATCAGCGAATTCACCAACATCGAAGGGCTATACGAGAAGCTCGGTCTAAAGAGCACCATCATCAAGTCCGGCGAGTTTAAGGACTTCGGCAACCCCACCTCGCCGTTCACCGAGGAAGACCGCGCTCTCTGGCAAGCGGTGATTGACGAAGTGTATGAGCACTTCGTCACGCTCGTGGCCAACGGCCGCAAGATGACGGTCGAAGAGGTGAAGAAGCTGGCCGATGGCCGGATTTACACCGGCCGGCAGGCGCTCAAGCTCAAACTGGTTGACCAACTGGGCTACTTTGAGGACGCGGTGGATAAGGCGGCTGCCTTGGGCGGGATCAGCGGCGAGCCGCGGGTGATCGAGTATCGCCGCGAGACGCCTTTTGCACAGCTCTTCGGCCTGTCGGTCGCGCGAGCCATCCTGGTTGCTTTGGGCCTGCCGGTAGATGCTCGGCCCGCTGTCCTGGAATATCGCTAGCGGCGGTCGCCTACTGCACGGTGGCTTTCACGATTGGCCCGCCCACGCTGAAGGTCACGCGCACTGTTTGGAGCGGCGCTTCATCGCCCAACACTTCCATCAGCGCGATCAACGATGTGCCCTTGGGGATGCCGCGCGGCAGCCACATCGTCGGCGCCGGCCGGCGTTCCATCGCGCCCACCAGCGAGACATGGCGCAACACCTCGCCGGCCTCGCTCAGGATGCTCACGTCAATCGAGGGGAACTCGGTAAAAGGCGTCAATCCCATTTCCACCGTCACGCGCGTGCCATCCGGCCAGGGCATCACCCGATAGTCTGTGATGCGCGCGTCGCTCGGCGGGCGCTTGCCGAGCGGGGCCACGTCGTAAAACTGGACATCGTCTGACATGAAGGTTATTATCTACAGGCGATGATAAAAATTGCTGAGTTCCTCCCTCCCCAGCCATCCCCCCTGTGGAAGCTGGTCAAACAGGCCGGCGTGAACTACGTCGTCGGTGGCTTGCCCTTGCCCAGCGATTGCGGCCCAGGTGAAACGCCCTACGACTTAATGCCCCTGCTGCGCATGAAGCAGCGCTACGAAGATGCCGGTTTTAAGCTGGCCGTGATCGAAGCGCGCCCGCCGATGGATAAGCTGATACGCGGCCTGCCCGGCGGCGATCAAGAGCTGGAGTGGTGCGTCAAGCTGGTGGAGAACATGGGCAAGCTGGAGATCCCGGTCTGGTGTTATGCCTGGATGGCGGTGATCAGTTGGACGCGCACCAGGGTTGATGTCCCCTCGCGTGGCGGATCGCTGGTGACTGCATTCGACCTGGCGGAGTTCGAGCAGCGCCCGCCGCTGCCCGAAGTCCGCGAGGAAGACCTCTGGCGCAACTTAGAAGCGTTTCTCAAGGTCATGGTGCCGGTGGCCGAGCGAGCCGGCGTCAAGCTCAGCGCCCATCCTGACGACCCCCCGCTCTCCCCGCTGCATGGCGTCGGGCGCATCCTCATCAGCGTGGAGAACTTTCAGCGCGTCCTGGACTTAGTGCCCAGCGACTACAACACCCTCACCCTCTGCCAGGGCAACTTCACGCTGATGACCGACGACTTGCCGGCAGTGATCCGTCACTTCGGTCGCCAGGGAAAGATCAGCTTCGTCCACTTCCGCGACGTGCGCGGCGATGCGCGGCGCTTTGAAGAGACCTGGCACGACGATGGGAAGACCGACATGCTGGCCTGTATGGAGGCCTATCGGGACATCGGCTTCGAGGGCGTATTGCGCCCCGATCACGTGCCCACCGTAGAAGGCGATAGCAACGATGACCCCGGCTACTCGTCGTACGGGCGGCTATACGCCATTGGCTACATTCGCGGCCTGCGCGAGGCCGTCTATCGGCGCAAGGGGGAAGATTAGCTTGCCTGCTTTCGCCCAGTGCATCACAATATCTCCACGATGAAGATCGTCGTCACAGGCGCGAAGGGCAGGATCGGCGCCGTCCTGGTGGACTACGCGCGCAGCCAGGGCGCACAGGTGCTCGGCGTGGATAGCGTCGGTCGCGGGAGCTGGCGGGAACAGTACATTGCCGCCGACCTCACCGATACCGGCAGTTGCTACGACGTGCTCCGCGGCGCAGACGCAGTGATCAACCTCGCTGCGATCGCCGACAGCGGCATGTTCCCCAACGCCCATACCTTTCAAACCAACATGGCCATCACCTACAACGTCTTTTTGGCGGCAGCGCACCTGGGCGTGCCGCGCGTGGTATGGGCTTCGTCTATTCAGGTGAACCACACCGTGCCGGCGCATCGCCCGGTGCGCTATCAGTACTTCCCGCTGGACGAGGCGCACCCGGTTGACCCGCAGAGCGAATACGCGCTCTCTAAGTACCTCGGCGAGCAGATTGCTGAGTATTTCGCGCGCGATTACGGATTGACGACCGTGAGCCTGCGCTTCACCGACGTGGTCACCGTCGAGCGTTGGCCGAGCCTGCCACAGGCCATCCCGCCGGATCTGCGCTACCCAATACCGCACTATGTGCATATTCACGATTGCGCGCGGGCTTGCTATCTGGCTGCGACGGCGCCGTTGCCCGCCGGCTCGCATACGCTGGCCTTCATCGCCGCCCGCGATACCCATGTGGACATGCCCTCCCGTGAGCTGATCGCGCGCTATTACCCAGATGCCGAGTTGCGCGCCGACATTCAGGGCTATCAGGCGCTGATCAGCGGCCGGCGCGCGGAAGAAGCGTTTGGCTTCGTCCCGCAGTACAGTTGTCGCTCGTAGCGATGGATTTGCAGATCATCGGCCAGCGCGCGCGCAGAGCCAGCCGGCAGCTAGCGCGAGCGGACACAGCGCGCAAGGACGCAGCGCTCATCGCGCTTGCGGACGCCCTGCTGGTTTGCCAGGACGAGATTTTGCGCGCCAACGCCGAGGATGTCGCGCAGGCCAAGGCGCGCGGCGCCGAGGCACATTTCATTGATCGCTTGACGCTGACCCCACAGCGCCTGCAGGCCATGGCGCACGACGTGCGCGCCGTGGCCGGTCTGCCCGACCCGGTGGGCGAGGTCTTCGACCAAACCGTGTTGCCCAACGGCCTGCGCCTGCACAAGCGCCGCGTGCCGATCGGCGTGTTAGGGGTCATCTACGAGGCCCGGCCGAACGTCACCACCGATGTTGCGGCGCTGGCCTTGAAGAGCGGCAATGCGGTCATCCTGCGCGGCGGCAGCGATAACCTGAACAGCAACAGAGCGCTCGTGCAGGTGATCCATCAAGCCCTGTGCCGCGCTGAGCTGCCGGCGGACGCCGTGCAACTTATCGAGGACACCGATCGCGCGCGCGTGCTGGAGCTGCTTAAGCTGAGCGATTACGTGGACCTGATCATCCCGCGCGGCGGGGCTGCCTTGCATCGGCTCTGCCGTGAGCACAGCACCATCCCAGTCATCACCGGCGGCATGGGGATCAACCACATTTACGTGGACGCGACGGCGGATCAGGACAAAGCCCTGGACGTGGTGTACAACGCCAAGGTGAGCAAGCCGACGGTTTGCAACGCGCTGGGCACGCTGTTGGTGCATGCCGAGATCGCGCCGGCGTTTCTGCCCAGGTTGGCCGCGCGGCTGGTCGAGCGGGCCGTCGAGCTGCGCTGCGACCCCCGCGCGCTGGCGATCCTCCAGTCGGCGGGCTATCCGCTGCTGCGCCTCGCAGACGAGGCGACTGACTGGGACACGGAATGGCTCGCCCTGATCTTGGGCGTCAAGATAGTAGATTCGCTCGATGAAGCGATCGCGTTCATCCAAGCGCATACGCTGGAGCACAGCGATGGCATCTGCGCCCAAGACCCCCAGGTCATCGCGCGCTTTATCCATGAAATTGATTCCTCGGCGGTGTTCGTCAATGCCAGCACGCGCTTCAACGATGGCGGCCAATTCGGCCTGGGGGCGGAGGTGGCGATCAGCACGCAGCGCATCCACGCGCGCGGGCCAATGGGGTTGCGCGAGCTGACCAGTTACAAATGGGTCTGCGAGGGCGACGGCCACGTCCGCTGGTGACTATCATTGGCCCGTATGTCATCGGAGACGATCGAACAGTCGTTTGGCGTCATCCCTTTCTATCGCAAGGGCCAACGGGTTTACTTCCTGCTCGTCCAACACAACAGCGGGCACTGGTCTTTCCCGAAGGGACATCCAGAGGCCGGCGAAACCGAGGTGGACACGGCGCGCCGCGAGCTGTGCGAGGAGACCGGCATTTGCGATGTAGCGCTGCGCGCGGAGCCAGCCCTTGAAGAGGAATACACAAAGCCCGCCTGGGAGGACGCGCAACGGATTGCGACCAAGCGCGTGCGCTACTTCCTCGGCGAAGTGCGCAACCCGCAGGTGCGCCTTCAGCGCGCTGAGATACAAGATTACTGCTGGGCGCCCTACGAGGAAGCGCGCGAGATCCTCACGTACGAGAGCAGCCGGCGCTTGCTCGAGCGCGCTGCCCAAGCGCTCGGCCTAATCAAACAAGCGCACGACGACCTCCGCGCCGGCGGGTAGATGATCCACGCCGATCGGCGCGCAAGCCATGCCGTCCGCCCGCACCAAGCCAAAGATCAGGTTTGATTTGGTGCTGATGGGGTATGCCTCATGAATCAGCGCCAGGTCGGCGCTGTGCCAGTCGTCCAGGCGCAATTTCACCGGGAACCAGTGCTCCAGATCGCGCGGCGACCGCACGTCCCCGGCCAGCCTGGCGCGGACGAGGCGGGCTTGGGGCGGGGTGTGCGCGCCTTGAATGAGCCACAACGCCGGAGCTAAGAACAGCGTGCCGGTGATCAGCGTGCTGATCGGGTTGCCCGGCAGGCCGAACACCGGCTTCCCATCGCAGACGGCGAACAGGGTTGGCTTACCGGGACGGAACAGGATGCCGTGCGCGAGGACGCCCGGTTGACCCAGCCCGCTGATCACTTCGGGCACGAAGTCGCGCTCGCCCACCGAGCTGCCGGCGGTGAAGACGATCACATCGGCCTCGCGCATGGCGCGCTGGGCTGCCTCTTCAAAGGCCTCGCGCCGATCGGGCAAAATGCCGAAGTCCAACGGCACGCCGCCGTTCCGCGCTACCAACGCAGCCAGCATCGGTTGGTTGATGTTGCGCACCTGGCCTGGTTTGGTGGGGCGCTCCGCCGGCACCAACTCATCGCCGCTGGCGATCAACGCGACGCGCGGCTTGCGCCGGACGCTGATCTGCGTGATGCCGAGCGCGAGCAAGCCGCCGATCTCCTGCTCGCGCAGGCGCGCCCCGGCGCGGACGACGACTTCGCCGGCTTTGACATCCTCACCCTCTTGGATCGCGTTCTCCCCCGGCGCGAGCTGCTTTGTGATTGTGATTCGGTTGGCGCTGTCGCCCGGCAGCGCATCCTCCGCCATGACAACCGCATCCGCCCCTGGGGGCAGGTTGCCGCCCGTGGGCACAGCCATCGCTTCGCCCGGTCCGAGCGCATCAGCCGCCAGTTCGCCCATGCGCACCTCGCCGACCACGCGCAGCGTGCCGGGCGTGTCAGCCGCGCGCACGGCGTAGCCATCTACCGTGCTGCGGCGAAACTCCGGCATGGGGATTGGTGCGCGCACATCCTCGGCGAGCACGCGGTCTCGCCCTTGCGCGGTCGGGATCGCCTCGCCGGGGAGCACCACGTGGCGCAGCGCGCTGCGCAAGCGCGCCATCGCCTCTGCAGGGGGGACAAGCTCAAGTTTGCGCATGCCTCTCAGAAAGCGAAAAGCCCCGGAGCGCTCATTGCCTCTGCGCGACCGATTCACACAACGGTGCTGCGTTGTTGACGCAGCTCCCTCTGCCGGCGCATGAACATCAGCACGGTGAACGCCTCGCTGATGTCATCCAGGTTCACCAAGCCCAGGTAGCGCGTGCCATCGAAGACGGCTGCCAACTGCGCGCCGTTGGCTATCAGCAGGTCGCGGACTTCATCCAACGACCGATGCGCCTCGACGCGCAGGAAGTCGCGCTGCATAATCTCGGTCACGTAGCGGTCAATAGGATCTTCGGCCAGGGCGCGCAGCACGTCGTTGCGGGTGACGACGCCGATGATCGTGTTGCCCTGCATCACGGCGAAGTCCGGTTGGTAGCTGGTCAGGATGTAGTCCACCACCTTGCTCACCCGATCGCCGATCTCTAGGCTCAGCGCGTGTTTGTTATACGCATCGCCGACCTTTAGGCTGGTGAGGACGTTCTTGGACTCGGCGACAACGCGCTCCTGGCCGGCGCTGAAGAAGATAAACAGCGCAATCAGCGTGAGCAGAAGCTGGCCGTTAACGATGCCCAGGATGCCGAGGAGCACTGCTGCTATCTGCCCCACCGTGGTGGCGATGCGTGTCGCGCGCGTCTGACCTAGCCCCATCGCCAGCACTGCCCGCAGGATGCGTCCGCCATCCAGCGGGAAGGCCGGGACGAGGTTGAACAGCGTGAGTGTGATGTTCAGGAACAGTAACCACAGCAGCATGGTGGCGAGCGACGGGTCTCGCAGCACCGCCAACACCGCCGGCGCGTCGAGGAAGTTCACGCCGAGGCCGCCTGTGACGAAGAAGAGAATGGTTGCGATCACCACGTTGACCAGCGGCCCCGCCGCTGCGATCACCAGCTCGTGCCAGGGTTTATCAGGGTTGCGAGAGATGAACGCCACACCACCCAGCGGATAGAGCACGATCTCGCGCACGGGGATGTCGAACACCTGCGCAGCGATGCTGTGCCCAAGCTCGTGGAGCGTGACGCAGGTGAACAGCAAGATCATCAATACAACGCCGAACAGCGCTCCCTCCAGCGGGTTATCCGGCACATTGCCAGCCCACTGCAGCGCGCCGAAGATCAAGATCAGGAAGAACGTGATGTGTACCTTGATGTCTATGCCGCGCACGCGCGCGATGCGAAACGACCAACTCATGGCGAAACCTCCAAGTTTAGAAAGCTTACCCAGACCAGTTACTCCGGCGTGCGTTCACCAGTATCGGCAAGCCGCTGACCGGCGATTGTCATCTACAGCGGGTGGGCGAAGGCGCCGCCTTCGCCCACCTCAATGTACCCCTACACTTTAGGCGTGCTCTATTAGAAACAACGCATCAGAAAGCTAGAAAGCCATTACAGCCGCTCCAGAATCGCCTCGACCACTGCTTGGGTGGTGGCCTGCCCGCCGAGATCCGGCGTGCGGGCGCCGCCCTCAACCGCAGCGTAGGTCGCCTGCTCGATGCGCTCAGCGAGTGCAGAGAGTTGCCAGTGATGGCGCAGCAGCAAGGCGGCGCTCAAGATGGCGCCACACGGATTGGCGATGCCCTTGCCGGCGATGTCCGGTGCGCTGCCGTGCACCGGCTCGGCGATCGCGACATCCTCTCCCAAGTTCAGTGAGGGCGCCATGCCCATCCCGCCGCCCCACACGCTGGCTATATCGCTCAAGATGTCACCGAAGAGGTTCGTCGTCACGATGACGTCGAATTGATCAGGGCGGGCGGCCAGCATCATCGCCGCTGTGTCCACCAGCATCTCGCTGATTGCCACCTGGGGGTAGCTCGCGCCCACCTCGCGCACGGCATCTCGAAACAGGCCGTCGGTGATCGGCAGGATGTTGGCTTTGTGCACGATGGTCACGCTCCGGCGCGGGCGCTGGTTGGCCAGCGTGAAGGCCACGCGGGCGATGCGCTCCGACGCAGCGCGGGTGATCACCCGCTCGGCGATCGCCTCCTCGCCCTGCATGCGCTCCCGACCGGCGTATAAGTCTTGGGTGTTCTCGCGCACGATCACAAGGTCAACGTGCGCGGCGCGCGGGTCGCTGCCGGGCAGCCCGCGGGTCGGGCGCAGGTTAGCGTATAGGCCGAAGCGCTGGCGCAGTTGCACGATCGGGCTGCGGTAGCCCTCGACGCGCCTGGTGGGCGAGGACACCGCCCCAAACAAGGCGGCGCCGCATTCGGCGACAGCCTCCATGGTGTGCTGGGGTAATGGGTTGCCGGTCCGCTGAAAGCACGCCCAGCCGGCCTCTGCCTCAACCACCTCTAGATTGGGCAGGACGCGCTGTAGCACTTGGAGCGCACAAGGAATGACCTCTTGACCTACGCCATCGCCGGGGATGACGCACAGACGATAAGCCATAGCCTCGGATTATGCACAACGGAAAAACTGTGGGGCGCATTCACAGCTAGGGGCAGAGCCCTGGGTGGGCGACGGCACTGCCGTCGCCCACCCTCTATAGATTCGCCTTCGCTGGCAGCATAGCTTGGTAGAAGATTGCCCCTATTGGTGAATGCACCCAAACTGTGCACGCGTTCAGAAGCAGACGTTTGGGTTGGGCGACGACAATCCCATCGCTAGACTTGTCTTTGTCAGCAGCAGGGCCTGTTGCAAAGGGTTATGCATGCTGGCGAACGCGCCCTGCACAATTGTTAAAGCCAAGTTAGGTTACACTTGCTTGACCAAAGCTGAGGACATAGCGATATGGAAGGCATGACCGTCCGAGATGCCATGCACCGTGGCGTGGTCACTTGCGATTCATCAACCAGCGTGCGCGATGCGGTGCGGCTGATGAACGAGAAGCGCCTGCGCTCGCTGGTCGTGGTGGATTTCGATTGCGCGCTGGCCGGCATCATTACTGAGATGGACATTGTGGCCGCGCGCTTGGTCCATGAGGGCAGCAAGCCCTGGGACCAGCTCACCGTCGGCGAGATCATGACCAACCGAGTGTTAACGGTTACCCCCGATACGTCCTTAAAAGAAGCTGCGAAGATCCTGGTGAGCCATCGCATCCACCGCCTGGTGGTCGCCGAGTCGGATGACATGTGCACCCCCATCGGCATCCTCTCGCTGGGTGACATCATGCGCTACCTGGAGCGCGTAGAGTCGGCGGGAGAGCGCAAAGAACAATAACCGAAAGGGGCGACCGCTTGCGCGCTGCTCACCGGCTGAAGTAGGGGGTGGGCGACGGCACTGCCGTCGCCCACCCAGCGTTCTACCGAATGCACACTCCCCGCCTGGCCTCGTCACCCCAGAGGAGGAATACTCAACTTATCACTCTCCGGACAGTTCACTCCTCGCGCGGCACGGTGAAGTAAAAGGTCGTTCCCTTGCCTACGGTGCTCTCGGCCCAGATCCGCCCGCCGTGCGCTTCCACGATGTGCTTGGCGATCGCCAAGCCCAGCCCGCTGCCCCCCTGGCCGCGCGCGCGATCTACTTTGTAGAAGCGCTCAAAAATGCGCGGCAGCTCCTCGCGCGGGATGCCCACCCCCGTGTCGCGCACGCCGACGACCCACACATCCTCCGGCGTCAGGTCCACCTCCGCCAGCGCGACGCGCAGCTTGGCGAGCTGAGCGACCGCCTCTTGTGCGGAGAGCACGAACACCGTCGCGCCACCCGCGGGCGTGAACTTGATCGCGTTGTGCAGGAGGTTGGAGAGCACGCGCTGAATCTGGGCCGGGTCGAACAGGCCGTATAAGTGCTCCGGGATCTCGTTGACCAAGCGCAAGCCGGCGCTCTCCGCCTGCGGCAACAGCCGATGGATCACCGTGTTCGCCACCTGATAGAGCGACGCGCGCACCATCCGCATCGGCACCTGCCCTGCCTCGATCTGCGCCAGTTCAGAAAGCTCCTGGACCAGTTGGGTGAGCGAGGTCACCTGGGCATCCATATGGGCGATCAGGCGCTGGGGGTTCGGCGGGATAGCAGCCGCCTCCAGGCGCAGCGATTCCAGCAATAGGCCAATCGTCGCCAGCGGCGTGCGCAGCTCGTGCGAGATGTTGGCCACGAAGTCGCGCCGCGCGCGCCCCAGGCGCTGAAGCTCGCTAATGTCGCGCAGCACCAGGACTGCACCGCCGTTGTAGCGAACCGCCCGCGCCCGAAATAGGCGCTGGTCAATGTAGAAATCGCGCGGCAACTCGCAGCGCGCGTTCAGCGCATCGCCGGCCAGGCTATCCAGCTCGTGCGAGCGGATGGCCTCGATCAGCGTCTGGCCAGCTTTGCACAGGCCCAGCCGCTTGGCGATTTCATTGCCGGCCATGATGCGCCGCCGTCCATCTATCACCAGCAGCGGGTCAAAGATCGCCTCGCTCAGCGCGTCCTTCAGTGCGCAGCACTCGGTGGCCTCGCGCGCCAGCGCATCGCACTGCTGACGGAGCTGCCGGTGCTGGTCGCTCAGCGCATCCAGCTCATTCGTCAGCCGGCGGACGCGCATCAATAACAGCATCACGGCGGCAAACGAGACGCCGATCACGCCGAACATGAAGGCTGTGTCCATCCTGACTTACGCTGGCGAGGAAGTGGCACTGCGCCCGACCCGGAGATAAAACAGCGCGCCAAGCGTCGCAAGCAACGCGACCCCCGCCGCCAGCAGCGCCCAAGCCGGCAGCGGGCGGGCGACCGGCAAACGCATCAGCTCCTCCTTCGCGCGCGAGACGAACTCCGGCCGCGGCGCCACCGGCGTCATCGCTTGGCCCAGCGCTTGTTCTAGCCAAGCCACATCTTCGGCGCTGAGAACAGCCCTTGAACCAGCCATCAGTCTAATTCTGCCATAATCTGGCGCAGTTGCAATAAAGTACGGTGATACAGCGACTTGATTGCCCCCTCGCTCCGGTTCATGATCTGACCGATCTCCGCATTTTGCAATTGTTCCACAAACTTCAACACGAGCAGATGTTGGCGCTCAGGCGGCAGTTTGCGCACCGCCCGCAGCAGCCGCGCCCGCTCCCGCTCGCGGTCTATCCGCTGTTCGTGGTCGTCCTCGTTGGCTGCGCTGCCCAGCGCATCCACCTCCTCCAGCGGCACCGATGGCCGCCGGCTGTTGTCGCGATGGAAGTTTGCCACCACGTTGTGCGCGATGCGATACAGCCAGGCGGTGAAGGGCAACCCACGGTCGTCGTAATTGTGAATGTGGCGCAGCGCGCGGGCGAAGACGCGCGCGGTCAGGTCCTCGGCATCCTCGACGTTGCCTACTCGATAGAACACATAGCGATAGATTGCCGCCACGTGTCGCTCGTAGAGCACGCCGAAGGCTTGGCGCTCGCGCCTAGCCCGCCGGACCAGTTCCTGGTCGCTGAGCGCCTCCAGCGGTTCGGCAGGAGACGTCGGCTGGCGCGCTTCCTCAACAACAAGGACGCGGTCGTGGGCGTTCACGAGTGGCTCAGAAAATTATAATGTTCGCTGCCCATGCTCATCTCGGTGGTCATTCCCAACTGGAATGGCGCCCACCATCTCCCGACCTGCCTCGGCGCGCTGCGCCGGCAGACCCTCCCCCCGCTCGAAGTGATCCTGGTGGACAATGCCTCCACTGACGACTCCCGCCGGCTGGTGCGCGCGCACTTCCCGGAGGTCAGGTTGCTGGCGCTGCCGGAGAACCGCCGCTTCGCCGGCGCGTGCAACGCCGGCATCCGCGCCGCCAGCCAAGCCGCCGAGGCGATCGCCCTCTTGAATAACGACACCGAGGCCGACCCGCGCTGGCTAGAGAACGCGGCGCGCTGCCTGCGGGAACATCCCGACGCCGGCGCTGTGGCCAGCAAGGTGCGCCTGTTCGACCGACGCGAATACTTGCACAGCGCCGGCGACTTCTACTCGGTGCGCGGCGTGCCGGGCAACCGCGGGGTCTGGCAGCGCGACGATGGCCGCTTCGACGCAGAGTACGTCTTCGGCGCGTGCGGCGCGGCGGCGATCTACCGGCGCACGATGCTTGAGGCGATCGGCCTGCTGGACGAGCGCTTCGAGTTCTCCTGTGAGGACGTGGATCTGGCCTGGCGGGCGCAACTGGCCGGCTATCGCTGCGCGCTGGCCCACGACGCGATCGTGTATCACAAAGTCAGCGCCACCGGCGGCGGCGTGCTGAACAGCTTCTACGATGGGCGCAACTTCATCTGGCTGCTGGCCAAGGACGTGCCGGCTGAGGTGTGGCGCGCGTACTGGCCCGCCATCCTGCGCGAGCAATGGCGGATCGCATGGGACGCGCTGCGCGCCTGGCGCGGGCAGGCTGCCCGCAACCGCCTGAAGGGCCAGCTCGCCGGCCTGCTCGGCCTGCCGCGCATGTTGCGCGCCCGCCGCGAGGTCCAGCGCCGGCGGACGATCTCATCTGAGGCGCTGCGCGCCCTGCTCGACCCCTAACGCTGCGCGCAGGCAGCCAGCACAGTCTCCAAAAAGCGTTGGCTGGCCGCATACACCCCGTCCGGATGGCGGTGCAGGTCGCCGCCGATCAGCAACACGGTGTCCACGCCATAGAGCGCCACCATGTCGGCCACCCGCCCGATGCTCATCCCGCCGGCCGGCGCGGGGAAGATCGGCTTAAGATGTCCCAGCGGCCGCCTGGCCGCCTCGGCGATCGCCAGACAATCTTCGCGGCTGAAGGAGAAGCGCCCGCCGAAGTTCGGGAAGATCGTCACGTCCGCGCCGGCCAGCCGGCCCAGCAACCCAAAGACCACCCCATGCGCCATGCCCGTGTATGGATACGTCACAAAGCTGCCCAGCAGGGCCGGGTGAAACAGGATCGGCAAGCCCAACTGCGGGTCATCGGCCAGCGCTTGCATCCGGTCGTAGCCGACGATCCCCGGCGCGACCAAAAAGGCGCCCGCGCCGGCCTGTTTGGCCAGATAGGCGCGCTCCCATAAGGCCCTGCCCGGCGCGGTCACGTTCGGGGCATATACGCTGCGCCGACCGGTGCGCTGGTTGGCCTCCTGCACCGCCTCGGCACAGCGCTTCACCCGCTCCGCATAAGGCGCGAAGACCTGATCGGCCAAACCGTGGTCGTCCTTGATCAGGTCAATGCCGCCGCGCGCGAAGTCGCCGGTCATCTGCGCCAGGGCTGCCGCCGACAAGCCCATCGGCTTGATCGCTGTGCACAGCAGCGGCCGCCCTGTCACCCCCAGCAATTCGCGCAGGCCGGCGACGCCGAAGCGCGGGCCGGCGTAGGCCGCTAGCAGGCTGTCCGGCAGCGCCAGGTCGGCCACCTGGATATCCGGCTTCATGCTGGTATTGCCGAAGACCACGTTCAAGAGCTGGGTGATCTCCAGGCCGGCGGTCTCAATCGCGTAGCTGATTTGGACGTGGAACAGCTGCTCGGCGCGCTGCTCCACCGACTCGATCCGCCCGAAGACGTGGGCGCGAATATCGTCGTCCGGGACCAGGTCGGCGGGGAATTCAACGGTTTGCTCGATGCAGATCTCCTCGGCCTTGCGCATGACCTCGTCGCGCGCGCCGGCGATCTGGTAGGTAACGCGAAAGCGCGCTCCGCTGAGCGCGAGCTTCGTAGGTGCCAGCATGGCGTCAGCGCGCCTCCGACCGGCTGCGCACGGCGCGGGCCAGCCCTTCCTCGTAGGGCGGATAGACCACGCCCGCCTCGGTGATGATCGCGGTGATCAAGTGAGCCGGCGTCACGTCGAAGGCGTAGTTCAGCACCGGCGACCCCTCCGGCACCACGCGGGTCGCGCCGACGCAGGCCACCTCGTCTGCGCCGCGCTCTTCGATGGGGATCTCGTCGCCGCTGCGGATGCTCAAGTCAATCGTGCTGGTGGGCGCGGCGACGTAAAACGGCACGCCGTGCGCCCTGGCGACCAGCGCCAGGTTATATGTGCCGATCTTATTGGCGGTGTCGCCGTTGGCCGCGATGCGATCGGCCCCGACGATGCAGAGGTCCACCTTGTGGCGCCGCATCACGAAGCCAGACGCGCCGTCCACGATCACGGTGTGCGGCACACCGAGCTGATTCAGCTCCCAGGCCGAGAGCTTGGCGCCTTGCAGGCGCGGGCGCGTCTCGTCCAGATAGACGTGGATGCGCTTGCCGATCTCATGCGCGTAGCGGATCACCCCCAGCGCTGTGCCATAGTCCACCGTCGCCAGGCTGCCGGTGTTGCAATGGTGGATGATCGTCGCGCCGTCGGGCACGAGGGATTGGCCGTGCTGGGCGATCCGCTTGTTCACCGCGACGTCCTCTTCGGCGATCGCGTGCGCCTCGCTGAGCACGAGCGCGCGCAGGGCGTCGGCGTCCAGCGCATGGTTGGCGTGGACCTTGTCCATGACGCGCTGGATGGCCCAAAAGAGGTTCACCGCCGTCGGGCGCGAGCGGCGCAACACCTCGGCGGCCTCTTCTAGCGCGTCCAGCAAGCGCTCAGCCGGCGCGCGCTGGGCGGCCAGCGCCAACCCGTAGGCCGCCGCGGCGCCGATGGCCGGCGCGCCGCGCACGACCATCGTCCGGATCGCCTCGGCCACCTCCCGCGCGTCGCCTAAATCCAGGTATATCGTCTCCGCCGGCAGCCGGCGCTGATCGAGCAGGCGCAGCGCGCTGCCCGTCCATTCGAGGGTGCGAAAGTGGGTCATGCTATCTCCGGTTTGGCATCCGTCATCATCTCGACGGCCTGCGCGATCCGCTCGACGCCCCGCCGCTGCTTGAGCCAGGCGATTGCGATGTTCAGGCCCAGGCTCTCGGCCCGCGCGCGGATGGTCACGTCGTCAATCGTCCAGAAGTCGTGCACATGCGCCATGCCGATCAGCCGGCGCATCATCTCCGCCGCGCCGAAGCCCAGCGCGTCTTGAAGGAGCTGGCGCATGTACTTGTGGCGGAACATGGCCGAGGGCCAGTCGCCGTTGCCGTGCGCTTCCCAGAGCGCCAGGAACTCTTGTTCAAAGATCGTCCAGGTGCGCGCGATCAGGTCGGCCAGCCAGCGGCGGTAGTCGGCGCGGGTTTGCGCGTCCTTGGCGTGGTATTCCTGTGCAGCATACGAGAGCGCCAGGTTGCCCAGATACGACCCGACATCGTGACCGATTGGGCCGAAGAAGGCGAACTCTGGATCCACCACCTTGGTCTCTTGCTCGTTGAGCATGATCGAGCCGGTGTGCAGATCATTGTGAATGAGGGCCTGGGCGTGGGTCATGTAGCGCTCTTTGAGCAACAGGACCTCCGAGCGCAGGTCGTCATCGGCATACACCCTGCGCACTTGCGGCTCCAGCAGCTTCGTCCAGCGATTGTTGGGGTGGTCTATGTAAGGCTGGGTGAAGACCAGGTCCTCCTGGACCTTGCACAGCACTGGATTGATGAACTTGGGCAGCAGCGCTTTCTTATCCCCGGAGCTGAGATAGAGGTCAGATGTGTAGAACAGCGTGCGCGCCATATATACGCCCATGTGCTGGTCCACGTTTGGATACTTGATCTGCTGCATCAGCCCCTCGCGCATCACCAGGTGACGGTTGAGGTCCTCAAGGACCAGGATATGGCGCGCGTCGTCGTAGTGATAGACCTTTGGCGTCTGTTCCGGGCAATAGCGCGCCTGGTGCTCGAGGAAGGCGTGTTCGATCCGCGATCGCTCCGGCGGCATCTTAAAGTCCGGATAGCGCCAAGCGTAGGGCAGCGCCTGCTTGACGATCACGCTCTTGCTCGGATCGTCAGCCGCCGCAACGCGAAAGATCAGGTTCACGTTGCCCTCCGCAATCTGTCGGCAGGCGAACGAAGAGACGCCGTCGAAGCATTCGGGGAAGATCGGCAGCGTCTTCACGTAGTCCAGAACAGTTTCCTCGTTCAGGGGAACGATCTCTGTTTCCATGTCAACTCCAGGTTTAACGGCGAGTGGTGTAGTAGCTCAGGCCCAGCGAGACGATCAACACCAGGCCCTTGATCACGTCTTGGACATACCAGGCGATGTTCAGCATAGTCAGCCCGTTCAGCATCACCCCGACGAACACCGCGCCCAGCACCGTGCCGATCACGTTGGCGCGGCGGGCGTTGAGCACGGCGAAGCCGAAGAAGGTGGCGGCCACGCCATCCAGCAGATAAGGATCGCCGGACTTCACCGCGCCGGAGCCGATCCGCGCCGCCAGCACGAGGCCGCCGACGGTCGCCAGCACCGCGCTGATCACATAGGCGATCGTGCGCACCTTATCCACGTCAATGCCGGAGAGGCGCGCCGCCTCGCTGTTGCCCCCTACGGCATAGAAGATGCGTCCGTAGCGCGTCAGCTCCAGAAAGACGAAGGCGATGATCGCCACCCCTAGCATGATCAGCACGGGGATGGGGATGCCGCGAAAGCCCTCGCTGGCGAACACAAACCCTTGCCCAAAGCGCAGGAAGTCCGGATGGATTGCCCCCTCGGCGATGGCGCGCGTTGGACTCCACGGGTTGGTCATCCCCTTATACACCGCGTCCCCTTTGGTGATGCTCATCTGGAGGCCCTGCACCAGGTAGAGCACGCCCAACGTCGCCAGCAGGTCGGGGATGCGCAGGCGGATGATCAGAAAGGCGTTGAGCAGGCCGACCAGCGCGCCGACGGCCAGACAGATCAGCACGGCCAGATACCATGGAACCTGCCAGATCACCATCAGCGCCGTCGAGAGGATGACGGCCAAACCGGTCACTGCGCCGACGGATACATCGAAGCCGCGCACCACCACGGAGAAGGTGATCCCCAGCGCCACGATCGTCAGGATCGAGACAGCGCGCAGGATGTCCAGGATGTTATCCAGCGAGGAGAACGTCTCCGTGCGCAGCGAGAAGAACAACGAGACGAGGATCAAGGTGAGGATCAGCCCGTAGCGTAGGAAGAAGTCGGAGAGCCACTTGCCGAGGTCAAGGGACGGCCCCTCGCGCTGGGCAAGCGGGGGAAGTTTCATCTTGAACATCGTGTTCAGCTCCTCACATGGACTGTGCTGGCGGCAAGCCGCATTACCGCTTGGCGGTCGGCCTGCTCAGCCTCGAACTCGCCGACGAACTGCCCATCGCGCATGACCAACACGCGGTCGGCTACGCCCAGCACTTCATCTATGTCCGACGAAGCGAAGATCACCGCCGCGCTGCGGGCCAGCTCGCGCATGATCGCGTATAGTTCCCGCTTGGCGCCCACGTCAATCCCCTGCGTCGCCTCGTCGAACAGGATCACCGCCGGCGCGCCGAACAGCCACTTGCCAACCACCACCTTCTGCTGGTTGCCGCCGCTGAGGTGTTTGGCCGGCAGGTCGGGCTTGCGCGGGACCAACTTTAGGCGATCCATCAATTGCAACACGCGCGCGTATTCCTTGCTGGGCCGCATGAAACCAAGCCGGCTGAAATCGCGGATGAACGGCAAAGTGACGTTCATTCGGACGGGCTCCTCGACCAGCAGGCCCAGGTTGCGCCGGTCCTCCGGGATCAAATACACACCATGTCGGACGGCGTCTTTGGGCAGGTGGAAGCGCACTGGCTTGCCGTTGAGGTAGATCTCGCCGCGGTCGGGTTGCTCGCAGCCGAAGAGCACGCGGAGCAGCTCGGTCTTCCCTGCGCCGGTCAGGCCGGCGATCCCCAGCACTTCGCCTTGATAAACGTCAAAAGAGATGTCCTTCAAGCGCGCCCCCCAGCACAGGCCGCGCACCTCCATCACCAGGCGCCGTTCAGCAGCCGGCTGGCGCTTGGGGTATAGCTCGCCCGGCGGCGCGCCCAGCATGGCCTCAACGCCTTTGGCGATGTCAAACGCCTCGCCGACGAAGTGGGCCACCTTTTGCCCGTTGCGCAGCACGGTCACTTCATCGGCGATCTCCTGGATCTCGGCTAGGCGATGAGAGACGTAGAGAAAGGCGACGCCGCGCTGTTTCAGCTCGCGCATGATCTCGAACAACCGCTCGGCATCGCGGATGCTCAGCGCCGCCGTCGGCTCATCGAGGATCAAGAACGGCGCACGGCGCGACACGGCCCGCGCGATCACCAAAAGCTGCTTCTGCGGCAGCGAAAGGTCGGCGGCCTGGGCGCGCACGTCTATCTCTAGGCCCAGCTCATCCACGATCTGCTGCGCCTGGCGATACAGCGCTTGTTTGCGGATGAAGAGGCCGCTTCCGGGCGCAGCCAGTTGCTCGATCAAAAGGTTCTCCGCCGCGCTCAGGTATGGCACCAGCGTCGTGTCCACCTCCTGATGGACGACTTCGATGCCGGCGCGGAAGGCATCCGCCGGTCGGCGGATAGCGACTGGACGGCCGTTGATCTCGATCCGTCCCTCGTATGCGTCGTAATAGCCAGTCAGGATTTTGATCAGGGTGCTCTTGCCGGCCCCGTTCGCGCCGATCAGGGCGTGGACGCTGCCGCCATGCAGCGCCAAGTCCACTCCATCCAGCGCGACGACGCCCGGAAAGGTCTTGCGCAAGCCGGTTGCTCGCAGCGATGTCATCGCCATCGGTGAGGTGCCTGGGGGTGAAGCCGAAGCTCACCCCCAGGCGAAGCCGGC
Organism: Chloroflexota bacterium; assembly: GCA_017743375.1. Classification (GTDB taxonomy): domain Bacteria; phylum Chloroflexota; class Anaerolineae; order J036; family Brachytrichaceae; genus JAAFGM01. The sequence goes on from JAGHYX010000001.1 coordinate 45,574, forward strand.
GTTTATTTGCCGGCCAGCGTGCACATCCAGGGGAACCAGTTGAGCGAGGACTCACCCAGGGCCGGCATCGCCTTGATCAGCTCCTCCATGTTCGTCACCTTGTTCTCCAGCAGAAACTCCCGCGTGATCAACTGCGGCGGCACCAGCAGATACTTCTCCACCTTCTCCCCTGCCACCAGCGCCGCTGCCGTCCGCACCGCCAGCCGGCCCACGCTATACGAGTCCGTCGCCACCGTTGCCACCCACGGACTCCCCTCCGCCGTCATCATCTGAATGTCCTCGTTCGTGATGTCCACCGAATACACCCGATACTGCGCCGCCTTCCCCGCCTGCGTGATCGCGCGCACCGCCCCCTTCGCAAACTCGTTCCACATCGCCACCACTACGTTCGCCTGCGGATACTCCCGCATCGCCGCCTCCATCCGCGTCTGCGTGTCCGCCGCCGTGTTGTCCGTCACCGCGCCGATCTTCACCACCTCCTTCAGCCCCGGATAGCGCCACTTGAAGTCCTGCCACAGCCGGTCGCGCTTGTCCAGCGGCGCAAACCCGCCCACGTTCACATACACCACGTCCGCTCGCCCGGCATGGTCCATCGCCACCTTCTTCGACAGCATGAACCCGATCAGCATGTCGTCCTGCTCGATCTCAGGCACGTTCGGGTTGTCCACCACCAGGTCGAAGCTGACCACCTTGATGCCCTTCGCCAGCGCCTCTTCGATCTTCGGCATCAGCGGGTCGGGCCGGCCGTGGTCCACGATGATCGCGTCCACCCCCTGCTGGATGTAGTTCTCCATCGCGGTGACCATCTTCGCCATGTCCCCGCGCGCGGTGGCCTCCAGCAGCTCCACCCCCAGCTCTTTGGCCATCGACTGCGCGCCGGCCAGGTAGCGCTCGAAGAATGACCCTTCGCCCACCTCGCGCACCAGCGCGATCCGCACCTTCTTGTTCGCGTCGCCGAACGGCGCGGGGATCTTGTCGCTCTTGACCTGACAGATCGGCTCGGCGCTTGCTTCCTGAGCGCCGGCAGGCGCGGCCGCCACCTGCGGCATGCTGTAGCCGTTGCGGGCGAGCAGCTTCTCCATCCAGGGGAACCAGTTGAGCGAGGACTCACCCAGGGCCGGCATCGCCTTGATCAGCTCCTCCATGTTCGTCACCTTGTTCTCCAGCAGAAACTCCCGCGTGATCAACTGCGGCGGCACCAGCAGATACTTCTCCACCTTCTCCCCTGCCACCAGCGCCGCTGCCGTCCGCACCGCCAGCCGGCCCACGCTATACGAGTCCGTCGCCACCGTTGCCACCCACGGACTCCCCTCCGCCGTCATCATCTGAATGTCCTCGTTCGTGATGTCCACCGAATACACCCGATACTGCGCCGCCTTCCCCGCCTGCGTGATCGCGCGCACCGCCCCCTTCGCAAACTCGTTCCACATCGCCACCACTACGTTCGCCTGCGGATACTCCCGCATCGCCGCCTCCATCCGCGTCTGCGTGTCCGCCGCCGTGTTGTCCGTCACCGCGCCGATCTTCACCACCTCCTTCAGCCCCGGATAGCGCCACTTGAAGTCCTGCCACAGCCGGTCGCGCTTGTCCAGCGGCGCAAACCCGCCCACGTTCACATACACCACGTCCGCTCGCCCGGCATGGTCCATCGCCACCTTCTTCGACAGCATGAACCCGATCAGCATGTCGTCCTGCTCGATCTCAGGCACGTTCGGGTTGTCCACCACCAGGTCGAAGCTGACCACCTTGATGCCCTTCGCCAGCGCCTCTTCGATCTTCGGCATCAGCGGGTCGGGCCGGCCGTGGTCCACGATGATCGCGTCCACCCCCTGCTGGATGTAGTTCTCCATCGCGGTGACCATCTTCGCCATGTCCCCGCGCGCGGTGGCCTCCAGCAGCTCCACCCCCAGCTCTTTGGCCATCGACTGCGCGCCGGCCAGGTAGCGCTCGAAGAATGACCCTTCGCCCACCTCGCGCACCAGCGCGATCCGCACCTTCTTATTCGGATCAGCGAAGGGGGCGGGAATGCCCTCTGGGGTCAACGCCGGGGCTTGTTCTTTAGGGGCCGGCGTTGCCTGCTGCGCCGCCGGCGCTTGTGGCGTGGCCTGCGGCGCCGCACAACTCACCAACACAAACGACGTCGCGACAAGCGCGTGAACGAGAAAACGACTTGGTTTCATCTATATCCTCCTTAAGACTTAATTAGTTTCCGGAACAGCCGACGCTGTTCGTGAAGCCTGGTCATGCGCGTATTTCTCCTTCGGCGGGATGACGCAAATAAAGCCCAGGGGTTGATCGGGAGGCGCCTTGAACTGATGGACCTCATTGGGCGCGATGAATATCGCATCGCCCACGCCGATCGGATGCCAGGTGTCGCCGAGCAGCACCTGCCCACCGCCCTGTACGATGATCACCCCATGGGGGTGCGGATGACTCTCGTAGGACGAATGCCCGCCCGGAGGGATGGTGAAGTAGCGGATGATGAAGTCCTGGGCGCCCTCGTCGCGCCCGATCAGGATGCGGCGCACGGCGCCCGGCGCAGCGCCGCCTTCATACACGTGCGCGCGCACCGTGCTGTAGTCCCACGTGCCGGTTGGGTTGAGCTGGCGATGAATCACTCCCATAAGCAATTGCTCCTCTCTTTTGGCTTGGCAGCTCACAACAGCAGCCCGGGCCGCTCCAGCCCGCGCTGTAGGTCGCTCAAAAAGCGCCCCACCTGCGCCCCGTCCACAACGCGGTGGTCGGCGCTCACCGTGAACGTGGCCATGGGGGCGATCCGCGTCTGCCCATCGTCAGCGGGCACGACGCGCTTCGTCGCGCGCCCGACGGCCAGGATGGCAGCCTGGGGCGGGTTGACGATCGCCGTGAAGCGGTCCACGGCAAACATGCCCAGGTTGGAGATGGTGAACGTGCCGCCTTGCACATCGGCCAGCGTCAGCCGGCCCTCGCGCCCGCGCTGCGCCACATCGTTCAGCCGCGCGGCCACCTCCAGCAGGCTCAGCCGATCGGCGTGGTGAATCACCGGCACGATCAACCCCTCATCTACGGTCACAGCCACGCCGATGTTGATGTCGCTCCACTCCACGATCATCTCGTCCTCAAAACCGGCGTTTAGCGCCGGATGCCCTCGCAGCGCCCAGGCGCAGGCCTTGACCAGCAGCGCGGTCAACGTCACCTTCGGTTGCCCTTCCGCTTGCGTCGCGCGCCAGTCCTCGACGATCGCCAGCGCGCGGCTCATGTCCACGTCAACGCTGACGTTGAACTGTGGGGCCTCGCGCGTGCTCTGGCTCATCCGCTGCGCGATCGTGCGGCGCATGCCGCTCAGCGGGATGCGCTGGCGCACCGCCGGCCCGCGCTGCGGCTCCGCTGTGCTCGGCGACGCAGGGGCAGGCGCAGCTTGGATCGCGACCTGCGCTTCTGCGACGCGCGCCACGTCGGCGGACTGGATGCGCCCTCCCGGCCCGCTGCCGCTGACTTGCGCTAAAGCGACGCCCAGCTCCCCTGCCAGCCGGCGCGCAGCGGGCACAGCGGCCACCTTGTCACCGCTCACTTCAGCCCGGCCGGCGCTGCGCTGTTTGGCGATGAAGGCCTCGACGTCTTGGCGGGTGATCTGGCCGTCGCGGCCTGTGCCCGGCACTTGGCTCAGATCAATCCCGTGCTCGTCAGCCAGCTTCTGCGCGATCGGCGTCGCCTTGACGGCCCGTTCGGCGGGCGCGTTCGCCGGCGAAGGGGTGGGCGCGATGGCCTCCCCGGCGGCAGCGAGATAAGCGATCGGTTGGCCGATCGGCACGCGCGCGCCCGGCTCGGCCAGCACCTGCGCCAGCACCCCATCGGCGGGCGACTCGACCTCCATGGTGATCTTGTCGGTCTCCACCTCCAGGATGGCCTCGCCCTTGTGCACGGGGTCGCCGACCTGCTTCAGCCAGCGAACGATCGTCCCGCTCTCCTGGGCCATCTCGAACTTGGGCATGATGATGGGGATCGCCATGGCTGGCTCCTTTCTCTAGACTTGCAAGCGCGCCAGCTTGCGCGCAGCGGCGGCGATGTCCTCAGCTTGTGGCGTCGCTGCCCGTTCCAGCGTCCGGTTGTAGGGGATCGGCACGTCGGCTCCGCCCAGGCGCAGGATAGGCGCTTCCAGATAAGCGAACGCCTCGCTTTGGGCGATCGCAGCGGCGATCTCCGCGCCGTAGCCGCCGATCAGCGGCGCCTCGTGCGCCACCAGCAGCCGGCCCGTCTTCTTCACCGATTGCACGATCGTGTGCAGGTCATAAGGCTTCAGCGTGCGCAGGTCAATCACCTCGCACTCGATGCCTTCGCCGGCCAATTGCGCTGCTGCCTCCAGCGCGCGCGGGACGGTGATGCCGGCCCCGACGATGGTCACGTGCTGCCCGGCGCGCCGCACAGCGGCCTTGCCGATCGGCACAATGTAGGGCAGCTCCGGCACAGGGCCTTTTGCCTTGTAGAGCAACTTGTTCTCGACGAAGATGATCGGGTTCTGGTCGGCGATGGCGGCCAGCAGCAGCCCCTTCATGTCGTAGGGCGTGCTGGGCATGACGACCTTCAGGCCGGGCACGTTGACGAACCAAGACTCCAAGCTCTCGCTGTGCTGCGCGGCCGCGCCGGTGCCGCTGCCGGCTGGCAGGCGCACCACCATCTGACAGATCGTGCGCCCGCCGAACATGTAGCGCACCTTGGCCGCCTGGAGCACAAGCTGTTCCATGGCCAGCGTCACGAAGTCCTGGAACTGGAACTCGGCGATCGGCACCAGGCCGGTCATGCCGGCGCCGAAGGCCACGCCGGCGATCGCGTTCTCGCTGATTGGGGTATCGCGCACGCGCTCGGGCCCAAAGCGGTCATACAGCCCCAGCGTGACGCCGAACGCGCCACCGTACTTGCCGATGTCCTCGCCAATCAAGATGACGTTTGGTGCGGCCTCCATCGCTTGGGCCATCGCCTCGCGGATCGCCTCGCTGCCGGTCAGCTCGCGTTCGCCCGGGGGCGGCTCGCTGCCGGCATGCCGAGCGAAAGTGCGCGTGAACCAAGTGGGCAATGGGCGACCGTTGAACGGCGCGGGCGACCCCAGCATGATGCCGCGCATCGCCGGGTCGGTGCGGTTGGCCGGCTCCTCGTAATACACCTCGTTGAGCAACTCCGAGGGATCTGGCTCCGGCGAGGCGTCGGCAAACGCCACCGCTTCTTCGATGGCCTTGACCGCTCGGTTGCGGATGTCATCGGCCTGGGCGCGGGTGAGCAGGCCGTGTTCGATCAACAGGGCCTCGAAGCGGGCGATCGGGTCACGGGCTTGCCAGGCCTGCACCTCCTCTTTTGAGCGATAGACCTGCTTATCGCTGCGCGAGTGGCCCTTGTAGCGATAGGTCACCACCTCGATCAGCGAAGGCCCCTGGCCGGCGCGGGCGCGGTCAACAGCGGCCTTGGCCGCCTGATACACGGCCAGCACGTCCATCCCGTCCACCTGTTCACCCGGCATGGCGTAGGCCGCGGCGCGGTCGGCCACCCGCACCGGGATGGCCTGCTTGGCCGGCATGCTCATCGCATACTGGTTGTTCTCGCAGACGAAGACCACCGGCAGCTTCCAGATCGACGCCATGTTGAGCGTCTCGTGAAAGTTGCCGTTGCTCACCGCGCCATCGCCGAAGAAGCACATCACCACGCGGCCGGTCTTGAGCAGATGCGCGCTGAGCGCCGCGCCGACCGCGCTGCCCATGCCGCCAGCGACGATGCCATTCGCGCCCAGGTTGCCCAGCTTGACGTCGGCCATGTGCATGCTGCCGCCGAAGCCACGGCAGACGCCGGTGCGCTTGGCCAACAGCTCGGCCATCATCTCGCGCACGTCCTGGCCGATGGCGATGGCGTGGCCATGGCCGCGGTGCGTGCTGGTGATCTGATCGCCGGGTTGTAGCGCGGTGATGCACCCCACGGCCGAGGCCTCCTGCCCGATGTAGAGGTGCATAGTGCCGTGCACCTTGCCAGCGAAGTATTGCTGCTCAGCCGCTTCTTCAAAAGCGCGGATGAGCTGCATGGTGTAGAGCATCTTCAACAGCGCCTCTGGGGATAACGCGGACAGCGCTGCGGATGGAGGGGTTGTCTCAAGGGTATGAGTGGTCATGGCGTGAAGTGTGTAATGACTTAGTTTAGCCCGTGTTAACCGCGCGCAGGATGCCGGCGGCGACGACCTCGTCGGTCACCAACGCATTCACCAGACCGCTTCGCAGCGCGCCGAGGACAGGTTCGATCTTGGCCTCGCCGGCGGCCACACCTAAGCGAATGGGAATGCGCGTCAGCGTCGAAGCATCCACGCTCATCACCCGCCGGCTGATCGGCAGCTCGAGGATGCGACCGTTGATGTCAAAGGGGATCGCGCACACGTCGCCCACCGCGCCGGCCTGGCGCTGCATCTCCAGCGACTGGCGCGGGCGAAGAAAGCCAGCCTTCACCAGCGCCGAATGGTCGGGATGGACCGAGCCGATCCCGACCAAGGCAAGCTGTGCGCGGCGCAGCAGCGCGAATACCTCGCGGATGTGCGCGTCGCGCATCAGGCCGTCGCGGGTTTGCTCATCGCCCACCAACAACGGCGCGGGCAGCGTGGCGTACTTGGCGCTGAAGGCGCGCGCGATGCGGCGCGTCAACTCGGCCCCGTCTATCTCCGGCAGCCGCGTGCCCAACGAGCCGATCATCTGGACGACATACATGCCGCTGCGCGGCTGTGGGCGCAGCGCGCCAGCGACCGCGGCGAGCGCGCTGCCCCACGAGACGCCGATCGTCATCTCATCTCGAATCAGTTCCGAGAGCAAGCCGGCGGCCAGCGTCCCCACCCTGCCGAGCGCATCGCTCTGAAAGACGCGACCGCTCTCCAACACGCGCACGTATTCCAGCCCAAAGCTGGCCTGTAGGTCGCGCTCCAAGGAGACAGCGCGGCGCAGCGGGTGATGAACGCGGATCTCGACGATGCCCTGATCGCGGGCCTCGCTCAGCAACCGAGAGATCATCGAGCGCGAGTAGTTCGTCTTGCGGGCGATCTGTTCTTGGTTCAGCCCATGGACAAAATACAACTCGGCGATCTGGGCAAGCATAGCAAGTCTGCTCTCAGGCACAGCATGCGTCGTGGCCATAGTTCTGGTGATACAGAAGCCTAATGGCGCGCGTGCGATTGTCAAGCAAATGTGAAGGGCGTTCACAAATGTGAATCGAGCGGCGCGCCGATCAGGAGCAGCGCCGCGCTTCGCTCAAATAGCGGGCGCGCTCCTCGCAGGTCAACTCGC
>JAGHYX010000282.1 GCA_017743375.1 Chloroflexota bacterium
ATGCGCGAACTGGAACTCGACCTGGCGCGCTCCGTTCAGCGCGAAGACGGCGGATGGCTGGTGATGGACGGCAGTCTGGGCAACGAATTCGAGGATTGGGATGGCGCGCCGCTGGTCGGCGTGGCCAAGACTTTCCGGCGCGACAGCCTATTTAAGTTAGGCACTGGGCCGCGGAGCAAGACGCTGAACCTATTCGGGCTGCTCAAAGACCTTCAAGAGAACCAACGCACCCTGGTCTTCTCTCGCAACGACGAGGGCAAGATCGTGTTCTGGTATGTGCGCATCCGACCGCAAAGAGGGTTGGACTATCCGCTCATGGGCGTGGTCAAGGTGGAGATGCCCAACCCCAGTAAACAACTGATGAACAGCGACCTGGTGGACGAGATCAGCGGCTGGCTGGTCGCCGAGCGGCGGGTCACGCCCTATGGCCGCGACGGGCGCTGGCACGCGCATCTCTACCCCATCTACATCGCTGAACGAGTGGTTCGTTCCCTGTTCTACTCCGAAGACGCGCTCAAGTCTGGCATCCGTTGGCCGTTCAAGTCTGCTTAGAGGATATGACGACTAAAAAGGATAATCACCCTATCGGACGCGGGTCGGCGACTGACCGCGACCCCAACACTGCTGAGAAGTTCCAGTTCTGGATCCACCCTGATCAAACCGTCAACCCGTTTGACATCGTCGCTGCTGAACACTTTCCAGCCGAGGGCAGCAACGAACCAAGTCGCACGTTTGGCCTGGTGACCAACATCAAGCATTTCACCGACGCTGGCAGCCACTTGGCGAATCTGATCTCCAACGACTTCGGCGAGGAGGTCAATCAACCCCCGCAGACCCCTCGGCAAGGCGCCAATGTGGCCGAGGCGGCCGTGCTCTCCAACAGCGCGGATATCTACATGCCGGTGCGGAACGAGTCACGGGTTTACTTCGCCGACGAGGAGGATATTCATCGGGCGCTGGGCATTGACGGCATCCCGGAGGGCCGGCGCGTGCCGGCCGGCTTGATCCAGATGAGCAACGGCGCGCAGGCCGTGGCGTATCTCGACCGGGATTTTGTGCTCGGCCCGGAAGCGGGCCACGTCAACATCTCCGGCATCTCCGGCCTGGCCACCAAGACGTCGTATGCGATGTTCCTCATCCAGGCCCTGCTGCAGAAGAGCGCGCAGGATGAGATCGCGGTGATCCTGCTCAACGTCAAATACGACGACCTGCTGCACATCCACGAGCCGCGCGAGCTTTCAGAGGAAGAAGAGAAGGTGTGGAAGCAGCTTGGCTTGGAGCCGAAGCCATGGCCAGAGGATCGCGTCCACTACCTTCTGCCGAACGGGAAGCAGACGGATACAACGGGCAGACCGAACTGCTTCGCTGACCCGTTGCCTCAGCAGCATAAGGTGTATGCCTATGCTTTGCGCGAGACAGCGCCCAAGCTGGACTTACTCTTCTCAGACATTCCCGACCCAAACGACACCCTAGGCGCGATCATCGGCGAGATCATGAGCGGCCTGAGTGGGAATGAGCCGGCCTGGCGGGCGGTGCAGACGTGGGACGACCTGCTGACCAAGCCGCCGCTGGTCCAGCAAGGCATACCGCAGAAATTCCAAAACATCCACCCCTCCAGCGTCGGGCGCTTCCTGCGCCTGCTGCGTCGGGTGGTCAAGACTCGGCAAACCGGCATCTTCGTCTCGCAGCTCTCCACCCGCATGACCACCATCAAAGAGGAGATCGGCAACATCAAGGGCGGGCATACCTATGTGGTGGACATCGCTCGGCTCGCGCCCGAAGAGCAAACCCTGGTCTTTGGTGATGTGCTGCGCACGGTCTACGGCCTGTATTCGGGCGAGATGCTGCCGTTCGACGACTATACGCCCCCGGAGAAAGTTATCATCTTCGTAGACGAGCTGAACAAGTACGCGCCGGCCCGCGGCCATGGCGAGTCCTCCCCCATCCTCGATCAAGTGCTGGACATCGCCGAGCGCGGGCGGTCTTTCGGCATGATCCTGTTCTCGGCCCAGCAATTCCTCAGCGCAGTGCATGAGCGCGTGACGGGCAATTCGGCCACCAAAGTCCTGGGGCGCAGCGACAGCGCTGAGATCAACGCCGGCAACTACCGCTTCCTCGATCAGGATATCCGCTATCACCTCACGCGACTGGACAAGGGCGAGCTGATCCTCTCGCACCCCATCTACCGCCAGCCGGTCAAAATCCGCTTCCCACGACCGCCGTTCCGACAAAGCCGAGCCGCAAAATGAGGCACGCTCAGTTGCCGCGGCTGCCGAAGGGATTTGAATATCGCCTTGAGCTGCGCGATTGCGTTACCCCGCAGTTGCTCAAGGCGCAGCCGGTGCATCGCTGGTTTTGGTTTCCGCACAGCTTCTCGCCCCAGCTCGTGGACGAGATTCTGAAAGCGTATCCCCTGCCGCCGCGAGGCAGCGTCCTTGACCCGTTCGTTGGGGCGGGCACTACAGTTCGACGCGCTTGCGACTTGGGCTACCGCGCTGTAGGTGTTGATCTTTCGCCGTTGAGCGTGTTCGTCAGCCAAGCAAAGCTGGCGCATTTGGACAAAGCCATGCTCGAGGCCCAACTGCAGGACATCATGGCCTATAGGCCGGAGGCGACGCTGCCGGCGCTGCCGGCACGGCTGACCAGGGCGTTCACCGACAAGGAACTCCGCCATCTGCTTGGGCTGCGACACAGGATAAGTGCTCTCCCTGAAGATGCGGCCAGCTTCTTTCGCCTGGCCCTGCTACGGGTTCAGCA
>JAGHYX010000284.1 GCA_017743375.1 Chloroflexota bacterium
AGATGTGTATAAGAGACAGGATCAGGCGGCGCTGGCTGCGCGGCGAGGATGTCCCCCTCACGCGCCCCATCCGCCCTCTCCCCAAGCCCACTGAGCTTCCCGCCGATGTCCTCTCCGCCCTCGCCGCAGCGCAGGCGTTCTACGCCGAGCTGCTGTGGGCGGACGAGGGCGCGCCGGCGCGCGAGTACCTGCGCGCCCGCGGGATCAGCGAGGACACGGCCAGGCAACTCGGCCTGGGATATGCCCCCGGCCACGGCACGTTGCGCGCGCTGTTCGAGCGCGGCGTGCACCCGACGTCGGTTGCCCAGGCCAAGCTGGTGGTCGGCGTAGCCACCGACGCGCTGAGCGAGCGCCTGGTGTTCCCCGTGCGTTCGCTCGGCGGCCAGGTGGTGTTCCTGATCGGGCGCGCCCTGCGCCCGCGCCAGAGGCCGAAGTACCTTGGCCTCAGCCTGCCCAAGGCGCCGATGGTCTTCGGCGAGCCGGTGTTGGGCACGCTGGTGGTCGAGGGCGCGGTTGATCTGGCCGCGCTCGCTCAGTGGGGCTACGGGCGGTATTACCGCCTGGTGGCCATGCTGGGGACGGGCGAGCGCGCCGTCCTGCCGTACCTGGTCGGGCCGGTGACGGTTTTGCCTGACCAGGACGGGGCAGGGTGGGGCGCAGCGCGGCGGCTGGCCGAGGCGCTGCAGCCCGGGCGGACGGTGCGCGTCCTGGTCTGCCGCCAAGCTTACGCGCGGTTGCGCGCGGCAGGCGACGCGGCAGCGCTGGCGCACGCTCAGGCGCTGCTCGACGCCGGCGTGGTCGTCGGCGTGGAGTGGGGCGGGGCGAAGGATGTGGGCGATTTGCTCCAGCGCGGCGAGTCGGGGCGCGCCGCGCTGGGGATAGGCGACTGAGAGGAAGGAACCCCGCGCGCGGCTGATTCAACCCGCCCGATCCGCGCGCAGGGGGCCACCAAGCAGGGCGGGAAAGGAGTAAGTGATGATAGACATTGACGAAGCAATCCTATGCCTGTTCGAGCTCATGGAGAGCCCGAACGGGCAATACTCAGTCGTTCACGACCTTGAATCCCTCAAGGGCGTGAAGTCGTTTGACAATCTGTCCGTAGCTTGCCTCTTCGCACTCTATATGGAGTGCGAAGAGAACGTTCCATGCTGGGTCATCCCCGCGCAAGTTGCGCGGGAGTTCGAGGGCAAGCCATTGCCCCTCCCTTTTCAGCACTTCTCCCCCAGTGGGGAAGTGCTTTGGGAGAACGGATAACCCCCCTCACCCCGCGGCTGATTCAACCCGCCCGATCCGCGCGCAGGGGGCCGCCAAGCAGGGCGGGGAAGGAGCAGGTGATGCTTGAAGCGCTTGCGCACGCCTTCGCCGCCGCCGGAGGAAGGGCCTTCCTGGTCGGCGGCGGGGCGCGCGACCTGGTTTTTTCGGGCGATCCCCCAAAAGACTTCGACATCGAGGTCTTCGGGCTTTCGCCCGATGCCGTGCTCGGTATTCTCTCTGGCTTCGGCCCGGTCAGCGCCGTCGGCGCGTCGTTCGGCGTGTTCAAACTGCGCACACCGAACGGCGAGATCGACGTCTCCCTGCCGCGCAGGGAGAACAAGGCCGGACGGGGGCACAAGGGGTTCATCGTCACTCCCGACCCGACGATGACCCCTGAGCAGGCTGCCGCGCGTCGGGACTTCACCGTGAATGCGGTCATGCTCGACCCGCTCACGGGCGAAGTCCTGGATTTCTACGGCGGGCGAGGGGATTGGGAGGCGCGCACCCTGCGCCACGTCGGGCCGGCCTTCGCCGAAGACCCGCTGCGCGTGCTGCGCGGGATGCAGTTCGCGGCGCGCTGGGGCTTCACCCTGGCCGCCGAAACTGCGTTCCTGTGCCAGACACTGGTCAGCGAGTTCAGCGCGCTCCCCAAGGAGCGCGTGTGGGGCGAGTGGGAGAAGTGGGCGACCCGCTCCCGCGTCCCCTCGGCAGGGCTGGCGGCGCTGGCAGCGGCGGGATGGCTTGAGGCCCTGGCCGTCCCGCAGCCGGTCGACGCCGGGCGACTCGACGCGCTGGCAGCGGCGCCACTGGCTCAGGCGCGGACGGCGCTGCTGCTGGCCTCTTTGTGCGCCGACGCGACGCCTGTCGCGGCGCGGGAGTTCCTCGCCCGCATCGGCGCGCCCGGGCGGGTGATCGGGCGCGTGATGGCGCTGCGCGAGGCGCTGGAGCGCTGGGCTGACCCGGCCCGGCGCTGTGAGTCAGGCGCACGCCGGCTTGCGCACCTGCTCGGCCAGGAAGGCCTGGCGTTGGGCGACCTCGCCCACCTGCTGGGCGATGAGGCGCGCGCGGCGCTGCTGACGCTCGGCGCGCGGGCAGGGGTGCTGGAGCGCCCCCCTGTCCCGCTGCTGTCGGGCAAACATCTCCTGGCCCTGGGCTGGTCGCCCGGGCCAAAGATGGGGCACGCCTTGCGCGCCGCGTTCGAGGCACAACTCGACGGCGCATTTAGCGACGTCGAGGGCGCGCTGGCCTGGGTCGCTCGTTGGTGCAGATAGGCCAGGGTCGCGCAATTCGGCGCATCCCCGCCCGTGCGCCGAAGGAGCTGGCATGGGCGGGAATCGGAAGCCGCCCCCGTCAGCGGCGGCAAAAGGAGGAATATGGACGAAAGGAAAATACTCTGCTTCAGCTCGCACTCCCCGTATGGGAGTCGAGCGAGGATCATCTTCGAGGGGGTTGACC
>JAGHYX010000285.1 GCA_017743375.1 Chloroflexota bacterium
TGGGTGATGGTCTGTCCGGGCAAGGCCGCCGGCAGGTCAAAGTTCGGATGCGGTTGGTGCGCCAGTGCGACACCGACCGTCGGGCTGAGAGCAGCAAAAGCTGCGAGCGTGCGGCTGATCACCGCGGCGCGCTCGGCGGTCGTGTCAATCGCCTCCAGGCCAAAGGCGTACAGCGCCGAACGGTAAGGCAGACAGCTTCCCGCATATACGCCGGCCCAGGCGCTCGGGCGCACATCGCCCTGATAGCGCGCTACCGGTAAGCCAAGATCAGCATTGCGCAGGCCCACCACGTCCACCGCTCCCTGGTTGTCCGCGCCATCGCCGCCGGCGATGCTGAACGCCCGCCCGGCCAGCAACGTGCCAGGCGCGCCAATCACCCGGCGAGATGGCACATCGTCAGCTAGATAGACCGCGTTCAAACGATTGAAATAGGGGTGAAACGCCCAGCTCCCGTCGTAAAACGCCACGTCCTGACCGCTCAGCAGCAGCCGGCCACCGGCAGCCAGATAGCGCGAGATCGCGTCGCCCGCGCCCACCAGCCCCGGCGCGTCGAACGGCGCGGACCAGATCACCGCGTCATACCCCAGCAGCGTGGTGATCGTCGGCGTATCGCGCGGCACCTGCTTGACGCGCACCTCGTCGTAGGCCAGGCGCAACGCATCAAACGCCCGGCGGTAATGGTCGGCAGCGCTGGCGTAGTACCACGCCCCGCTATCCACGAACAAGAGGCGCTGGGTTGGGGTCAGCGCGAAGTGCGCCTCGCTAATCTGGCCGTCACTCACCGTGACCGTTTGGGTCTGCACCAGGTAGCCGTTCAGGCGCGCTTCGATGGTGTATGTGCCGGCGGGCAGGTTGAGCACGTAGTACCCAGGCCCCACGTCGGCGCGCGAGCTGACCGGCGTGCCCAACGCGCTCACCACCGTCTGCGTCAACAGCCTGCCGCTCACGACGTCGGTCACAATGCCGCGCGCAACGCCGGAAGGCCGCAGCGCCAGCGCAAAATCCACCCGCCGCGACTGGCCAGCCGTCACGATCTGGGGCGGGGAAGTGCTGGGGAAGAAGCCGAAGGCGCTCGCGGTGACTGTATATATCCCCGGCGGGGCGACGATGGCGTAGCGCCCCTGCGCATCACTGACCGCGCTCGGCGAGAGCGTCCCGTCGTGGGCCACCACCTGCGCCCCGCTGATCGGCTGGCCGGCGTGCATCACATGGCCGGTGATCACCCCGTGGGGCATCACTGAAAGGACCGCCCGATAGGCATCCAGGCGCCCCCAGCCGCTGTCGTTGTTGGGCAGCGTGGTCGAGAGCGGCTTGGCGGTGCTGGTGAGGGCGAACAGCGTGGCGGTGATGTCGAGCGTCGGGCTAATGCTGAGCAGGAGCGCGGCGACGCCGGCGGCGTGGGGGGTCGCCATGGATGTGCCGTTGGCCGTCGCATAGCCTCCGCCCGGAAAGGTCGAGAGCACCCCTACACCAGGAGCCACGACGTGCGGGCGGATGACGTTGAAGGGCGACGGCCCGCGGCTGGAGAAGCGCGCCACGTCGTCATCGGGGTCGCTGGCGCCAATGCCGATCGCCTCGGGCAAGCTGGCCGGCGAGCCAACTGTGCCGGCAGCCGGCCCACGGTTGCCATTAGCAAAGACCGCGAAGATGCCCGCCGCGCGCAGCGCGCGCACGTCGTCGCGAAAGGCAGTGCTGCTCCCGTCGTCGCTGCCCCACGAATTGCTGACGATGTGCGGGGCCATCGCCGGATTGCCGTTCGGCGCTAACATGAACTGGAACGCCGCGTGAATCCAGCTCAACAGAGCATAGCCCTGGCCATTGAACGCCTTGGCGGCCATCCAGCGCGCGCCAGGCGCCACGCCGATCCCACCCTCGCCCACGATTGTGCCCATCGTGTGCGTGCCGTGGCCATTGACATCAGAAGGATAGACAGCGCCCTCGCCTGTCGCGTCGAACCAGTTGTGCAGGTGATCAGCAGCCGGCCCGCCGCTCCAGCCACGGTAGCGCGGCTTCAGCGCCGGATGGTTCCAGTCCACGCCCGTGTCTATGTTGGCCACCACGACGCCACTGCCGGTGACGCCCAGCTCGCGCCAGACGCGGTCGGCGCCGATCTTGGCGATGCCCCAAGTAGTCTGGCCGGGATCGAGCGGGCCAGACTGAATGCGCGCCTCTAGGGCTGTGCTCAGCGGCGCGCGCGCCTGGAGCGCGGGCGTCAACACGCCGGCGGCCAGTGGAGAGGGAATTCCGTGTATCCATTTCTGCCAGCGGTCGAGCGCCACGCTGCGCACGTCGGGTCGGCGGGCCAACGCCTGCACGACCGCCGGCCGCGCCGCCAGCGCTACCGCGTTGATCGCCCACAGCGGGCGCACGTCCGAGACCTGCTGCGCTACGCGAGGTTGATCCAGGTAGGCCAGTAGATCGCGCTGCGCGGACTCGGCGGCGTGTCGCAGCGCGCGCACGAACGCCGTGCGCTGCGCGATGCGCCGCGCGAGGGGTTCGCGCAACTGGCTCTCAATCAGCGCACTGTGCTCCGCATCGGCCAGCCGCACGATCACGCGGATCGCCTCGTCCTCGCCTGCCTTGGCCAGCGCCGCGCTCAGCGCCGGCTCAAGCGTCGTCGGCTGGGCATAAGCCGCTGACCACTGTCCTGCCGGCCAGCTTGTCATGCTCAAGGCCAGAATGAGCAGGACAAAAAGTGCACGTGCGCGCCTTATCACATCTCCTACTATACTG
>JAGHYX010000286.1 GCA_017743375.1 Chloroflexota bacterium
GCTATCGCCTATCGGCTATCGCCTATCGGCTATCGCCTATCGGCTATCAGCTATCGGCTATCGGCTATCGGCTATCAGCTATCGGCTATTAGCAAGAGGAGAACAAACGGGCGAGACGAAACCCGATGAGGCCGATGCCGGGGCCAGAGGAGTAGTCGTCGCGGCAGGCGCAACGGGCGTGGGCGCGAGTGAAGAGCCACGAGCCGCCGCGCAGCACGTATGTTCCACCAGCACGTTTGTTTTTTGTGTAAAGACTTTCTGCGCTCACCTCGTCCTTGAACGGATACTCCAGATATGGCGTGCTGCACCACTCCCAGACATTCCCCGCCAGTTCCTCCGCCCCGCAGGCTGCCGCGCCGTGGGGGAAGATGCCCACCACCGAGGTTCCGCTGATCTTGCTCTCGTCGATGTTAGCCTGAATGCTGGCAATCATACTCCCGCTGGTCGCGGTTGTCAACTCCGCGCCCCAGGGGTACTCGCGCCGCCCGGTACGGGGGTCGCTGCCCGGCAGGGTCGGCGGGTAGGCCGCCGCCCGCTCCCACTCGGCCTCGGTGGGCAGGCGCACCTCCTCGCCCTCCTTCAGTACACCCAGGGCGCGCAGCCAGGCGTCGGCCCACCAGGCGAAGGCCGTGGCCGCATACCATGTGACGCCGACCACCGGGTGGTTGCCCTCGCCGGCCCGGTAGCGCGCGCCGGGCCAGAAGCGCGGGCGGAACCCGTTATACGTTTCCGGGGTTTCTCCGTGCTGCTTCATCAGATCCTTCAGCCGATTCGCCGCCGCGACGGCCTCGGGCGCGCCGCGCCCTGCCAGGGCCTCGACGAAGAGCAGGTACTGGCGGTTAGTCACCGGGAAGCGCGCCAGGGCGTAGGGCCGGCGGATGGTGTAGTCGAACTGCGGCTTTTCGCCGTCGTATTGGCCGTTCGTATCACCCATGCTGAACGTCCCCGGCTCGATGCGGTTCGCCCAGTAGTCGGGCTTCGTCAGATCAAGCCCCGGGCGGTCGGTATCGGAATCAAGCCGGTCGAGCATAGTCGCGGCGCGGTTGCGCAGCGCCGGGTCGGGGTGGGCGGCGCTTTGCCAGTCCTCCGTGAGGGCCGCGAGGGCGCGCAGGCGGGCGGTGGCTTCATTGCGCAGGCCAGTGAGTTCCTCGACCGCGCCGACATCGGCAAGAGCAGCGGCGGCGAGCAGCAGGTTTTCGGGATCGCGCCTGTCGAGCAATCCCCGCAGGAGCCGCTCCGTCTTATGGATCTGCTGACCATTGCTCCAATAGCCAGCGGCGAGCAGCAGGGTCTCGCGCCAGCGCGCGTCTGCGCTGCGCTCCAGAAGAAACGCCACGCTGTCCGGCGCGCCGTCGCGGTTGTCGAGGCTGTCGAGCGCTCGCGCCGCCAGATACTCCTGAAACGTGTAGTGCGAAAAGGCGTAGCGCTCCTCGCGCTGCTGGATGATCCCGCTGTCGACGGCAAGGCGGCGCAGCAGATCATGCACCCGCCTGTCGGCTTCTTCGCGGTCGATCTTCAATCGTTCGACATACAGCGGGCTGAGCCATTCCTGCGCCTGGCGGAGGGTCACCTCGCGCACCTGCTGCGGCTGTTGTTGCATTGCGAGGGCGAGCGCTTCCAGCCGGCGTTGCTCGGACGCAAGCTGCGCAACGCTCGTCACCAGCGTGTCGCTGGCAACATTCTGCCTGCGCCAGAGGTCGAGGAGGAGTTCGATCAACTTCTCGTACAGTTTCGCGCGCTGGTCGGGGAGCCGGACGCTGTTGAACTGGAGCAGCGCCATCACCGTCAGCAACAGCGGATTCGTCGCCATGTCCCGCAGGCGATCATTGCGCTCAATGACTTCCCAGAGCTGCGCGACCTGATCGGCAGCGGCGTCCTGTCGCCGCCGCCCGATCGCGTGCAGGCGCGCATACACGGCGTCGAACCACTTGCGCAGCAGCGCCTGCGCTTCCTGCTCATCCAGCGGGCTGAGGTGCCGCTCCAGGAAGTCGGGCAGGTAGACCAGCCCGCCGTAGCCTGCCGTGCGACTTGCGACGACGTAGCGCTGCTTATCATACCGGCGCGCGAGATTGTCAATCACCTGCGCCAGGTACGCGCGGCGCTGTTCATCACCCGCTTCATCCAGCCCGTCGAGCAGGAGCAGCACGTTGCCGTCGTTCTTCCTGATCAGCGACGACAGCGCGCCCTCCTGAATCTCGCAATGCCTTGCCGCCTCGCGATCCAGCCACGTGAGGAACAGGTCGGCCGGCGCGCCGGTGTAGCGTTCCCGCTCCTGCGGCGGCAGTTCGCGCAGATCGGCCGGGATCGACGCGGCAAAAAGCGTCAGGCGCACATAGATGGGCAACGGCGCCCGTCGCAGATGAAGATGCAAACCGGCGGCATCGCTCGCCAGCAACGCAGCATCACCCCGGCGATACGCCTCAGCCAGGCGAAGCGCGGCATAGCGCAGAGTCGTTGTTTTCCCGCTTCCCGCATCGCCAAGCAGCAACAGGCGCGTGGTAGTCACCGGCGACGGAGATTCATCATCGCCTGATACC
Organism: Chloroflexota bacterium; assembly: GCA_017743375.1. Lineage (GTDB taxonomy): Bacteria > Chloroflexota > Anaerolineae > J036 > Brachytrichaceae > JAAFGM01. The sequence goes on from JAGHYX010000286.1 coordinate 2,538, forward strand.
CCTCTGGTCGAACGAGTCTGGCGCGCTGCCAGCAACTCCGGCTCACTCAGCAGTTCAAACACATACCCGCCACGACGCTCCCCAGCGGGCAACTCCCACTCCGACCTTTGCCGCTCTTCGCCGCGCATGCGCCGGCGGTGGGCCTCAATCGCGCCGCGTTCGACAACCC
>JAGHYX010000287.1 GCA_017743375.1 Chloroflexota bacterium
GGCCCTGCGGCCTTCATGGCCATCGGCGCTTACACCTCAGCCATCCTCACGCTGCCTGCACAGACCAAGGCCATTGCATTGCCTGATCTGCCGCCGTGGTTAGGCCAGATAGCGCTGCCCTTTCCGGTCGCAACGTTACTCGGCTGTGTGCTGGCCGGCTTGGTTGCTTTCGTGGTGGGCTTGCCAGTGCTTCGCCTGCGTGGGCATTACCTTGCTGTGGCTACCCTGGGCCTCATGGTGATCCTACAGGTTGTGGCGCTAAACTGGCAAGCACTCACTCGCGGCGCGCGCGGCATTAGCGGTCTTCCCCCGTTCACTAATCTGCTGTGGGCGTATGGTTGGATGCTGATCACAGTGTTGGTGATCTGGCGCATCGTGTATTCCCCTTTGGGCCGCGCGATGATGGCCGTGCGCGAAGATGAGTTGGCTGCTGCTTGCCGAGGTGTGCGCGTCTTTCGCACGCGCCTGTTTGCATTTGTCACCAGCGCGATCTTCACCAGCGTCGCCGGCGCACTTTGGGCGCACTTGATCACAGCGATAACCCCTTCGTCGTTCTCGTTTCTGCTCACCTTCAATGTAGTAGCGATGGTGGTCATTGGCGGCATGGGCAGCATCAGCGGTTCGGTGCTCGGCGCAGCGCTTATGACGCTGCTGCCGGAGTTGCTGCGGCGCGTTGAAACCGCGCTGGCTATTGGTGGCCAGCCGCTCTATGGCCTTAGCCAGGTCGTTGTCGCAGTGTTGATGCTCGCAGTAATGCTCTTCCGCCCACAGGGGCTGATGGGGCAGCGCGAAATTGGCGATGTGATCGCTCTCTTGCTGCGCAGAGACCGCCCAACACAACCTGTTGCCCCCGTTGGCGAAGCGCGGCGCACCGCTTAACCTTTGGTGTTTGCGCGATAGCGCTGTCTCTGGGATAATTAGCAGTGCTTCACCCGAGACGCTGAGCGCGCACAGGCCCAGAGTTTAAGGAGGAAGAGATGATTCAAGTTCGACAGATTCTCCCGAATTTGCCCGCTTTTGCTTTAGCTTTCGCACTTGGCCTTTCTGCTTGTGCTGCGCCGCCGCCAGCGCGTCCAGCAGAGCAGCAACCAGCGCCACCTGCTGAGCCGATCAAAATCGGCGCGCTTTATGGTGTCACTGGTGGCATGTCTTCGATCGATGCGCCCGGGCTCAACGGGATGAAGCTTGCCGCCAAGCAAATCAATGCTGCTGGTGGTTTGCTCGGCAGGCCAATTGAGCTGATCGCCATTGATGGCAAGACAGATCAGACTGCGACCACCAACGCTGCCTCTGAAATGATCAACGTCCACAAAGTGGTTGCGATTGGTGGTTTGAACGATTCAACCTTTGCGTTGGCTGCCGGCCCGATTGCTCAGAAAGCCGGCATCCCCTTCGTCACCGCTGGCGCAACTTTGCCCACCTTGCCGGAGCAAATCGGCGACTACTTCTTCATGGCTCCGTTTGGCGATGATGCGCAGGCCTATGCGATTGCGGATTACGCTATTGACGACTTAGGGGCCAAAACGGCCTATATGCTTGTGGACCAGGCTTATGATTTCACCACGGCACTGGCGAAGTTCTTCAAGGAGCGTTTCACAAGCCGCGGCGGTTCAATCGTGCTGGAGGATATTTACAGGTCTGGCGATACCGACTTCTCTGCGCAGATTGCGAAAGTCAAGGCACTGAATCCTCAACCTGATGTGCTCTTCATCTCGGCGGTGCCGAGTGAGGCCGGCATCACGACCAAACAGTTCCGCGAAGCAGGCCTGACCGCGCCCATCATCTCCGGCGATGGTTTTGATACACCGCTCATCGCTGAGGTGGCAGGAGAGGATGCTGACGACGTGTTCTACTCAACGCACGCCGGCCTGGATAATCCCGATCCAAAGGTCCAAGCCTTCGTTAAGGCATATACCGAAGAGTATGGCCGTCCTCCGGAGAACGCTTTTGCTGCGCTCGGCTATGACACGCTCAACTTGATCGCCGATGCAATCAAGCGCGCCGGCTCGGCCGAGCCAAAGGCGATTCGTGATGCCTTGGCAGCGACCAAGGGCTTCAACGCCGTCACCGGCCAGATCACCTATGTGGATGGTCAGCGCAAGCCCGATAAAACGGTCAGCATTATCAAGGTGCAGGACGGCAAATACAGCTTTGTCAAGGAAATCAAGCCCTAGAGCGGCAATGTGCTAACGGGGCAGTGACGTTCGCGGGCGTGCGCGATCATGCCCGCGAACGTTTTTAGTACGGCCATGACATCACCTAGCGAGATCCTCCACATCATCAAACAACGCGGCCTTCGCTTTGTGCGCTTCATTTGGTGTGACAATGCCAACGTGATTCGCGCTAAAGCCGTGCGCACGACGTTTATAGAGAGCTATTTCGGCGATGAAGGGGTGGGCATCGCTGTAGCTCAGCAGGCGCTGCCTGTGATGTATGACGCGCTTTCGCCCGGATCGGGCCTGACGCCGGCAGGCGAGGCCCACATGCGGGCCGACTGGAGCACATTCACGCCGCTGCCTTATGCCGAGGGCCATGCGCGCGTGCTGACCGATCTCTACGACGGCGACCGACCGTGGGGGCATTGCCCGCGCGGATTCCTGCGCAGGATGATCGCGCGCGCCGAGAGCCACGGCCTGCAGGTCTTCGCTGCCTTTGAGAACGAGTTCTCGCTGTTGCG
>JAGHYX010000288.1 GCA_017743375.1 Chloroflexota bacterium
ATCGCCCTCGGCTACAAAGGCGAGGTGATCAAACAGTACTTTCTGAACTATTATGCGCTCAACAGCAGCATCACCGTCCAGCTCGATACTGGCCAGGTCACTGTGCACGACGGCCTGCGCCATGATTGGACGGTGCATTTGGTGGACACCGGCCTGGCCACGATGACCGGTGGCCGGCTGCTGCGGCTCAAGCCCTGGCTCAGCGATGACTGCTTTATGATGACCTATGGCGATGGCCTCGCCGACGTGGACATCCGCGCGCTGGTCGCCTTTCACCATAGCCATGGCCGATTGGCGACGGTCACAGCCGCCCATCCGCCGGCGCGCTTCGGGGATATCCAGCTTGAAGGCAACCAGGTCGTTCGCTTCGCTGAGAAGCCACAGGCCGCCGCCGGCTGGATCAACGCCGGCTTCTTCGTCTTGCACCCCAAGGTGCTGGACTACATCAAAGGTGACGACACGATCTGGGAGCGCGACCCGCTCGAACAGCTTGCCCGCGACGGCCAACTGATGGCGTACTGCCACGAGGGATTCTGGCAACCAATGGACACGCTGCGCGAGAAGCAAATCCTAGAGGAAATCTGGCAGAGCGGCCGCGCGCCGTGGAAGACCCTATGACCGACGCATTCTGGTCCGACCGCCCTGTCTTCGTCACCGGCGCGACCGGCCTGGTCGGCGGCTGGCTGGTCAAGCGCCTGCTGGCGGCCGGCGCCGACGTCATTTGCCTGGTGCGCGACTGGGTGCCGCAGTGCGAACTCGTGCGGAGCAGCCTGATTGAGCGCGTGAAGGTCGTGCGCGGCGACGTGCGCGACCAGGAACTGCTTGAGCGCGCCCTCGGCGAATATGAGATTGACACGGTGATTCACCTGGCCGCCCAAACCATCGTCGGCGTGGCCAACCGCAATCCGGTTTCCACCTTTGACACCAATATCAGGGGCACCTGGGCTTTGCTGGAAGCCTGCCGGCGCAGCCCGTCCGTAAAGCAAATCGTCATCGCCTCTTCAGACAAGGCTTATGGTGATCAGGAGCGACTGCCCTACGCCGAAGACGCACCCCTGAAGGGGCGTCATCCCTACGACGTCAGCAAGTCATGCGCCGACCTGATCGCCCACGCCTACGCCCATAGCTATCAACTCCCCGTCGCCATCACGCGCTGCGGCAACTTCTACGGCGGCGGCGACTTGAACTGGAACCGCATCGTGCCGGGCACGATCCGCGCCGTGCTGCGCGGCCAGCGCCCGATCATCCGCTCGGATGGGAGCTATGTCCGGGATTACTTCTACGTCGAGGACGGCGCAGCGGCCTACATGCTGCTGGCCGAGCGGCTGGCCGAAGACCGCTCGCTGCGCGGCGAAGCCTTTAACTTCTCCAACGAGCTTCAGATTACTGCGCTGGAGCTGGTCAACGAGATCCTCAAACGCATGGGCTCCTCGTTGACGCCGGACATCCGCAACGAGGCCAGCAATGAGATCCGCCATCAATACCTCAGCGCGGAGAAGGCGCGCCGTGTGCTGGGCTGGCGACCGCTGTTTAGCCTGGACGAGGGGTTGAACCGGACGATCCAGTGGTATAGAGAGTTCTTCGCCCATGAACCAGAGAGCAACACAGTTGCGGGCTGAGATCCTCCAGCTCGTGGCTGAATACTACAAGGAAGCGTTTGCGCCTGTGCCCTTCCAGCCGGGCGTGACGCCTGTGCCGGTATCCGGTCGGGTGTTCGACGATGCGGAGATCAAACACTTGGTCGAAGCGGCGCTGGACTTCTGGCTGACCACAGGGCGCTTCGCCGCGCAGTTTGAGCGCGAGTTCGCGCGCTTCTTCGGCCTGCGGCACGCCATGCTGGTGAACTCCGGCTCGTCGGCCAATCTGCTGGCTTTGAGCTGCCTGACCTCGCCCAAGCTGGGCGAGCGCGCGCTGCGCCCAGGGGACGAGGTGATCACAGTCGCCGCCGGCTTCCCCACCACAGTCAACCCGATCTTCCAAAACCAGCTCGTGCCCGTCTTTGTGGATATCCACATCCCAACCTACAACATAGATGCTGACCAACTCGAGGCTGCGCTCTCGGATCGCACCCGCGCCATCATGCTCGCCCACACCTTGGGCAACCCGTTCGATGTCCAGCGCGTGGTTGACTTCGCCCGCCGCCACCAGCTCTGGCTGATCGAGGACTGCTGCGACGCGGTGGGCGCGACCTACCAGGGCAAGAAGGTAGGCACATTCGGCGATTTGGCCACCGTCAGCTTCTACCCCGCGCATCACATCACGATGGGCGAGGGCGGATGCGTGCTGACGGACAACAGCAAGCTGAAGACGCTGGTCGAGTCCTTCCGCGATTGGGGGCGCGACTGTTGGTGTGAGCCGGGCAAGGACAACACCTGCGGCAAGCGCTTCGGCTGGCAGCTCGGCGAGCTGCCAGAAGGCTACGACCACAAATACACCTACTCCCACATCGGCTACAACTTAAAAGCCACCGACATGCAGGCTGCGGTGGGCGTTGCCCAGCTCGCCAAGCTGCCGGCGTTCATCGAGGCGCGGCGGCGGAACTTTCAGGTCCTGTGGCAAGGGCTGAGTGACCTCGCGGAATTCTTCATCCTGCCGCAGGCCACGCCTGGTTCAGATCCGAGTTGGTTCGGCTTTCCGATCACGGTTGCCGACGATGCGCCGTTCACGCGCAA
>JAGHYX010000069.1 GCA_017743375.1 Chloroflexota bacterium
AGGTTGCCGTGCGCTGTTGCGGCGTCCACCCCGGCCAAGCGCCGACCTTCGTCTTTGCCCGCAACACGCTGGCCCTTCGCCAGCTTTGGATGAGCGAGAACCTTCTTCCACAGATCGAGGCACATCCGAACTTGCAGATCGTGGGCGAAACACTGCTTGCCTTCGACGACGACGGCTGCATGCTCTCCCCTTGGCGCTTGCCGGCCTGCTGAGGCGGCTGCGCTGGACTGGCGCAGGAGCGCGCTCGCTGCGCATCGCTTTGGGTGCTAGCAGAGGGTCAGAGCGCATCTCGGCAGCAAGTTGCGGTGACCCTTTCATCATCTGTCGCCTCTTGGCAGCGCTATCATTAGGCCGACACATGCTGACCAGGTTGCTCTGCGTGTTGACCCTTGCATTGACCGCCTGTGGGGTCATGCAACCCACCTCGTCGCTCACCCCTCTGCCCTATAGCGACGACTTCAGCAACCCAAACAGTGGCTGGGAGACGCTCTCCGATCTGAACGCCGATGTGACCTACGACGCCGGCACGCTGCGCATTGTGATCAAGCGCGAGAACCTGATTCAGTGGAGCGCCGCCGGCCAGCGCTTCGGCGATGGCGTCTTCGAGGTGGACGCCCAGCCCAGGGGCGGGCCGATGGATAACGGCTTCGGCGTGATCTTTCGCATGCAGGACCGCAACAGCTTCTATCACTTCGCCATCTCGTCCGACGGCTACTGGCGGGCCGGCTACGTCCAAGACGGCGTGTGGAATAACTGGGACGACTGGCAACCACATCCTGCGATTCGCCTGGGCAGCCAAGTGAATCGCATCAAGGTCGTCATGCAGGGGACGAAGCTCTCGTTCTTCGTCAACGATCAGTTCATCGCCTCGCGCGAAGACAGCTTGTTCGCCAGCGGGGATATCGGCGTCTTCGCGCTGACGCTGATTGATGCCCCAGGGACAGACGTCGCCTTCGACAACGTGCGGGTGAGCGCGGTCGAGTAGGGCGCGTTCCCGCGCACGAGCGCAGGCCGGTTAGGCCTTGCGAAACAGGACGACCCGATTGGTGTTTGTGCCGCGCTCGTTATTGCGAATTCCCCAAATGTTAGCGGTCTTGGTGAAGCGCTGCTGGTTGACGAGCACCGCCGCGCAGACGAAGCCGGCAGCCTCGCCAACCGGGACGATGTGCTCATCCAGCCGCAGCCGGCCGCCGTGCACCTCGCCCACCTCGAAGGCCACCCAACCGCCCGGCCGCGTAATCCGATACAGCTCGCCGAAGACGGCCGCCATCACGCTCAGCCAATCGTCCAGGCGGCGCATCTGGGCAATTGCGGACTCGATCACCTGAGCATCGAGGTCGTTGAACCAGCAACGCAGCCAGTTATCGCGCGCATATTGCACCACGTCCAGGAAGGGCGGCGAGGTCACCGTCAGTTGGACGCTTTCGCTGGCGATCATCGGCGTCGCGTGCGCATCACCGGTGAGCAGCAGGGCTGACTGGCTGGCCTGCCGTAGGTGGGCGACCTGCGACTCGGTCAACCCGCGCATCAGGCTCAACGTCTTGCGCAGGATGATCGCCCGCGTGTCCCGATAGGTTGGCTGTTGATTCAGGCGCGCGTTGATCAGGCGCTGGCGTTGCGGGCTGGCGGCCTGGTTCGGCGGCAGGGTATAGACCGAGAAGAAGCCGCTGGAATGGCCGGTCAGCCGGTTGGTCGCCACCATACGGATCCAGGCGTCCACGTCGTCCTCCTCGCCCTGCTGGCGACGTCGGCGCAGGTAGTCGCGCAGGCCGACGATCTCGCGCTCTGTGGCCGGGTGAAAGAACATGGAGAGGTCAATCTCCGCGCCGTGCGCAGCCGGCGAGATGCGCGCCAGTCGCTCGGCCACCGCCTGATGCGCGGGCGGGCGCAGGCGCGGCGCGGTGAGGATCGCGCTCAGCGGGCTGATGTCGTTGTTGATGACACGCCGGCCGAGCAGCGCAGCTTCGATGGCCGTCGTCCCCCGCCCGCCAAAGGGGTCATAGACGACGTCCCCAGGCTGCGAGAGTCGTTCGATGAAGTAGCGCGGAAGCTGTGGCTTGAAGCACGCGCGATAAGCGATCTCATGTAGCGCCGACGCCTGTCGCTGGCGCGCAGTCCAGAACTCGCCGACCAGGCGCGGGATGCAGCGGCCGGCGATGTGCATCTCATCGTGCTGAGGTGGGCCAGCGATCGCGTCGAACACGCAAAGGTCAATGCTCATTCACTTTTCCATTGCCTTCAACGCTTCATAGGCCGGCCGCGCGCGGGTCTCCGGATAGACTGGGTCTATGACCGACCACCAGTATTGCTCGTTGTCCGGCGTCCAATCGAACTGCGGCATGCCCAGCGCGATCATCGGGCCGATCCAGGGCCGCCAGTTCTGCTTGGCCCAGCGAAAGGCGCGCACCATGTAATCCGCCTTAAGCTGTTCGTCAACCGCAAACCAGGCGTAGTCGGTGTTGATCGGGTCGGTCGTCCAGCCGAACTCGAGCACAGCCACCTGCTTGTGCCCATCGCCAAAGCGCTCCATGATGGCGCGCAAGTCCTCGACGTGACGAAAGGCGAAGAAGCGCTGTCCGCCCAGCTCTGGGATGCTGGCAGCCATGCCGGGCGGCACCTCCGGCGCGGCGCGGAAACCCGGCGCATGGACGCCGAGCAAGTCGAAGTAAGGAGTCGCGCCGGCCTCGTACATCGCCACCAGGAACGCCTCGTGCGGCATGGCCAGCGGTGGGCCATCACCGGTTGGGGCCAGGCCGGCGCTGATGACCAGCGCGTCCGGATCGCCCCGCTTGATGGCGGCGTAACATCCGCGGAGCATCGCCACGTATTCGGCGGGATTTGGGGGCTGGCCGGCCCACTCGCGGGCCAGGTTCGGCTCGTTCCACACCTGGTAGGCTGCCACCTTGCCCCGGTAGCGGCGCGCGATCACCTCGCAAAAGTGGAAGAAATGCGCCAGGTTGCGCGGCGGGCCGGCGGCGATCCCGGCGTCGAGCGGGTAATCGCGGCGATCCCAGTATGGCTCACGATCCAGCCGGATGATCAGGTTGCGGGTGAAGACCTCGGTGACCAGGAAGACCACCTGATCGGCTCGGCTCCAGTCGTATTTGCCCGGCTCGATCTCGATGTCGCGCCAGGCGAACGTTTGTTTGACCCAGGTGAAGCCAGCTTCGCGGATGAGGCCAAGGTCGCGCGTGGCGATCTCGGGCTTCCACCAGAGGTAGGCCTCAAACCCGTAACCGGGCGATTCCAGGCGGCGCGGCGGAGACGCGGGCGATGATGGTGGAGCCTCCTTCGGTGGAGTGGCGCACGCCGAGGCGCTGATTGCGACCAGCCAGCTCAATATCAGCCTTGTGGCGCGCATGGCGCGGCGCGCTTTTAGCGAGGGCGCGGCATCTGCTTGAGGGCCTCAAACGCCGGCCGGGGCGAGCCATCGCGGCGGGTGATGCTATAGGTTGCGACGTTCTCCTGGTCAGGCTCCCCGCCCACCTTCTGGATATAGTCCAGGTTAAAGACGATGGCGAACTTCACGTAGCCGCTCTCGCGCATGATCTGAAACCCGCGCACGATCCACTCGGCCTGTTCCTGTTCGGTGTTGTCGAGGGCGAAGTCGAAGCCGGGCGGCGCGCCCTGGACCGGCGTGCCGTCGCTGCGCTTGAGGTTCTCCATCGAGGCCCAGCCGAACTCGGTGACGCACAGCGGCTTGCGCGTCTTCTCGTAATATAAGCGCATGGTGCTCTTGAACGACCAGGAAGGGTGTGGCGAGTCGAACGGGCCGCGGAACTTGGCGGTCGGGTCGTTATATCCCTCGTTCCACTCCTTGTCGGGCGGCATGTTGTAGCCGTTGAGGTGGACGCCGATGCAATCCACGCGGCTGGGGCCGCCGGCGGCGACGAACTGATCCATGTAGGTCAGGTCATCAACGACTTTCGTCACGCCTCCCTCGGTGATGTTGGCGCCGGTGGGCGAAAGCGCGCCCATCACCACTATGACCGTGGGATCGATCTGGCGGATGGTCGGCACCACGGCATCCAAGAAGGCCACGTAGTCCCTGGCGTTGATCTGGCGCGAGGCGACCGTCCATTCGCGGTCAAGATTCATCTCGTTCCATACCTCAATGGCCTGTACACACCCTTTGTAGCGCGCCAGAAGTTTCTCAATGAAGAGGCGAGCGTCCTCATAGTTATCCGGGGGGCCGAGCAGGTCCGGTCGTCCGGGGAAGGCGTTTTGCGGGCGCGACCAGGCTGGCGCGTCCAGCACGCCGAACAGAATGTGTAACCCCTTCTTGTTGGCGTCGGCGGTAAAGGCGTCCAGCAATTGCCATTTATATAGGGCATACTGGCCGCGTCCATCCGGTTCAAAGTCCGCCCAGCGCACTTGCGCCTTCGTCCAATCCATCTTGAGCTGCTCGGCCATGATCGAGTTGAACAAGCCGATGTCGCCCACCGGCCAGTTGCTCTGAATGCCGTAGCCGAAGCCGGCCGGCGCAGGACGAGGGTTGGGGCAGACGAAGTCTGGGATGCCCTCGATGCGGCCGCGCGGATCCATCGTCGCCGGCTGTGCCGCGGCGGGATTGTCTGCCGCAGGCGGCACGCCGGTGGCCGATGGCTGTGCCGCAGATGGAGGGGCAATAGTCGGCTGCGGCGCGTAGATGGTCACCAGCGGCACGAACGGCGTCGGCTCGGCCTGCGGCGCGCGCGCGCCGAGCGAGCAGCCGCCGGTCAACAGGCAAATGCCAAACCCTAGCAGGGCAAGTGAGAGAGTAGCAAAAGCGCCCAATGCGATTACTCCTAAGAGCAGGCGGCGATTCCTCCCGCCGCGCGTCTCCAATTTGGGATGAAAGGTGTAGCGGCTCATTTCAGAACGCTGCGCAGCGTCTCACAAGCCGGGCATGTCCCATCGGGCCGGATCATGGCATAGCCGGCTCGGGGGTCACCCGGCGTATTCGTAGCCGGATCGTCGGGAATCCACGTCCTCGCATCCACGTTCCAGATGATCATCAAGCGCACCTGGCCGCTTGCTTTGGCGATGCGGGCGGCCTCTCCCAGCCAGGCGGCTTGGTCGGCGAGCGTGATGTTCGTCGCAAACGCATAGGCCGCGGGCAGCCGATCGCTGATCCCTTCCTTGGTGATGTAGCCCAGCGCGGTGAAGCAGAGCGGCCGGACGCCGTTGAAGGCGCTGAGGTAGGTATTGCGCAGTGGCTCGAAGGAATGCAGGTAGTGACGGCTGTTTTGAACTGCGCTGGGCGCATCTGACCCGGATGTGTAGTTCACCCCCACGCAGTCCATGTAGTCCTGCGCGCTCTGGTTGGCCATCTGGCGCAGAAAGGCCAACTCGTCGCACCCTTCCTGGCTGCAGCCGCCGCCATAGGCGCCCGAGGTCTGGGCCAATCCGGCGCTGATCACCAAGACGTTTGGGTTGACCTGCTTGATGGCGAAGTAGGCGCGCTTGAGCAAATCAACATACGAGGCGCCGTTGATCTGGCCCGCCGGCCACTCCGACTGGTAGTTCGGCTCGTGCCAGACCTGAATGGCATCGGCCCCGGCAGCGGCCAGCTTGGCCAGAAACTGCACCCATTGGTCGCGATAGCTCAGGTTCATCACGCGGTTGCGGTCGCCGACCGCTGTGATGAGCACCTTGAGGCCCTGTTGTTTCGCGCCGTTGATAAACGCTTCGGGGATGACCTCATCGCGCACCTCTGTGCGCGCCCAGGTCATGCCGGCCGACTTCATCTGCACAGCGTGGCCCAGGTCGTTCACGTGGCCGCCCAGCTCGAACTGCACACCACCGAGTGCGCGCGTGGCCTCGCTTACCGATGTGTCCTCGGCGGGCGCCTCGTCGGCCGGCGCGTTCGCCGACACGCGCACCTGGGCTGTGCCCAGCGCAGTCATCCGCACGCTCTGAAAGGCCGTCGTTATCTGATAATCCCCTTCTCCGCCGGGCGCTTGGACGGCCACTCCCTTCGACACGCTGGCCAGGGGCACGCTGAACGGGGTGCCATTCCCGAAGGCTACCTTCAACGCCGGCTCAGGCACCTCCAACGTGGCGATGTTCCCCTGGGCAAACCGGCTGATGAATGGCGCGATGATCGCATCGTGATCGGGGTGGGTTAGCCCGCGCAGGACGACGCCGCGGATGTTATGTTGCCGCACGCGAGTCAGCGCCTCTTTGAGGCTGGCCGCTGTGTTCAGCCAGATCGTCTGCTGAACGCCGCGCTTATTCAGCAGCGTGACGCGGAGCGCCTTGCCGTGCTCCGCGTAGAAGACGTCATCTGGCGCTATCCTGCGCTCCTGCCACCATAGGCGGAGGTTTGCGCCGGGCGGGACGGCGGGTTTAATAGGTTGCAATGGTCCCAGCTCGGCGAGCGCTTCTGAAAACCCCAGCAGCCTGACCCGTTCCAGGGCATCTTTCTGAACGCTCAGGGTCGGGATGACCACCTGTAGCTTGTGGCGATCTACCTGTCCGGCGACCCACCGGATGAGTGCGTCCAGCGCCTCACCGTAGAGCGCTTCTGGCTGGGTCGTCAGGTCAAGCAGAACGCGGCTGGTCGCACGGCCGATGCGACGCAGGTCGTATCCGCCGGCGTCGAACTGCCCAGGGGCATCGGGGCGACTGGCGGGGGCGGGCACGACGACAGACAGGGACTTGCCGCGCTTATCGAGCTGTTCGCCCAGCAGAGTGATAAGTTGGGCAAAGGCCTCGCTTTGCGCTGCTTCCACGCCGCGATAGTCTATTGCTATGCTCGCCAAATCGTTGCTATCCACGAGCTTCATTATTGCGTCGGCATGGATCGCAATGCGGTCTTCGCTGCTGAGCATCGCTTTCAGCGATGTCTGTGTGATGTCGCCATAGACGCCCCAATTGCGCACGAGGGGGATGACCCTCACCGCGCTGCCATTTGGCCGGAACAGCTTACTGACCTCGCCGCTCAAGCCTCCCCTGTCGTTCAGGTATACGCCGACTGCGTAAACCTCGCTCACATAAGGCGGGATGGTCGGCGCGGCCGCGGCAGGGTCGCCTGAGATGGGCGGCATCTCCGCGCCGATCATCGGCGCGATTGGCGCGACTTTCACCATCACCGCGAGCGACGGCAGACGAGGGACGCGCGCCACGACCTCTTGCGCGTCTGGAACTCGCTCTGCGCCCAGCCAGCCCCAAGTCTTGGTCTGCTCATACCAGCCGTATAGGTCTAGCTCGGCCTGGTCGGCCAAGTCGTCTGGGATGCGCATGCGCAGCGTCGAGAGGCGCGGGTCAACACTACACGTCTGGATCGCCACTGGCGGGCTCACCGGCGTCAGGGTTGGCGGCAGGCTGTTCAGCGCGAGTTGAACGGCGTCGCTTTTCTCTCGCAGCCAGCTTAGTTTGACGCCGAAGCTGCCGAGCAGGTCACTGGGTTGCACTTCGATGCCGAACCCCTCGATGGCCACGGCTGTGCGCTCGGCGCTAAACTCCTGGCAATCGCTGGCGGTGAGCAAGCGTAGGCCCAACAGTGAGATGCCGAGCGCCAGCACGATGCTCAAGCCTATGCCGGTCACCTTGAGCCAACCAGCGCGCGTACTGGGAAGGAGGAGCTGCGTGCGCGGGGTCTCGCGGGTTGGGCGGGGTGGACGTCGCGTCCTGGGCGGTTGCTTTACGCGGATCGCCACCGGCAGTTCGTGGCTCTCACTTTCGCCTGCTGAGGTGGATTCTCTTTGCATACACAGAGGCAGTTACGCGCATGACCCATTGTCGTATTCTGGCGCGTCACCGCTTAGGCAAATTGCTGAGTGTAATTATCACGATGTATTATAACGAGATGTGCGAAGCCCCGTGCGGCGGCCAAACATCCCGCCCTCCTTTGTCATGCTGAGCGGCGGCGAAGCATCTAAAATCCCGCTCAACCAGAACCCTGCGAAGCCAACAACTGAGTGACCCCGCAACGCCTCAGCCAACCGCGGCTTTAGACCCTTCGCTGCGCTCAGGGTGACAGGGTGGGGCGGGGCACCGACGACTCCCAGCGCTTCAGCCGAGCGCCAGCTTAGATCCTTCACTCTCTAGGATGACAAAGGGTGGGGCAGGGCACTGGTAGAGGGAGATTGCTCCGATGGGCTTGATAGAAGATGTTGCTCAGCCCAGCACTGCGCTGCTGCGCAGCCAGGCGCGATCCATAAAATCTTCCAGGTCGCCGCTTAGCTCATTCAGTGCGTCTAAGAGGCGCTGGCGCATGGCATCGTCGGCCCGCCACATATCTCGCGCGATGGCTTCCAGTAAGCGCTGGATGATCTCGCGCAGCGCCCAGGGGTTGCTGCGCCTGAGGAAGGCTTGCGCCTCGGCATCCAGCGCGTAGCGCTCGGCCACCTCGGCGTACATCCAGTCCTCCATCACCTGCGCTGTGGCGTCGTAGCCGAACAGATAATCCACCGTCGCGGCCATCTCCAAGCCGCCCTTGTAGCCGTGCTTCATCATGGACCGCAGCCACTTGGGGTTCACCACGCGGGCGCGGAAGACGCGCATGGCCTCGCTCTTCAGCGTGCGCACGCGCGCTTTGGAAGGATCGCTGCTGTCGCCGAAGGCAGCAAGCGGCGGCTTGCCTCGCAGGGCGCGGATAGCGGCGACCATGCCGCCGTGGTACTGGAGGTAATCGTCGTAGTTGAATAAATCGTGCTCGCGGTTGTCCTGGTTTTTGGCTGCGACGTCAGTCGTGGCGAGGGCGGCGCTGAAGTCATCCAGCGCCTCGATCCCCTCCGCATCGCGGGTGTAAGCGTAGCCGCCCCACGCGACGTAGGCGCGGGCGAAATCGCGCGCGTCCTGCCAGTTGCCGGCCTCGATCAAGGGCAGGATGCCGGCCCCGTATGCCGTGGGCTTGCAGCCGAAGATGCGATAGCGGGCGCGACGGTCTGCCTCCGCCGGCGCAATGCCTGCTCGGATCAGCGCGGCCATGCGCTCAAAGTAGAGTTTGCGCGGGTAGTTCTGCTCTGGCGGCTCGTCCAGGCTGATGACGCGCTGAATTGCCTCGTCCATCAGCGCGATCACGTGCGGCAGCGCGTCGCGGAAGAATCCGGTGATGCGCGGCAACACGTCAATGCGCGGTCGGCCCAGTTCGGCCAGCGGGATGACCTCGACGCCGACGACGCGGCGGTTCTCGCGCTGCCACACCGGTCGGACGCCGAGCAGCGCCAACACTTGGGCGATGTCGTCGCCTTGTGTGCGGATGGCCGTCGTGCCCCAGACGCTCAGGCCAACTCGCTGCGGGTATGTCCCTTCGCGCTCTCGGTAGAGGGCGATGAGCGATTCAGCGAGCTGCTGGCCGACCTCCCAGGCTGTTGGGCTGGGGATGGCGCGCGGGTCAACGGTGTAAAGGTTGCGCCCGCTGGGCAGGATATGCGCTGCGCCGCGCGTGGGCGCGCCGGCAGGGCCAGGCGGGACGGGGCGCCCCTCCAGCCCATCCAGCAGATGGGTGATCTCATCGGTAGTGCGTGCCAGCGCCGGGACGAGCTGTTGGCAGGCGTAGCGCAACGCTTGAATCGCCGCATCGCACCCTGGGCCGGCGGGCAAGCGGTCGCGCGCGATGCGCGTCACCTGCGCAGCGTCAAAATTGGCTGCGGCCAGGGCGCGCAGGAGCGCCAGGGCATGGGCATCCGCTTCTCTCTCTATGTCAACCTGGCTTGTGCCAAGCCCTCCTTGTGCGTCTCTCATTGCTTGTATCACCGCCTGCCGCAAGCTGGGCACGTCGGCGTTCGGCAGGCGCAGGAGGGCGTATAGCGTGTTGAGCAGCACGTCCCCATCCGGCGCTTGGCCCAGCGTATGCAGCCCATAGTGAATCTGGATCCCCTGGAGTTCGCATAGGTAGCCGTCCACATCTTCGAGCATGTGGGCGAACTCCTTGCCGCTCAGCTCGACGATGCGCACGGGTATGCCTTCTGGCGTGAGGGTCGGATCCCAGTCGTGGGCGTGTTTAGCGTTGCGTCGCTTTAGGATTTCGCCTATCTCGCCGTCCAACTTGGCGCGGCGGATCAGCGACCAAATCTGTGATTGGAGGAGCGGCAGCTTATCCGGGCTGGTCGCTTCGCAAGCATAGTACTCGGTCACCAACTGGGCCAGCTCGGCCAGGTCGCCGTATAGCTCGGCCGTGGTTTGGGGCGGCATCAGGTGGCCGATCATGACGGCGTGCGTGCGCCGCTTGGCCTGGGCCGCTTCGCCGGGATTGCTGATGATGTATGGGTAGAGGAAGGGCACATCGCCGATCAGCGCGTCGGGAAAGCAATCGGCAGAGGGACCAACACCCTTGCCCGGCAGCCACTCTAGCGTGCCGTGCGTGCCCATGTGGACGATCGCATCTGCGCCCCAGCCGCCTGCCTCGCGGGGCGTGGTGAGCCAGCGGTAGAACGCATGGTACTGGTAAGTTGGTGGCAAGTCAGGCGCATGGTAGATCGCATCTGGGTCGTCGCCGTAGCCGCGCGGGGGCTGGAGGGCGACCAAGACGTTGCCCAGCTCAAGCGCGGGAAACCGCAATGCGCCTTCGCACACATACGCCGGCCCGGGCGGTCCACCCCAGCGCGCGTCCATGTGATCGCGCTGCAGGTCCGTCAATTCGGCGTGCCAACCGTGATAGCACGCCAACGGCACGCCGTGCAGTTGGCGGCCTTGGAAGTCGGCCAGGAAGTCCTTGTCGTAGCTGCCGCGCGCGATGAGCGCGTGCATCAGTTCATCCGCGGAGTCCGGCAGCTTGCGGATGTCATAGCCGCGCGCTTGCATGGCGCGCAGGATGCAAATGAGCGAAGCCGGCCCGTCCAGGCCCACGGCGTTGCCGATCTTGCCGGCTTTGGCGCTGCTGTTGGTGAGCACGAACGCGATGCGCTTCTCGGCGTTTGGCGTGCGGCGCAGGCGCGCGTAGCCCACGGCTAGCCTCGCCAGGCGCGCCGCGCGTTCCGGATCGGGTGCGTAGCGCTGCTCGCGCTTGAAGCTGATCGGCACCGTGATCACGCGACCGTCGAACTCCGGCAGCACGACGTTCATCGCGGTGTCCAGCGGACCAAGGCCGCGGCCTGAGGCCTGCCAGTGCTCACGAGTCCCGCCGCTGGTGATGGCTTGCAGGATGGGGAAGGGCGCGCGTTCGACCACCCTGGGGGCGAGGGTGAAGCTGGTGGTGGTGATCAGCACATCGAGCGGCTGTGTCCTCCCAAGGTCGAGGGCTTCGACGATGTGTTCTAAGTCGTTGCGGCTGCTCACGAAGAACGGCAGCGCATGCGCGTTTTGGCTTTCCAGCGCGTGCACCAGCGCGTCAACGAAGTCCAGGTTGTTGCTCAGCCAGTGCGCCCGGTAGAACATGACCCCGATCGTCGGGCGGTCTGGCGCGGCGTGCGCGCGCCAGCGTTGGATGTCGATCTGGTAACCCAGCTTGGGATGGTAAAGCCCCCACTTTGGCTGTGGCCGCGGCGGCTCAAAGCCATAGTCCGTAGCAAAGTAGTGATCGCAGGCGAAGCGCAGCGCCTGGGCGATGTTCTCCGGGCCGCCCTCCTGGAAGTAGGTGTATATCTCCCTGGCGATTGCCGGGTCGGTGGAGATCGCGTCGAGCTGTGGGTCCGGTTGAATGGCCGAGATGGCGATCAGCGCGCGGTCTGCTGCGCGGCAGAGGTCGGCCAGCCGGCGCAGTTGTGGCGCGTTCTCCAACCCGCCTTCCACGCGAGCCACGACCAACTGCGCATCGCGCAGCACATCGCGGCTAAAGCGCTGCCACGTTTCCGAGTCGCGCAGCGGCTCCAGCGGATGCGCAGAGACCGTTGGGAAGTCCACCGGCAGGAGCGTCTTTGCGCGTTCTACAGCCAGCAGGTCGGTGTCGGCGTGAGAAAGCACGACGATGGGCGCGACGATCGGCGCGTGGTCAGCCTGGACTGGCGCCGTCGGCGCGCCCGCGCTCTGCCAAGCGTAGAAGTTGAAGACGAACGGCTGAAGCGGCTCGGGGACGGGCAGCAGGTGGTCGGCGGAGAGCATCGCCTCGATGTAGTCGTAGAGCGCCGTCACCTGCCACTCGGCGTTCATGGATTGAAACCACAGGGCGCTGCCGGCGAAGTTCAGCATCACGACGTTGGCCAGCGGACACGGCCCCAGGCATCCCCCGATCGTGAGGTGGACGCGCTGGCGCAGCCGGCGCCTTTCCCACTCGTCGTGATAGCGGGCTTCGGGCACTGGCGCATGGCCGCGCTCCACATGTCCGCAGCAGCACCCCCGACAGACGAAGAGGTGCGCGGTCTTCAGCACCAGGTTAATGTATTTACCGTCGCTGCGCAGCACGCGCGCGTGAGGTTG
>JAGHYX010000289.1 GCA_017743375.1 Chloroflexota bacterium
GGGGCGACGCGATGCGTCGCCCCTACGATATGGTCGGGTGGGGTTTTTGGGGCGTAGCAGCGCTACGCCCCTACAATGACGCACCGCGTGGGCTTAGAATCTCGGCCTAGGGCAATGTCGCTCGACCTGGCCATCGTCGTCCTGAACTACAACACGCGCGACCTGCTGCGGGGCTGTCTGCGCTCGCTCCAGGCCCAGGCCGGCCCCCGCTTCGCCGTCTGCGTCGTGGATAACGCCTCGACCGACGGCAGCGCCGAGATGGTGGCGAGCGAGTTCCCAGACGCCGCGCTGATCCGCAACGGCCAAAACGCCGGCTTCGCCGCCGGCAATAACCTGGGCCTGCGCCACTTCGGCTTCCCCGATCGCCCCCAGGCGCGCTACGCCATGCTGCTGAATCCCGATACACTGTTGCCGGCGGACGCGCTGCGCCAACTGGTGCAGTTCGCCGACGGCCAGCCGGACGTCGGAATCGTCGGGCCGAAGCTGGTGCTCCCCGATGGCTCGCTGGACAAAGCCTGCCGGCGCAGCTTCCCGACGCCCGCCGTGTCGTTCTACCGGCTGACCGGCCTGAGCGCGCTCTTCCCGCGCAGCCGGCGCTTCGGGCGCTACAACCTCACCTATCTGGACGAGGATACACAGGCCGACGTGGACGCGGTGGTGGGCGCGTGCATGATGCTGCGCGCCGAGGTGATCGCGCGCATCGGCCTGCTCGACGAGCAATTCTTCATGTATGGCGAAGATCTAGATTGGTGCCTGCGGGCGAAACAGGCCGGCTACCGCGTGGTGTACTACCCATCGGTCGTGGTCCAGCACGTCAAGCGGGCGGCCAGCCGGCGCAGCCCGAAGGCGCGCTACGAGTTCCAGCGCGCGATGTGGCTCTTTTACCGCAAGCACTACCGGTCGCGCACGCCGCGCCTGCTCGATGGGTTGATCCGGCTGGGGCTGGCGCTGCGCGGCGGGCCGGCGCTGCTGCGCGAGATGTGGCAAGGGTAAACGTATGAGCGAGATGACCCCTGAACAAATGTATCCGTTCCGGCTGTTCGGCGTGGCGATGACAACGTTCATCCTGCTGTGCGGCCTGGCGGTGGTGCTGCGGCCCAAACACAAGATCGTCTCCCCCGGCCACCGCATCGGGAACTTCATCATCTGGATGCTGGGGGAGAAGAACGGGCTGCGGATCATCCGCCTGTGCGGCTGGGCGATGATCCTGGGCGGGGCGGTGGGCCTGATCTCCGTGCTAAGCGCGCTGAGCGGCGCGCAGTAGCCAGCGCTCAAGGCCGGAAGATCTGGTGGCGCAGCGTGACGCGCCGCAAGCGCTCCGGCACGACGTTCACCCCCAATCCCAGGCCGGTCGGCACGCTGAGCGTGCCGTCGCTGTTGATGGTGAACGGCGGATCGATCAGGTCGGGGTTGTAGTAGCGGTTGCTGGCGCTGAGGTCGCTGGGCAGCGTAAAGTTGGGCAGCGCGGCGAGGGCCAGGTTGAGCGCCCGCCCGACGCCGGTCTCCAACATCCCCCCACACCAGACCGGCACGCCACGCGCCTCGCATATATCGTGCACGGCGATGGCCTGGGTCAGCCCGCCGACCCGCCCCTGCTTGATGTTGATGATCTTGCACGCGCCGAGCGCGATCGCCAGTTGCGCATGGCCGGGCGAATGGATGCTCTCGTCGAGGCAGATCGGCGTCTTGATCTGGGGCTGGAGCTGGCTGTGCTCGTAGATGTCATCGTAGCCCAGCGGCTGCTCGATCATCAGCAAGTTCAAGTCGTCCATCTGCTTGAAGAGGTCGGCGTCGCGCAGGGTGTAGGCGCTGTTGGCATCCACCATCAGGAGGCAATCGGGGAAGGCGCGCCGCGCCGCGCGGGCGTCCTGCAGGTCGCGGCCCGGCTTGATCTTGATCTTGATGCGCAGGTAGCCGTATTCCAGGAAGCTGGCGATGCGCTCCAAGAGCTTCTCGGTGGTCGGCTGGATGCCGATGCTGACGCCGACGGCGACGCGGTCCTTCATCGGCCGGCCGGTGAGCCGGCCGAGGTAATCGCGCAGGCTGAGGCCGGCCTGCTGGGCGGCGATGTCCCACATCGCCGCTTCGAGCGTCGCCTTGGCCATTGGATGGCCGCGCACGTGCTCGAAGCGGGCCGGCAATTGGCGCGGGTCATCCACCGGCGCGCGAAACAGCGCCGGGATCAGGTAGTCGCTGAGGATGTGCCAGTTGGTGGTGACGGTCTCGTAGGCGTAGCCCGGCGCGGCGTCGGCGATGCTCTCGCCCCAGCCGGCCACGCCGTCGGCCACCACGCGGGCGAGGATGGTCTCGCGCTCAGCGGTCACCCCGAAGCTGGTCTCGAACGGGGCGACGAGCGGGATGCGGATGTGGAAGAGTTCGACTTGTTCAACGCGCATGGGGCCGATTATCGGCCCGATGTTGACCGCCGACCTTGCTCTCGGCATGACAGCTCCCTTTCTTTCCCCCGCAGGCGGGGGAATTAGAAGGGGGCTTCCCCCGCACGCGGCTTAGCATTACCCATAAGTGCTTGGGGGATTGCCGAGCGTGCTGTGCATCAACTGCCAGGCTGCCGCAGCGCAGCAGAGGCGGTTCGCGAACCGCCCCTGCGCGCCGGACTGAAGCGCTGCGGGGT
>JAGHYX010000070.1 GCA_017743375.1 Chloroflexota bacterium
CGGGGCGGTGGCGAAATGGCAGACGCCGAAGACTTAAAATCTTCTGCTGCGAAAGCAGCGTGTGGGTTCGAGTCCCACCCGCCCTATGTCTCACTGCTCAGTTCGAGCAGCCGGAGCTGGCTGTTGATGAGCGGCTCGCCGGGCTTGGGCGTGACGAAGACATAGCTGCCATCTGGACGCAGCTCGCGGGCCTTGACATTATCGGCCAACCCCAGCTCCAGCACCTCGGTCTTGATGCGCTGGCGAATCGCAGGGTCCAGGATCGGATAGACCGTCTCCACGCGCCGGTCCAGGTTGCGCTCCATCAGATCGGCGCTGCCGACATAAATCTCCTCAGCGCCGTTGTTCCGGAAGTAGTAAACGCGGCTGTGCTCCAAAAAGCGGCCGACGATGCTGACGACGCGAATGTTCTTGCTTAGGCCAGGGATGCCCGGACGCAGAGAACACATGCCGCGCACCAACAGGTCCACCCTCACACCAACCTGTGAAGCGCGGTAGAGCAGTTGAATCATGGCCGGGTCCACGAGCTGATTGACCTTGAAGATCAGATGTCCCCCGCCATATTCCTGGTGAAGGATGATTTCGCGTTCGATGAGTTCGCTCAGGCGTTGGCGCAAGGAGACAGGCGCGACCAGCAGCCGGCGATAGCACTTTTGCTTAAAGTAGCCGGTGAGGTTGTTGAAGAGCTCGCTGGCGTCCTGGCCGATCTCCGGGTTGCAGGTGAATAAGCCCAGGTCGGTGTAAACCCGCGCCGTGTCAACGTTGTAATTGCCCGTGCTCAGGTGAACGTAGCGGCAGATCTCGCCGTTCTGCTCGCGCCGGACCACGAGGCACACCTTGGCGTGCACTTTGTAGCCGGGCAGTCCATAGACCACGTGCACGCCGACTTCTTCCAGCGCGCGCGTCCACTGGATGTTGTTCTCCTCATCGAAACGCGCCTTTAGCTCGACCAATACGGCAACCTGCTTGCCGTTCATCACGGCTTCCTTCAACGCCTCGACGATGGGCGAGTTCTTCCCAACGCGATACAGCGTCTGCTTGATGGCCAACACGTTGGGGTCGCGCGCGGCAGCGCGCACAAACTCCACCACTGGCGTGAAGGCATCGTATGGGTGATGCAGGAGCACGTCGCCGCTGCGGATGCGCTCAAAGAGGTCCTGACCGTTTGCCAGGTCTGGCGGCAGGCGCGGATTAAAGGGCGGGTCCTTTAGTTCCGGGATGGGCAAGCGGTGCAGCTCCCAGAGACAGCTCAGGTCCAGCGGACCTGCCAGGTAGAAGACATCCTGAGCTGAGAGGCCCAGGTTGTGTTCGAGCAAACTGCACACGTCCTCCGGCATATCATGGACGACCTCAAGGCGCACCACACGGCCGAAACGGCGGTCTTTTATCGATCGCTCAACTGTCGCGCGCAGGTCGTTGGCCTCGTCCTCTTGGATCTCAATGTCGGCGTCACGGGTGACGCGAAAGGCATAGGTGCCGATGACCTCCTGACCGGGGAACAGCGTATCAATGTGCGCAGCGATGATCTGGTCTAGCCAGGTGAAACAGCGCGTGCAATCGTCGTTGTCTTGGCACTGCGTAAGCGAGACGAGGCGCGGCAACGAGGGCGGCACTTTCACCCGCGCATAATGCAGCCGACCGCGCTCGCCCCGTATCACCACCGCCAGGCTCAGGCTCAAGTTGCTGATATGCGGGAAGGGATGTGCCAGGTCGATCGCCAGCGGGGTGAGGATAGGGAAGACATGGCGATGAAAGTAATGGCTGGCCAGGGCGCGCTGTTCTTCGTTCAACGCTTGCCAATCGAGGACACAGACCCCATGTGCCATCAGCGCCGGCTTGACGTCTTCCTGCCAGGTGCGCAGATGCTCGGACTGCAAGGCGCGCACGCCCTGCATCACCAGCTCCAGGGTCTGCGCAGGGAGCATGCCCTCAGGCCCCGGTTGCGTCACATCTGCGGCCACCTGATCGTGAAGCCCAGCGACGCGGATCATGAAGAATTCGTCTAGGTTGGTAGCAAAGATGGCCAGGAACTTCGCCCGCTCCAACAGCGGATTGGCCGGGTCCTGGGCTTCCTGCAAGACGCGACGGTTGAACTCCAGCCAGCTCAGCTCACGGTTGATCAGGTTCGTCATGCGGTCTCAGAAGGCGCGGTCATTCTAGTCAACGTCGCTCAAACGCGCGAGTTTTACACTAGGATACACTCTTGACTTGGGCAGCACGAGAGGTGAGCACGGTTTCGGTAGAGTATGGAGTACAAAGATTACTACAAAGTGCTCGGCGTTGATCGCAACGCCGATCAAGAGACTATCAAGAAGGCGTTCCGCAAGCTGGCCCGCCAATACCATCCCGATGCCAACAAGGGCGACAAGAAGGCCGAAGAGAAGTTCAAAGAAATCAACGAAGCCTACGAGGTGCTGGGCGACCCGGAGAAGCGCAAGCTCTACGACCAGATGGGCAACAGCTACCGCGCCTATCAGCAAGCCGGTGGCGACCCGCGCAACTACGACTGGAGCCAGTGGATTGGGTTTCCCTTTAACTTCGGCCAGGCTGGTCGCGCTTACCGAGAGGACATTGACCTGGCGGAGTTTATCCGCGAGATTTTCAGCGGCCAGCAGACCGTTCGCCAACCGCGCGACTTTGAACAAGGCGTGGAGATCTCATTGGAGGAGGCATATCACGGCACGTCGCGGCTGATCGAGCGCAGCGGCCAGCCGACCATCGAGGTCAAGATCCCGCGCGGCGTGAAGACCGGCTCGCGCATCCGCGTGCGCGGTCAGGGCGGCAAGAACGCGCGCGGCCAGGCCGGCGACCTCTACCTCGTGGTCGAGGTCAAACCGCACCCGATCTATGAACGAAAGGAGGACGACCTTTACCGCGACATCCAGGTGAACGCATTTACGGCCATGCTAGGCGGGGAGATCGTGGTGGATACGCTGGCCGGCCCAATCGCCGTGAAGGTCCCCCCTGGCACGTCGTCGGGCACGTTGATCCGCCTGCGCGGGCGCGGGATGCCTAAGCTGAACAAGCCGGATGAATACGGCGATCTCTACCTGCGCGTGATGATCACCGTGCCCACCGACCTGACGGAGAACGAGAAGAAACAATTGGCCGAGATCGGCCGCCGCTACCTCGGCCGTTGAACTCGCGGCAAAAACGCAAACAAGGTGATTCAAAACCATGGCGCTTCTAGGAATTGACCTCGGCACGACCGCCGTAAAGGCATTGCTGATCAACGAATCTGGCGAAACGCTCGCCAGCGCCACCGTCGAGTATCCGCTCAGCACGCCACAGCCGCTGTGGAGTGAGCAGGACCCGTCGGACTGGTGGCGCGGCAGCGTTGAGGCCATCCGACAAGTCCTGGGAAAGTCGGGCATTCCCGGCTCGGCCGTGCGCGCCATCGGCCTCAGCGGTCAGATGCACGGCCTGACCTTGCTTGATCGGGATGGAAGGGTGCTGCGACCAGCCATCCTTTGGAACGATCAGCGCACCGCTGCGCAGTGCCAGGCCATGATTGAACGCGCGGGTGGGCCGGCACGCATGCGCGCGCTCGCCACCAACCTCCCCAACCCCAGCTATACGGCCCCGAAATTGCTCTGGGTGCGCGAGCATGAACCGCATCTCTATGCGCGCATCGCCCATGTGCTGCTGCCGAAGGATTACATCCGCTATAAGCTGAGCGGCGAATTCGCTACCGACGTGGGTGACGCCACCGGCATGGCGTTGCTCGATGTGCGACGTCGCACCTGGTCGGATGAGCTGCTCCGGCTGTTCGATATCCCGCGCGCGTGGCTACCGCTGTGCGCCGAATCGCATGTGGTCACCGCGCGCGTCAGCCAGGCCGCCGCTCAGGAGACCGGACTGGCCGCCGGCACGCCCATCGTCGGCGGCAGCGGCGACCAGCCTGCGGCTGCGGTTGGTTTAGGTTCGGTGCGCGAGGGCATCGTGAACGTCACCCTCGGCACGTCGGGCGTGGTCTTCGCCTCGGTAGAACACTATCCCCAGATGCAAGACACGGCCATCGAGCTGTTTTGCCACGCCGTGCCGGAGACTTGGTTCTTGATGGGGGTCATGCTCTCCGCCGGCGGCAGCTTGCGCTGGCACCGTGATGTAATCGCCAATGGACATCCGGCACTCGCCTCGGTAAACCACAATGGCGATGCATACGACGCGCTGTTAAGCAGCGCGGCAACCGTCCCGATTGGGGCAGAAGGGTTGATCTTTCTCCCCTACCTGACCGGTGAGCGCACGCCACACCGCGACCCGCTGGCGCGCGGCGCATTCGTGGGCCTCACCTTGCGGCATACCCAGGCGCACCTGGCCCGCGCAGTCGTGGAAGGAATCAGCTTCGGCCTGCGTGATTCGATTGAGCTGATGCGCGCGCTGGGGCTTAAGGTGAGCGAGGTGCGCGCCGCCGGCGGCGGGGCGCGCAGCGCCGTATGGCGGCAGATGCTGGCCGACATCTTCGAGGCAGACATCACGCTCGTGAACTCCACCGAAGGCGGCGCGTTCGGGGTTGCGCTGCTGGCCGGCGTGGGGATCGGCCTTTGGCGGGATACGCGCGAAGCATGCGACGCGGTCATTCGCGTCACCTCGCGCACCGCGCCCAGCGGGGATTCCGCCGTGCGCGCACGCTACGCCGAGGCATACGCCCGCTACCGCGAGGCCTACCCTGCGCTCAAACCGCTCTTCAGCCGATTGTGCGGATGACAAAACGTCGGGTCGCTGCACCGTGCGGCACATGGCGCTCCCCGATCACGGCCGGTTTGGTCGCCGGCCAGAGCGTCCGCCTGAGCGAGGTGCGTATGGACGGCGACGCCATATATTGGGTCGAGGGTCG
Organism: Chloroflexota bacterium; assembly: GCA_017743375.1. Taxonomy (GTDB): domain Bacteria; phylum Chloroflexota; class Anaerolineae; order J036; family Brachytrichaceae; genus JAAFGM01. The sequence goes on from JAGHYX010000070.1 coordinate 4,838, forward strand.
CCCAACCGAGGGTGGGCGCAACGCGCTCGTCTGCTGGCGCGATGGCCTCGCGGTGGATGTGCTGCCGCCCGCCTTCAGCGTCCGCACGCGTGTCTATGAATACGGCGGTGGGGCGTTCCTGGTGCACGAGGGGGCGATCTACTTCTCCAACGACAAAGACCAGCGCCTCTATTGTGCGCGTGCCGGCGCGGCGCCTTACCCGATCACGCCAGAATCCGCAGCCAAGCTGCGCTACGCCGACGCGACGATGGACGTGCGACGACGTCGCTTGATCTGCGTGCGCGAAGATCACAGGTCAGGCGCCCCGCCGGTCAACGCGCTGGTGAGCGTGCGCTGCGACGGCGATCCTGAAGGAGGCACGGTGCTATGGGCTGGGCACGATTTCTGCGCTTCGCCGCGCCTCAGCCCCGACGGGACACAACTGGCCTGGTTGGCCTGGGATCACCCCAACATGCCCTGGGATGGCACGATGCTGTGGTTGGCCGACGTGGCCGAAGACGGCTCGTTGACCAACCCGCGCCACATCGCCGGCGGCCGGGACGAATCTATCTTCCAGCCCGAGTGGTCACCCGATGGCCGATTGCACTTTGTCTCCGACCGGAGCGGGTGGTGGAACCTATATTGCTGGCAGGCGGGTGATAGCCGTGCCCTCCGCCCCATGCCCGCCGAATTCGGCGATCCGCAATGGGTCTTAGGGATGCGCACGTATGCGTTTGTTGGCCCCTCGCTCATCCTGTGCCGATACACACAGCAGGGCAGCGATGCGCTGGCCCTGCTCGATGGCGCGTGGCGCGTGATCCCGTCACCATACACGGCCATCAGCAGCATCAACGCCAGCCAAGGCTACGCCGCCTTCATCGCGACCTCGCCCACCCAGCCACCGAGCGTCGTCCGGTTGAACCTGGCCACGGGCGGATTCACCCTGCTCAGGCGGGCGAGCGACGTGCCCATTGATCCCGAGTACATCTCGATCGCGACCCCCATCAGCTTTCCCTCTGCCGAGGGCGAGGAGGCGTATGCCTTCTTCTACGCGCCGAAGCACCTCGATACCACTGTGCCCGATGATGAGCGCCCGCCGCTCCTGGTCCTCTGTCATGGCGGACCGACCGGCGCGACGCATTGCGGGCTGAACCTGAAGGTGCAATTTTGGACCAGCCGCGGGATCGGCGTGCTCGATGTGAACTACGCTGGCAGCAGCGGGTATGGTCGTGCCTATCGCCGGCGCCTGAACGGGCGATGGGGAATCGCGGATGTGGACGATTGCATAGGCGGCGCGCGCTACGCCGTCGCCCAGGGCTGGGCCGATCCGCAGCGGCTGATGATCGCCGGCAGCAGCGCCGGCGGATATACCGCGCTGTGCGCGCTGGCTTTCCGAGACGTGTTCAGCGCCGGCGCCAGCTACTACGGCGTGAGCGACCTCGAAGCGCTGGCGCGGGAAACGCACAAATTTGAGTCGCACTACTTAGATGGGCTGATCGGCCCTTATCCTGCCTGCAAGGAGCAATACCGCGCGCGCTCCCCGCGCTACTTCGCTGACCGCATCCGCGCGCCGGTGATCTTCTTTCAGGGACTGGATGACCCTGTGGTGCCGCCGGCGCAGTCCGAGGCGATGTTCAGGGCGCTGCGCAACAGGGGCGTGCCGACAGCCTACCTGGCCTTTGAAGGCGAACAACATGGGTTTCGCAAGTCGGAGCATATCCAGCGGGCGTTGGAAGCTGAGCTTTACTTCTATGGGCGCGTATTCGGCTTTCAACCCGCCGACCAGGTGGCAGCGGTGAAGATCGAGAACCTGGATGAAGCCGCGCCATGTTGACCGCTGAATTGGTGCGCGAACGCGCGCTGGAGATGGGCTTCGATCTGGTGGGCTTTGCGCCTGCCGGCCCTGCGCCCGGCGCGGAACAGTTCATGCGCTGGCTAAGCGCCGGCTACCACGGCCAGATGGCCTATTTGGCCCGCGCGCCGGAGCGACGGTTGGACCCGCGCCAGGTGCTGCCCTCCGCACGCACCGTGGTCATCGTGGGGATCAGCTACGAGACGCTGGCTGTGCCGATGGCGCTGTTGACCGATCCCGCGCGCGGGCGCATCGCGCGCTATGCCTGGGGCGCAGATTACCACGACGTGATCACGCCGGTGCTGCGCGCCTTCGGAGAGTGGTTGGCCAAAGAGTCGCGCGCCTACGTGGATACCGGCCCGGTGCTGGAGCGCGCCTGGGCCGAGCGCTGCGGCTTGGGCTTCATCGGCAAAAACACCTGCTTGATCCACCGCAAGCGCGGGAGTTACCTCTTCCTGGGCGCTGTGTTCATCAGCGAAGCGTTGGCTGAGGAATCAACTGATGAACAGCGGTCAGGGGACGAACAGTTCTGCGGTTGTGGGCGCTGCGTCCGCTGCCTCGTCGCTTGTCCGACCGACGCCTTCCCGACAGCCGGCGTGCTGGACGCGCGCCGCTGCATTTCGTACCTCACGATTGAACTCAAAGACAGCATCCCGGAGCCGCTGCGCCCGCTGATGGGCAACTGGGTGTTCGGCTGCGACGTGTGCCAAGACGTTTGCCCGTATGTGCGGCGCTTCTCGCGGTCCTCGCCCTCTCCTCTGGCCAGGGCCTTCTACCCGCCAGATGTCAACCGCGTTGCGCCCTGTTTGCTCGACCTCCTCCAACTCGACCGGGCTGCGTTCAATCGTTGGTTCAAGGGCACAGCGATATTGCGCGCGAAGCGGCGCGGCTTGGTGCGCAATGCCTGCGTCGCCGCTGGCAATTGGGGCAGCGAGGAGGCGCTGCCGCTGCTGCGCCGCCTTTTGGAGGACGAAGAGCCTATCGTGCGTGAACACGCAGCCTGGGCAATCCGAACGATCACCCAGGGGAGAGAGCAGCCCATCATTCGCCCGGCGACTGCAAGCAACTGATCGCGCGCGCCAGGCGGGTCAAGCAGGTCTCGCGCCCGAGGATGGCCATCGTGGCGAACAAGGGCGGCGTGACCGGCTTGCCGGTGACGGCGTTGCGCACGATGGTGAATAGCTGGGTGGGCTTAAGTTGAAGCTCGGCGCACAGCGCGCGCATGGCCTGCTCCAGCGGCGCATCCTCGAACGGCTCAAACGACTCCACTAACCGATAAGTCGCTCGCAGCGCCTCCAGAGAGGATTGGCGATCCATCTTCGGGCCGATCAGGGCATCCATCGGCGGCGTGGAGATGTCGGCGAAGAAGAAGTCAACCAGCGGCGCGGCATCGGTGAGCTTCTTTAGGCGTTCCTTGATGTGCGGCGCGATCTTCAGCAACAGCTCGCGGCGAGCGGGCGAATCTATGCAAATGCCGGCGCGCTCCAAAAAGGGGATCAGCCGCTCTGCCAGATCTGCATCGCTCAGCCTGCGAATGTGCACGCCGTTCAGCCAATCAAGTTTGTTGTAGTCGAAGGTTGCCGGCGAGCTGCCCACGCGCTCTATGGAGAACTTGGCGATCAGCTCATCGCGGGTGAAGACGTTTTGTTCGTCGCCGCCCCCCGGCGCCCAGCCGAGCAACGCTAGGAAGTTGATCAGCGCTTCTGGAAGATAGCCCTGGTCGCGGAACTCAAACACGCTCTGCGCGCCATGGCGCTTGCTGAGCTTTTTGCCGTCGGTGCCGAGCACGTTGGGCAGATGCGCCCAACGAGGCTCCGGCCATCCGAAGTAGCGATAGAGCAGCACATGTTTTGGCGCGCTGGGCAGCCAGTCATCCCCCCGCAGCACGTGAGTGACGCCTTGGAGATGATCGTCCACCACCACAGCCAGATGATAGGTGGGGAAACCGTCCATCTTGAGCAGCACCTGGTCGTCCACCTGAGCGTTGTCAAAGGTCAGGTGACCTCTGATCAGATCGTCAAACTCGGTTTGACCATCCCGCGGCAGCACGCGCATGCGAATGACGTGCGGCTCGTCGGGTCTTACATCCGTGCGCAGGCGCATCTCCTCGCGGAAGACGAAGGTCTGCCCGCGCGCCTGGGCCTCGGCCCGCATGCGGCTCAGTTCTTCCGGCGTCTCAGCAGCCCGATAGGCATAGCCATGCGCGACCAGCCACTCAGCCCACTGCTTATATAGGGGCAGGCGCTGAGACTGGACGAATGGCCCTGGGATGCCTTTGTATTCGCCATCGTCCAGCGCGCCGGGATAGTCCTCGTTGCTCGGCATGGCGCGCAGCTCATCGTGATCAGGCCCGCCGTCCAGGTCAATGCCGAGCCAATCGAAGGCTTCGAGGATGCGGCGAGTCGCGCCGGGCACGTAGCGCTCCCGATCGGTATCCTCGATGCGAATATAAAACTCGCCACCCGTGTGCCTGGCCAGCAGCCAGCTAAAGATGGCGGTGCGGACGCCGCCGATATGCAGCTCGCCGGTTGGGGATGGCGCAAAGCGGGTGCGCGCTTTAGCGGTCATTCCTTCAACCAGACATCGCCGGCGCGTTGATAGCTAATCAGCTCCTCCGGTTTAAAGTAAAGTGCGATCTCGCGCGCGGCGGTCTCAGGGCCATCGCTGCCATGCACGATATTGCGCGAGATGTCCAGTCCAAAGTCGGCGCGGATGCTGCCCGGCGCAGCTTCGGTCGGGCGCGTTGCGCCCATCGTCTGGCGGGCCGCCGCGATCGCGTTTGGCCCTTCCAGGCACATCACGACCACCGGCGAAGAGGTGATGAACTGCACGGTGCCCTCGAAGAAGGGCTTGCCGCGGTGCTCCGCGTAGTGCGCCTCGGCAAGTTCGCGGGAGATCTGCATCAGCTTGAGGCCGGCGATGCGCAGACCGCGCGCCTCAAAGCGCTTGATGACTTCGCCCACCAGCCCGCGCTGTACGCCGTCTGGCTTGATGATGATAAGCGTCCTTTCCATGGTGAACAGGTGTGTGCTCCTCTGAAAGTTTCCAGGGCGGGATTATCGCTTATCAGCTGCCAGGGTCATCGCGTGACGGTAGGCCTCCAGCGCTGCCCCCAAATCTCCTTTGCGCGTGTAGGCCATGCCGAGCAATTCATATACGGTCCGGTCGGCCGGCTGCGCTGCCCGCATCTGCTCCAACTCAGCGATGATTCGGTCAAGTTGGTCGGCATGCGCGTGGGCGATCGCCTGCTCATAGCGCGCGACGATCTGTTGTTCGCGCGCGCTCGCTACGGGGATCGTTTTGGGCCGGCCGAGGTCGGCAGCGCGCCTCGAGCGCTTCAGGCGCTGTCCAGCCGGTTGCTTCATCCGGATGGACAACCTGTCGAACTGTATGTCGGCTGCCGGCCCATCGGTTGGTAACTCCTCCGCCAACTGCCACTCCAACGGCACCAGCGGCCCTAACGCTTCTTCCTGTGCATCACTCGGCGCATGGCCTTCTGAGGGAGTCATCGTTGCCTGCTCGTCTCCCTGGACGGACGATGTGCGACCGGCGATTACAGGCGCGGGGCGGTCCGGCACTCTCGGCACGACGGTCGAGGCAGCAACCAACGTCTCCACCCACTCTGCCACCTGCTCGGTATCCTCGCCGGCTTGAGCCGCCGACGCTTCTTGGGCGATCAGGGTGAATTCATCCCCCAGTAGCGCTCGGGTGTGACGATGGTCAGGGTCGAGGCGGGCCAGCGCGCTGAGATGAAACTCGGCAAACCCTGCCGGCCCAAAGCGCCTCCAGAAGGCCAACAGCAAAGCATGCGCGTTCAGACAGTCCGGCAGCTCATCCAGGATGACCAGACACGTCTGCGCAGCCGAGACACAGAGCCCCCAACGCCACAGCGCCTGGGCCAGGCACACGCGGATATCCAGCCGCTCCGGGGCGCGTTCGGCCAGACGACGCAAAAGGGCGATGCTCTGAGCAAGCAGGCCAGCGTCAAGATAGTCCAGCGCTTCGCGCAGCGAACCACGGGTGGACGATGGTACAGCCACCGCAGCAGCGTGTTGCATGGCCGGCAGGTAGTCCAGCGCTTGGCGCGCCAGGAGCATTGCCTCGTCGTGCTGGCCAGCAGCGCTCAGCGCGCGCGCACGGTGTTTGATCGCCTCGACATCCGCTGGCGTGATGTCCAAGATGCGCCCGTAGGCGTCGGCAGCATGGAGAGGTTCGTCTAGCTCACTCAGCGCACGGGCGCGCACCTGCCAGCCGCTCAGCGCATCCGGGTAGGAAGCCAGGAGCTCGTCAGATAGAGCAAGCGCACGGCTGTAGTCGCCCGCGTCAAGCGCGCGTTCCGCTTCTGCTAAAAGCTCGGCAAAAGCTGTCTGAGCGGCCATCATTGGGCTTGATGACTTGTGATTGTAAATCGCCGCCGCGCTCTCTTAACAAGGAAAACCCCAGAGGCAGCGATGCTGCCTCTGGGTCGTCTTCACTCCTCATCGTCGTCTTGCCAGCGGTCGCGCATGCGACGTCGCTCCCGCTCGCGGTTGCGGTCGCGCTCGCCACGGCTGGCATGGCGAGGCCGACGGTTGCGCTCAGGAGCAAAGGAAGCGACGCGCGCCGGGCGAGGCTGACTGCGTTCGGCAGTGCGCTGGCTCATCGCCTCCGTCCGCACCTCCTTCGGACGCGCAAAGTCTATCCGCACCGGACGCTGATCGAGCAATTTGCCGTTGAGCAGCGCCATGGCCCTTTGCGCGTCTTCGTCGCTGGCCATTTGCACGAAGCCAAACCCCTTTGAGCGACCGCTCTCGCGCTCGATCACAACCTCCGCATGGGTGACTTCGCCCACCGCGGCGAAGAACGCTCGCAATCCCTCGTTGGTCGTGGAATACGCGAGGTTGCCCACATATAACCTGTTGGTCATGGTATTTCGGGTGAATCGCTGTTGCTAAATCAGACGGGATGGCCGATCCAGCTCGCGCTGGTGGCGCGAGCCAGACACCAAAGACTAGGCGACAAAACAGCGGACGATGGAAATAGAATATTCGTTCGGCTAGGCTAGCAACCTCCTCCCCTTCAAGTGTGCCTAGGGGTGGGCATGGCAGACGGGCAGCGCGCGTTCACCTCACAAAATCTTGTTTCGGCAGATCACCGCGAAGACGAAAACATTTGCGCCTGTGGGACACTGACATGCGCTCAACACAACATACTCTGAGTCCGATGAACGGCCCTCTGCACGGGAGTAAAACCTAAACCGGGATAAAACCGGCGCAGGAGCAATATAGCACAATTGGACCGAGATGCAAGAGATGAATTGCGGCGTAGGGCTAATCAATCCCCTAACACGCACCTAGCCAAGCCAACCCACGATCGAGCGTTCTGCCTCCATTGGGCATGTCTTACACGACGATGACGTTGAGCGCCGTGCAACGGATGGTATGAATCCCTCCTCTCTTCCGCGCATGACTCACTGGTAGGTCTACCAAAAGACGCTGTGTTCGCTCTCCCGATGGCCACCTGCCGGCTAACTGAGTTGC
>JAGHYX010000071.1 GCA_017743375.1 Chloroflexota bacterium
CATGTGGGTAGTGTAACACTTTCTTCAAGCATAGGGTATGTTCGTAGCGAGGGGCAGAACACTGGGTGGGCGACGGCACGGCCGTCGCCCACCCTCTATAGAGAGGATGAACTTTAGCTGGCTAGCAGCGCGCAAGCAGTGCCTCTTCATTTGAACGCACCCAACACTTAGGGTGCATTCATGATTTAGGGTTGCCTATTTCCCTGTAAGCCCCCAGGCCGGCGCGGCCCCTGTCCAGCGTAGCCGCTAAGAGGGCTTCGCTTGCGCGCAGTGGGACGGCAAGTTGACGCCCAAGGAGCTACCCAAGCCGCCAAGCATCTAGACAGACAAAGCGCCGCGGGGTCAGCGAGCCGGCGCGCGGCTTCTCCACCCTCTTCTTTCCTCCACGAGTGGGAAAGAACGGGGCGCGAGAAAGGCGCTACGGTGAGGTGCGGAGTCAGCGACTTCGCAGGGGTGTGGCTGATGATATATTGCTCGTCGTCATGGGATCGGCCGTGCTGTTGACCGCGCTCATCGGCGCGCCGCTGTTGGGCAGCGCGCTTCAGGCGCGCGCCTCGCCCTCTCAACAGGTGCTGCGCGCGCTCGCCCTGCCCATAGGCGCCGGCGTGGCCTTCGCCGCTGCTTGGCTGCTGTTGGCGCAGCCGGAGTGGCAGCTCGTCGTCGGCGGGTGGTCGCCCGTGTCACTCACCGGCCTGCCGCTGGCCATCGCCAGCTTTCAGCCGGCCCATGGGCTGCTCGTCGCCTGGGTCGCCGTTTACTCGGCACACCTGCTCATGGACGGGCCGGCCAACTCGCGCCCTGCGGATTACGCGCTGCTCACCCTCGCGCTGCTGATGGCCGCCTTCGCCGATAACTTCATCACGCTCCTGGTTGGGCTTGGGCTGGTTGACCTGAGCACGCTTTATCACCTCTTGCGACGGGGAAGGTCGGCGGACATGCGCACGGCTTGGCTCGGCCTGGCGCTCAACAGCGTGGGCGTGCTGTCGTTGGCCATGCTTGGCGCGGTCCACGCAGCTGGCGGCGGCAGCCTTCACCTGTCGCTCATGCAGCTCTCGCCATCGGCATCACCAATCCTGGCGCTCGCAGCAGCGCCGCGGCTGGGCTTCGTCCCGTTCCGCCTGCCGGACAAGGTGGAAAGCGGGCTATTCGCACAAGCCGGCATGCTGAGCGCCTTCTTCCTGCTCATGCGCCTGCCTCAGCTCACGCTGCCGGCGTGGTTCTACGGGCTGGGCATCGTCAGCGCACTGCTCTGCCTGCTGCTGCGCGATCCGCGCGCGCCGCACCCAGCCATCGCCGCCGCCGGCGCGCACTTGGCCGCTCTCAGCGCCGCGCTTGCCACGCCCGGCGCGATCGCCGCAGCCGCTTCGGCCTGGCTCTTGAGTGTCGCACTGCTCAACCTCGCATCACCCAGGGCTGCTGTGCCGCGCCGGGACGACCTCATCCTGCGCCTGCTCGGTGCAGCGTGCCTCGTCGGCTTTCCCTTTACGGTGGGCTTCGCCGGCCAGGCCGGCCTGTTTAGCTTATGGGCGGCCCAGGAGGCGACGCATTGGCTGCTGACCTTCGGCTGGGTCGTCGCCATGGCAAGCCTGGCGGACGCATTGTTTGCGCTGTTCGCCGCGCCCCCGCCATCTCCAGCGACGTGCGCGCCGTGTCAATGGTGGATGAGCCGGCTGTCCCTCCTCATCCCCGTCGCTGTCTTCAGCGCTTTCCCCACCCTGCTCGGCGCTGGGGGGTGGGACGCGCTGCTGAACCGCAGCGGGTTGCCGGTCGACGTGCTGCTGCGGCTGACCGCGCTCTCGTTCGGCGCGCTGCTGTGGCAGCTCAGGAGACGCTGGCCAGCTCGCTGGTCAGCATGGTATGAACGGGTCGCGCCGGCGCTGAACCTGGCCTGGCTACACGAGTTGTTGGCAGGGGTGATGCGCCGCTTGCATCGCCCATGTCAATCTGTGTTCGCCATATTGGAAAGCGATAGCATCCTGGCCTGGGCAGTGCTCATCGCGCTGGTGCTGATTTTGCTCGCGCGCGCCGGAGGCCCATAGTCGATGTCCTTTGCCCACAGACAAACGCGCTCCTGGCGCTGGCTCCCCCCTCTCCTGTTGCTCGCCGCAGCCATCATCTCAATCGGGCTGCCGGCAGATTGGCTGCGCCCTTTGGACCTCGTCGGCAACGCGGTCTGTCATCGCATCGCTGAGCGATCCTTCTTCGTCGCCGGCAGGCAACTACCGCTGTGTGCCCGCGACACCGGCATGTTCTCCACGGCGCTGCTGGGGCTGTTGTATTTCGGCCTGAGATTGCGCCAGCCGGCTGCCGATCCGCCCCGGCCCCCTTTCATCTTCTTCTTCATCGCCTTCTTCCTGATCTGGGCCTTCGACGGGTTCAACTCGTATTGGGTTCTGCTGACCAACCAGACGCTCTTCTACCCGCCGCAGAACTGGCTTCGTTTGACAACCGGGGCCGGCATGGGGTTGACGCTTTGCTTGTTCGCGATCCTCTTGGCCAACCAAGTGCTCTGGCCTGCGCCGGCCCGCATCCCGCTCGTCGCGTCGTGGCGAGAGTTCCTGCCCCTGCTGCTGATCCCCGCCGGCGTGATCGCGCTCGTCCTGTGGCGGCCCGACCCACTCTACGGGCCGCTGGCTGTGCTCAGTGGCGCGGGCGTGCTGGTCATGTTGACGCTGGCGAACAGCCTGCTGATGGTGATCGCGCTGCGCCGACAGGGCCAGGTCGGGCACCTAAACCAGCTCAGCCTCCCAATGCTGCTCGGCATGGGGCTGACCGTGGTCGAGATCGCGACCTTAAATCTGCTGCGCGCTGCGCTGATCGGCCTGTGATAGGCTGTACGGCGATGCGATCTCGGGTTGTCTGCGCGCTGATAGTGGTCGTCCTGGGCGCTTGCTCGTCGCCGCCGGCGCCGGCCTCTCCTGCGCCCGCGCCGCTGATCACCTTCCTCACGCCGCCCGCGCCCCCCACTGCTGGCCCAGCGCCGGCCGAACCGCTGCCGCGCCTCTCGCTGGCCGGTGAGGGCATCAACGTGGTGGACTATAGCGAAGCCAACCTGGCCCGCCTGCGCCCGCTGGGATTCGGCTGGATTCAGGTCTTTAACCCGCCAAGCTATCCCATCCCCGATTACAAGGTGCTCTATCGCGTCCCCCTCGATGAGGCAACCCATGGCGACCAGGCCGCTGTGAACGCCTGGGCCGATCGCCTGGAGAGCCTGGCGCGCGAACGGCGCGGGATCATCCAGGCATACTCCATCGGCAACGAGGTCAACCTCTCGCGCGAATGGGGCGGCCGGCCGCCCGATCCGGCGCGCTACGCACGCCTGCTGGCGATCGCCTACGCCCGCATCAAGACCGGCGACCCGGATGCCCTGGTGATCTCCGCCGGCATCGCCCCCACGGGCGGCGACAGCGCAGGCGCTGTTGACGACCTGGCCTATGCGCAAGCGCTCTTCCAGGCCGGCATCGCCGACCATATAGACGGCTACGGCTTCCACCCCTACGGCTTCGCCTATCCGCCGGAGCGCGACCCGAACGATCCAGCGGCGCGCGGGTTGCTCTTCCGCCGCGCCGAAGCCCACCGCCGCCTGATGGAGGCCTACGGCGCCGGCGATAAACTGATGTGGGCCACCGAGTTCGGCTGGCTGCTCGACCCGCGCGAGGAAGGCATGGCTTGTTCCTGGCCGGAGCTGGACTGGCAACGCGTGCCGACCCGCCGGCAGGCTGAATACGTCGTGCGCGCGTTCGCCTTCGCGCGCGCCAATTGGCCTTGGATGGGGCCGATGTTCTTATGGAACTACGACTTCAGCCTTGCGCCCCAACATCCCGACCCCTGCGAGCAGATGAAGTTCTTCTCCCTGCTCGACCTGCGGGGCAACGAGCGCCTGGTGTTGCAGGTGCTGCGGCAGGTCACCGCCAAATAGCGCGATGTGCGGACGCTACACGCTGACAGCAGACACCGCGCAGGTCATGGCTCGCTTCGGGCTGGAGCACGCAGAAGCCCCGCTCGTCCCTCGCTATAACATCGCGCCGGCGCAGCCGGCAGCTATCGTGCTGAACACCGCGTCGAACACGCTCTCGATCGCCCAATGGGGGTTGATACCGCCCTGGCAAGATCAAGGCAGGCCGGCCAACCGCCTCATCAATGCGCGGGTCGAAACGTTGACCCAAAAGCCGACCTTCCGCCGCTTGCTGGGCCAGCGTTGCTTGGTGCTGGCCGATGGCTTCTACGAATGGCGTCGCCTGCCAAACGGAACCAAGCAACCGCTGCGCTTTGTGCTTGCCTCTGGCGCGCTGTTCGCGATGGCGGGTCTGTGGGACACATACACCTCGCCGGACGGCCAAACGATGCGCACCTTCGTCATCCTCACCACGGCGCCGAACGCGCTGGTCGCCGCGATTCACAACCGCATGCCGGTCATCTTGCCGAGGGAAAGCGAGTCGGATTGGCTCACGGGCGGCCATCCCGACCTCGACGCGCTGCGGCGACCCTTCCCCAGCGACCAGATGATCGCCTATCCTGTGTCACCGCGCGTCAACAGCGTGAAATACGACGACCCGTCACTGGTTCGACCAACCGGCTAGGCCGCTATTTCGCCTCGACCAGCACCAGCGTCCGATAGGGCCGGCCATCGCCGAAGTCTATCGCCAAGCGCAGTTGCCATCTCCCCGGCTGGGGAAAGAACACCCCGCTGAACACATAATCGCCAACCGCCCGGCGCACGGCCGCGAAGCGGCGGCCTTCGGGCTGCGCCCACTCGGACACCACCAAGTGGGGCTGAACGTCCATTAAGCTGCCGCTGGCCCGTTCCACCACGACCAAGGTGAGGGTGGCTGGCTGGCCGGCGCGCGGCGGATAAGGCGTGAGGCGGACGGTGAGACCGGCTGGCGCGATCACCTGGCTGCCAACGCCGTGTTCATCCAACGGCATGGCGATAGTGTCTATCGGCACCGGCAGGTCCACCTGGAGCGTCGCTTGCGCTTGCCAGCGGGCTAAGCCAATACCTACCACTAAAAGGCCCGACGCGGCCAGCAGCGCTACCAGGATCCAGCGCAAGCCAAGGCTGAACACAGCCTAGCTCAGGTAGAGCACGGCGAAGATGACCAACCACACGCCGGTGATGAAATACCAATATGCGGCGGTGGCCTGCACGAGCAAGCGCCGGCGGCGTGAGACCTGACCAAGCAGCGCGCGTATCAGCACCACGCCCATCAGCACCACGCCGGCGAAGACCCGCAACGTGTGGAAGACCAACAAAAACGTAAATGCCGACCCATAGGCGCTGCCTTGGGCCAGATTCGCCAAGACGGTGAACTCCACCGACTGAATCGCCATAAAGACGATGCCCAGCGCGCCGGCGATGCTTATCCAGATCAATAAGCTGCGCTGGGCGTCGCGCGCGATGGCGCGCTCGGCGCACACCATCGCTGCGCTGCTCAGCAACGCGACCGCGGTGTTGAGGTATGCCGGCAGCGCCGGGGGCGGGGTCACGCCCGGCGGCGGCCAGCCCCCTGTGCTCATCGCGCGCAGGTAGAACCAAGCCAAGAACAGGCCCAGGAAGAACATGGACTCCGAGGCGATGAAGAGCATGACGCCGATCAGGCCGCCCTTGTTCTTCTGGCCGGTCGCATCTCTGCGAGTCGCTGGATGCTCGCTGAGGCTAGCTGTGCGCGCCATCTGTGCTGTGCTCATCATTGCTGGCGTTGACGATCTCATCGTATAGCCACGTGCCCAGCCCAACCAGGATGCCCACCGCGCCGAGGACGATCAGTATGGGGCCGAGCACGATGCCGAAGGCAGCCATCGTCATGCCGGCTGCGAGGATCAGCGGTGAGAGGCTGGGCGATGGCATGTGCGGCTCATCCGCCGTGGCATGTTGCTCAGGCAGGCTGCCCGTCGCGCGCTCCGGCGCGGCGGCATCCGTCAAATCAATCATTGTCTGCTCCCTCATGGATCACTTCACGCTATACATGCTCACCCACAAGGCCCCTAGCCCGATGCCCGCCAGCAATAGGCCAAAGCTGAGCAGGGTGGCGATGAGCGCGCGGCGTCGTGCGTGCTTCGGGATCATGGCAGATGCGATGTGCGCCAGCGCGCGTCGAACAGCGGGCGCTCACTCTCCACGACCGGGATCTCGCGGAAGTTGTATTCTGGCGGCGGCGAGGCGGTGCTCCATTCCAGCGTGTTGCCCTCCCACGGGTCATCCCCTGCCGGCTGGCCGTTGCGCAGCTTGAGGACGTTAAGGATGAAGATCAACACCGAGAAGGCCAAGAGGAACGCGCCGATCGTCGCGATCAGGTTGCCGGTCTCCCAGCCGCGGCCTGCGGCATACGTGGCGATGCGGCGCGGCATGCCCAACAGGCCCAGGTGGTGCATCGGGAAGAAGGTAACGTTGAAGCCGATCAGCATCAGCAAGAAATGCAGCTTGCCGAGCTTGTCATCGAACATGCGGCCGGTGATCTTCGGCACCCAGTAATACAGGCCGGCGAAGATGCCGAACACGCTGCCGCCGAACAGCACATAGTGAAAGTGGGCCACCACCCAGTAAGAGTTATGCACGTACTGATCGATCGGGATCGAGGCCATCATCACCCCGCTCAGGCCGCCGACGACGAAGGTCGCCAGAAAGCCGATGCACATGAGCAGCGGCGTCTTGAGGTTCAGCGAACCACCCCAGAGGGTGGCCAACCAGTTGAACACCTTCACGCCGGTCGGCACTGCGATCACCATCGTGGTGAACATGAAGAAGCGCTCAAGCACCGGATCCACGCCGCTGACGAACATGTGGTGCACCCAGGTGGTGAAGCCAAGCAGTCCGATGAGCGCCGTGCTGATCACCACGGCGCGCAGGCCAAACAGCGGCTTGCGCGCGAAGACCGGGATGATCTCCGAGACGATGCCCATGGCCGGCAGGATCATGATATACACTGCCGGATGCGAGTAGAACCAGAACATGTGCTGCCAGAGCTGCGCCTGGTTGGCCGAGAAGAACTGCGTGTTGAAGTTTCGATCGGCCACCAGCATGATCAGCGCCGCCGTCAGCACCGGCGTGGCCAGCAGGATCATCACAGCCGTGGTCGCCATTGCCCATCCGAACATCGGGATGCGCCAGGCCGTCATGCCGGGCGCGCGCATCGTGTAGAGCGTCACCAGGAAGTTCACCGCGCCCAGCGTTGAGCCAATCCCCAGCAGGATCAGGCCCAGCAGCCAAATGTCCATGCCGATGGTGGGCGAGTAGGTCTTGTTGGAGTACGGCACGTAAGCTGTCCACGAGGCATCCGAGCGCGCGCCAAGGAGAAACCCGCCGAACATCACCAGGCCTGCCCCCAGGGTGATCCAGAAGCTAAACGCATTCAGTCGCGGGAAGGCCACGTCGCGCGCCCCGATCATCAACGGCAGCAGGTAGTTTCCAAAGCCGCCCACCAACATCGGGATGGTGAAGAGGAAGATCATCACCGTGCCGTGCATGGTGAAGAGCTGGTTGTAGGTGTGGGCGTCCACGATCTGCATGTTGGGCGCAGCCAGTTGAAGGCGGATCACCAACCCCAATAGGCCGGCGATGAGGAAGAAAGAGAACGCCATCACCATGTACATGATGCCGATCTTCTTGTGGTCCACCGTCGCCAGCCAGCCCAAGAGGCCGGTCTTGGCGCGTTCACGGAGCGGAAGAGGAATGCTAATGCTTGCCATCGCTGAGAAACTCCCTAACCAAAAGTCATTTCAAGGTCTGGAGATACGCCACCAGGTCGGCGATCTCCTGGGCTTTCAGATTGAGATTGGGCATCGCCGTGCCAGGCTTCACGGATTGCGGATCGCGCAACCAGCGGGCCAAGTTCTCGGCGTTGTTCTCAAAGCCGTCCAGTTGCGCGATCGTCGGATAGGTTGCGAAGCGGGTCAGCTCACGCGGCGCCACCCGGCCCTGCGCCTTCGTGCCCTCGATGTAGTGGCAGGCGACGCACGAGCTATTCATAAAGAGCTGCTTGCCGGCCTCGGGGTCGCCTGGCCGAGTGGCCGTCGAGGTCGCCGCTGCCTGTTTGGCGTACCACTCGTCAAATTCCGCCTGCGGCAGCGCCTTCACCCGCGAGATCATGTTCGCATGGGCCACCCCGCAATACACGTTGCACTGACCGATGTATTCGCCGGGCGGGACGTTGAACCAAACATAAGACATCTGGCCAGGATTAACATAAATCATCGGCCCCAGCTCAGGCATCCACCAAGCGTGGATGACGTCGGCGGCGGTCATGTCCAGGCGGATGTTCTTGTTGGCCGGCACGACCAGCTCCTCGTTGGTGATGACCCCGTCGCCGCCCGGATACTTGTATTGCCAGATCCACTGCCGGCCGATCACCTCGATCACCATGTCCACCGGTTGTGCGCGCTCCACCCGCCGGCGCGCTTCCTGGTCATTGATGGCGTGCACGTGCGCCACGGGGTTGGAGAGCGTGCCGCGCGCCGTCATGCGCCCCAGGGTATCTACTGATAGCGCAAAGATCACCGCCACCACAATCGCGGGGACGACCGTCCATACCAGCTCAAGCGTCCGGTTGCCGTGCACCTGTTCGGGCATCTCATCGGCCCGTCGCCGCCTAAACCGGACGATCGAGTAGATGAGCAACCCCTCGACGACTAAGAAGGTGAGGATCGCCAGAGCGAGTACGACGTTGTAAAGCTCATTGATGAGCTGAGCATCTCTCGTAACTGGAGGAAGCATCGTGTATCCTCTTATCTTGCGTTAAGGATTGTAGCATGCGGCCCGCCGGCGTGATGTGATCTATGGCCTAATCTGCGCATGACATTCTGGCTAAAGCGATGCTCCGCGTTTACTCAGCCAAGGCTCATCTTTCACTGAAATACGCGAAGTAGAAGTGCAGCGATGAAGAAAGCAGCCCTCACAAGCCGCCGGCGCTTCCTGCGCGCGGCAGCGTTTGCCCTGGCCGGGGTGGGATTGACCGCTTGTCGCGCTGTGGTGCCTCCCCCACTGCCTACCCCAACCGAGCGCCCATCTCCTGCTGAACCATCCTCGCCCGCTGCGCTCGACCCGCTTTTGTCCCCCACGCCCGCCTGCGACGATGGCGACCCGACGCCGCCCCAGACGGCCGGCCCCTTCTACACGCCCAATTCACCCCAGCGCAGTGTGCTGCGCGAGCCGGGCATGGCCGGCATCCCCCTCACCCTCGTCGGCCACGTGCTGGATACGCGCTGCCGCCCACTGCCGGGGGTACTGCTGGACTTCTGGCACTGCGACGCGAACGGACAATACGATAACGTCGGCTACCGGTTGCGCGGGCATCTCTTCAGCGACGCGCAGGGGCGTTATCGCCTGGAGACCATCTTGCCCGGTTTATATCCGGGCCGCACGCGCCACATTCATGTCCGCGCCCAAGCGCCCGGCCAACCGATCCTCACCACCCAGCTCTACTTCCCTAACGAGCCGCTGAACGCGCGCGACTGGCTCTTTCACCCAGCGTGCCTCATGGAGCTTCAGCGTTTGCCCGACGGCAGCTTGGTAGGCCGGTTCAACTTCATCTTGGCGGTCTAGGGTCAGAGCAACCCCATCTTCTGCTTTTGGCGCGTGATCTCCGCGATCTCTTTGCGGCCAAAGAGCTTCGAGGGAGCGGGGGTATCCTCCGCGCCGGCGTCTTCCCCGCTCGCCGTGCCCGACTGCACGCGCGCCGCCGAGATCAACCGTCGCACGCGCGGGCTATCGCAGGCAGGGCAATGAACCTCTGTTGTGCTTGCCTTGTCCTGGCTGGCAAACCATCGCTCAAACCGTTCCCCGCAAGCCTCACAACGATATTCGTAAATCGGCATCGCTATCCTCCAACCACGGCCAGCGCCTGTTTGATCTCCTCCAGGGCAGCGAGCCAGAGGGCAGGGCTGGCGTCGCTCGGCATCCGCCAATCCCCGCGCGGCGACAGCGCCACCGAGCCGACCTTCGGCCCATCCGGCATCGCGTTGCGCTTGAACTGCTGGGCGAAGAAGCGCCGGTAGAACACGTCCAACCACTTCAGGATCGTGGCGTCGTCGAACCGATGCGGGCGGCTATCCGCGCCGGCGAAGGCGCAATGGGCCAGGTAAAAGACCTTGTGCGGCGCATGCCCATAGCGCACGTGGTAGTAGAGGAAGAAATCGTGCAAGACATAGGGGCCGATCGCCTCCTCGGTGCGTTGCTGTAGCCGCCCGTTCTGGAGCGGCAACAGCTCCGGCGTGATCGGCCCGGCGCTGATCGCGCGCAACAGGCGCGCCGTCTCGCCGCTGAACTCTTCGTCGGCGCACCACTCAACCAGATAGCGCACCAGCGTCTTGGGCACGCCGGCGTTGACGTGGTACATGCTCATGTGGTCGCCGTTGAACGTGGCCCAGCCCAGCGCCAGCTCGCTCAGGTCGCCCGTGCCGACGACAAAGCCGCCGACTTGATTGGCCACATCCATCAAGATTTGGGTGCGCTCGCGGGCCTGGGCGTTCTCAAAGGTCACGTCGTGCTGATCCGGGTCGTGCCCGATGTCCTGAAAGTGTTGGCTCACCGCGGCGTGTATTGGGATTTCGCGTGCCGTCACCCCCAGCGCCTGCATGAGCGCCCGCGCTTGGCCCAGGGTGCGCGCGGTTGTGCCGAAGCCGGGCATGGTGATGCCGACGATGCCCGTTCGTGGATACCCCAGCTTGTCGAACGCCCGCGCCGCGACCAGCAGCGCCAGCGTCGAATCCAGCCCGCCCGATACGCCGATCGTCACCCGCTGCGCGCCGGTGTGCATCAGCCGGCGGGCCAGGCCGGTGGACTGAATGGCAAAGACCTCGCGGCAGTGCTTGGCGCGCTCGGCCCGATTGGCCGGCACGAAAGGGGTTTGTGAGAGCGGTCGGCGCAGCACATCGCCGAACGGGGCATCCATCCCACCCAGCGCGAAGGGCACCGTGCGCAGCGCATCTGGCCCGCCGCCGGCTGCGTAGCTGGTGTTCAACCGCCGGTCGTGCTGTAGCCGCTGCAAGTCCAGGTCGGCGATCGCCATCTGCGTGCCGAAGTGGAAGCGCTCCGTCTCGGCCAGCATCGTGCCGTTCTCGCAGATCAGGGCGTGTCCACCGTACACCACGTCGGTCGTGGACTCCGCCGGCCCGGCGCCGGCGTATAGATAGGCAGCGATACAGCGCGCCGATTGCTGCTGAACCAGCGCACGGCGATAGTCGGCCTTCCCCAGTTGTTCAGGGCTGGCCGATGGATTCAGGATGATTGTCGCGCCGGCCCGCGCCAGCCGGCCGCTGGGCGGCTCGGCTGCCCATAAGTCCTCGCAGATCTCCACCCCTAGCACGCAATCTGGCATGTCCTCTGCCGCGAACAGCAGCGAGGTGCCAAACGGGACAGCCTGGCCGGCGATGACGACCTGTTCAGCCGTGGCGACGTGCGCTGGGCTAAACCAGCGCTGCTCGTAGAACTCGCTGTAGTTTGGCAGGTAGGTCTTTGGCACCAGGCCCAACAATCGCCCGTGGCTGATCACTGCCGCGCAGTTGAAGAGCCGCCCATCGAGGGCCAACGGCAGGCCGACGACCGCCGTGATCTCGAGCCGCTCCGTCGCCGCTATTAACCGCCCCAGGCCCTGCAGCGCCGCCTCCAACAAATACGCCTGTCGAAACAGGTCGCCGCACGAATAGCCGGTCAGCCCCAGTTCCGGGAAGAGCGCCAACCGCGCGCCGGCGTCACGCGCCTGTTGAAGCGCGTCAATTGTCGTCTGGACGTTGAAATCCACGTCCGCCACGCGCAGATCGGGCGAAATGACCGCCACCCGCAGCAGCCCCAGGGCGGCCGCTGAGAACCCCTTTGTCATGGTGACGTTGATCATAACGTTCGTAGGGGCGGAGTGCATTCACCCATAGGGGCAACCTGAGCCATGCTGTCAACGAAGGCGAATCTAGGGTGGGCGACGGCAGCGCTGTCGCCCACTTAGCGCTTTGCCCCTACCATGAACGCACCCTGGGAGCGCATCATGATGTGCCCACGCACTGCGCCAGGTATGTTCATGGTTGGGGCAGCCTGTTCCTTGTGCTGAACTAGCACTCATCTCAGAAATTAACGTGAGTTCGGAATCCGAGGTGGCATGTGAAGCGCCGCGGGGTCACCTGCGG
>JAGHYX010000292.1 GCA_017743375.1 Chloroflexota bacterium
GTGCTGGTCACGGGCAGCATGTAGCTGCCGAAGCGCGACCAGAGTGGATAGACATAGTACTGGGGCGCGCGATAGTAATTGCTGTCCTCGTGCATCAGGCCATATTCCGTGCCGTTGTTGTCGCGGCCGTTGGCCAGGTCCCACTGGGCGAACATCGCCGCGCCGTTCTGGGCGGCTTGGCCGATCGAGTCGGCCAGGAAGAGCATGTTCACCGCGCGGGTCATCCACTGGTTGTTGTCCTGGCTCGAGACCGACACCAGGTTGAACTCGGTGACCGCGATGGGCGCCTGCCGGCCGTTGGCATAGGCGTTGAAGGCGTTTCGGATGCCGCTCATGATGGTTGGCCAGAAGGTTTGCGGGCTGCTCAGCGTCGCCGACATGCTGGACGGCAGGTTGTAGTAGGGATAGGGGTGGATGGAGTACATGTCCAGGTTCGCGCCGGCCGCCGAGATCACCCGGCTGCCCCAGCCGGCGTAGGTCTGCCAGTTGGACCCTGTATCGCTTGGCGTACCTGGGTATTCAAAGCCCACCGCCGCCACGACGATCGTCGGATCGACCTCCTGCATGGCCTGCTTGAACTCCAGATAGCCCTCGCGGCGGCTAGATCCGACTCCCACGCCATTGACATACTCAAAGCCATCGCACGTCCAGGTGTCCTCCCAGGCCCACGATTGGCAAAGGCCGGCGCTGGAGGGCGTGGCATGGCTGGCTTTGCTGGCGTAGACCTCATTGCCGAACTCCCAGAACTTGATCCGCACCGGATCGGGGTTGCCGCCAGCAGCGCGCAGCGCCGCCCAGCGCCCGACGGTGTACCAGTCGGTGCCCTTGATGTCAACCCCGATCGTCCGCGTGTCGGTGACATAGCCATTGAAGAAGGCGACCAGGGCGGCAGCCTCCTTGGAAGTGGCGTTGGGGTTCACCACCCACATGCCCTCGGTGTTGGTGGCCTTCAGGAAGTTGATGAAGTCGGTCGGACGGGCAGCCCAAAACGCTGGACAATCCGCAACGCCTGGTTGGTTATACCCCCGCTCGCAGCTCAGCCAGCCGTAGCTGTTGCTCCAACTGCCGCCGGGCAAGCGCAGCAGCTTCAGGCCCGAGGCGGCGGTGCGGGCGCGGAAGGTCGCATTGGACAGGCGCGACGGGCCGAGCCAGGTCGGCAGGTTGCTGCTCAGCAAATATGGGCTAAAGGGGGTGACGACGCTCCCCGCCTGGATGTGGATCGTGGCCGGGAAGCCGGCTGGCGGCGGGGCGGCTAACAAATACAGGTCATCAACATACACCGTCGCCGGGGTAGCACCTCCTGCATGTTGAATATTAATGCGCTTGATCTGGCTCGGGTTGCCCAGCGCCGCCATCGTCACAGTGATCGGCGTCCATACACCCACCGTTGCAGTGAAGTTGTACATGCTAGAGTAAGGTCCGCCGATGTCGTTCTCCTCAATGTAAACTCGCAATTGCTTGTTTGATCCAGTTCCACCGTGCACCCAGAAGACGATTGCTTGGTAGAGCGAGGGATCAATGGGCGAGTCATAGCGCAAGGACAAACCGCCCCAGCTTGAGGTGTATGTCACAGCAATAGATCGTGCGCTGCTATTGTAGGTTGGCGAGGTATTAAAAAAATTACGACTTGTGCCCCAAGACCAGTCGCTCCATCCAGACGCCAGCGCGTCGCTGTAGATGCTCAGATGAGGGAGCGAGGAAGCCGGCGCAGCGTGGACGAGGGTGGGCCGCTCTTGACAAATATAAGTAGACACACCCAACAGTAGCAATAACCATCCGAAGACAAACAACGCCGCTATGCGAGAACGCTTAGGCTGCATCAGTTGACCTCTCTAGATTAAGAAAGCTCAGAGCTTTCAACATTATAACGCCGGTGCTAATCTACAGCGACCCTAGATTCTTCGCTGTGCTGGCATCACGGGCTGGTGAGCAGTCCCGAACGTGAACGCTTCCAACTGCTTAGCACATTCTGGCTGCCAGCGCCTTGGTTAACACAGCCCAGAAGCGCTCTAGCGATAACCCCGCACGACCGACTCCTATACCAGCAGCCTGCGGCAGTCGAGCGTAGTGGGCGCAGTTCGCTTCATCCACGCTGCCGCCGTAGAGCAGCGGCACAGCTTTGCCGGAAGAGCTGCTGAAGCACACTTCGGATGTTGTCCATGGCTCTACTAACATCGGCTGGGTCAGCCGGCACACCACCCATACCCACAGACCAGACCGGTTCGTAGAGGATCATGAGCGCCTCGCAGCGGTCGAAGCCGCGCAAGGCGAGCTTGAGCTGCTGGGCTACGTATTCATCGCCAGCGCCGGCCTCTTTCACCGCCCGTGGCTCACCCACACAGAGCATCACTTTCAAGTTGTGACGAGCAGCAGCCAGCACTTTCTGATGAACGAGTTCATCCGTCTCGCCGAAGAGCGTGCGGCGTTCTACATGGCCGAGCATCACAAACTGGGCGCCGCAGGCTTTGAGCATGTGAGGTGAAATCTCACCGGTGAAGGCGCCTTCATCGGCCCAATGCATATTTTGAGCGCCAACCCAGATTGACGCGCCACGTGCTGCCTTAGCCGCAGC
>JAGHYX010000293.1 GCA_017743375.1 Chloroflexota bacterium
CACGCCATACAACAGCACTTGGCCATCCTTCGTGGCCAGCGCCAACAGCCGGCCATCCGGTGAGAATGCCAGCGCCGCTGCGTCTTCGTCCGTATTGAGCACCCGCTTCAGAAGCGCCTGTTCAGCGTCCACCAAATAGGCAAGCTTGTCGTTTGCGATGGCCAGCAGCGCGCCATCCGGCGAGAAGGCCATCGGCACGAATGGCCGATCAAGGAGCGGAAAGTTAACGTCCATACCTTCAATGTCCAGCGCTCGCACAAAGCTGAATGATCCAACCTCGTCAGCTTCCCAGAACGCCACCCTGCCCATGATGCGAGATGCTTTGGTCAAGATAGCCAGCCGGCGACCGGTCGGAGAGAGCGCGATGGCCGCTATGCGCGCATCGCCAGCGTTGCGCAGCACCACCTGCCGTTCGCGCCCACTGGCCACATCCCAGATCTTGACCGATTCCTCTGAGCCGGCGGTCACCAGCAGCCGGTTATCTGGCGAGAACGCCAGGCCCACAATCGCCTCACGATGGCCGCGCAACACGCGCACGTTCAGCCCGTCGGAGAGCCGCCACAACAGCACAACGCCTTTTTCGTCACCGCCGGCCAGGAAGCGGCCGTCCGGCGAGATCGCCAGCCTGGCATATTTGTTAATGTAGCCCGATAGCGTTTGCCGCAGTGCGCCATTTGCGCCGCGCACTTGCACCAGGCCCCCCCGCCCGCGCTCATCGCCTGTGGTGAGGTCGCCCAGGATGGAGTAGATCGCGGCGTGTAGGTCTGGCGAGAAGACCGCATCTGCAACAGGTGCAGAGCCCGACAGCGCAACGCTGCCGAACCTGTAGCCTGGCAGCTCCGACGCAAAGGACACCGTTATGCGCAGCAGTGCACCATCCTGCACCCGCCATAGGGCGATCTGATGGTCGAAAGCGCCAGCGAGCCATCGCCCATCGGCGGAGAAGGCGATGCCATGCAAGCGCCCCAGATACTCGCCGATGGCTCGTACTGCTGTCCCATTAGCGATGCGCACATTGCGCAGGCCGTCCGCAAGGAGCACATGAATCACGGCTGGATCAGGCGAGAACTGCGCATTGGTGATCTCCACGTTGCGCTCTAGCGCCACGACATCCGGCGCTGCTTCAGCGCGGTCTAACGACCAGATGTACACATTGTTATCCAGCGCCCCTATCAACCGCTGACCGTCGGGCGAGAACTCTAAATGTGCAGCAAGCACCTTTCCGCTAATCGGCAGCTCGCGCAGCAGCTTGCCCGCGGGGAGATCCCAGAGTTGGAGCTTTGGGCCGGTGAAGGCGATGGCGAGTCGCCGGCCATCCGGCGAGAGCGCTGCCGAGCGCACCTCCTCCGGCGACGCCTCAACCGCAAACAAGCGCTGCGGCTGGCTCAGGCGGTGCACCTCCACCTTCCCGAACAGCGCAAAGACGACCAGATCATGTGCTGGCGCGATGATCAGCCTGACTAAGTTTGCTTGCCAGCCGAACCCTGGGTCAAATTGGAACGCTTTGCGGCCTGCTGACTCGCTTTCTGGTCGCCAAGCTAGGATGGTGTGCTTCCGATCAAAGTTGTAATGCCCGACATAGACTTGCGCCCCATCCGCCGAGAAGGCCAGACCGGCTGGAAATAGCCGGCGGCTCCCCTCTTGAAGGTCGAGGCTGCCGACCAGCGCGCCATCGTCCAGCCGCCAGACGCGCACTTGATGCGGAACAGACGCGATGTAGGCAGCCAGCCGCCGGCCATCTGGCGAGAAGCTCACAAACGTTACAGCAGGCGCTTCCAAAAAGCGTCGCTGTGCCAGCGTCTGCGCGTCGTATAGATAGACGCCGCGCGACGTGCCGACGGCCAACATGCGACCATCCGGCGCGCTGGCCAACGTGGACGGCCGGCCCAGGCCAGCCATCTCTCCCACCAGTGACGCGCGGTCGGCGTTCTCTGGCGTGATCGGCACGCTGGGCAGCGCATAGGGCGAATCGGGTACGAGGATCGGCGCGAGCGCGGAGAAGTCCTCAGCCGGCGGCTGAGGGCGGGCGCGGCCGCTCACGCTACAGCCGGCCAGGCTGCCTATCAGCAGCACAGCCACGACAAGCCAATATCGAACAGCGCCTGTCGGAATTGAATTACGTCCCATTGCACCATCCTGAACAAGTGGGGAGCACAGACGGTTAGGGTATCACAGGTGTCTTAGCAGGGCTTGCATTCGTGGCTAGGGGCAGGGCGCTGGGTGGGCTGCGCGCGCATAGATCGTCGCAATCAGCGCGTCGTAGCGGCTCTTCTGCCAACTCACAACCGGCCGAGGCCGACCACAGCCGCGCCGGCCTAGGGTCGCCGGCGCACTGCCCCACCCTGTCACCCTGGGCACGGCGAAGTCGGGGCGGTTTGCGAACCGCCCCTGCGCGCGCCCGGCTGAGGTGCTGCGGGGTTGTTGAGGCAGGGTGTTTTTTTGGTGGCTTCGCGGGGACGTAGCACCGCTACACCGGGGCGTAGCGGTGCTACGCCCGTACAATAATCAATCAATTGAGACAGACGCTTGCTTCAATCAGCCGGCCTTGGCTTCAAA
>JAGHYX010000002.1 GCA_017743375.1 Chloroflexota bacterium
GGATCGCCCACGGGAGAGTGAGGGATGCGTTCCCCTAAATCGTATGACGACGTTTCGCTGGTGCTTGACATCACTACTTCAATTCAATAATGCGGATGCGAGGCTTGCAGCTCCCAGTCCAAAGGATCATCGGGATGGGCGCAGATCACGCGCTCAATAAAGTATTCGTAGCGGTCGGCGAAGCGCTCAAGCGAGAATTGCTCGGCTCGCCGGCGGGCATTTTGTCTATTCAGTTGATCGACGCGCTGCACTGCCTCGGCCAACGCATCCACGTCACGCGGCGGCACAAGGTAGCCGCTCACGCCGTCCTGGATCAATTCGGCGGGGCCGCCTTCGTTGTACGCGATCACCGGCGTACCACCGGCCAGCGCCTCGATGCAGGTGTTCCCGAACGCCTCCACCCAATGTGGCGTCATCAGCATCGCCCTGGTATTGCGCACGACCTTGTGCAGCTCACTCTGCGGGAGAAAGCCGTGATAAGTCACGTCCACATTCGGATAGCGCGCCCGGCAGGCTTCCCAGTATTCAGGGTGTTGCATCTTGCCGCATACGTCGAGTGGGAGGCCGAGCTTATCGGCGACGGCAAAGGCATCCTCCAGACCCTTCTCCGGCGAGATGCGCGCCACCCAGCTCAAGCGATTCTGCGGCTGCGGGTTGAAGGTGTAGCGCGTGAGGTCAACCCCGCCGTATAGCGACATCATGCGGCAGGGGTCAAGAAACGGAAAGGTGAGCGCCTGAGCGCAGGTGTTCACCGCGAAGCGATGCGGGAACTCGTAGAACCGCTCGCGGATCATGGCGTCCACCGCGTCAATGGTGGAGCAGATGCTGATGATGTGGCCGACCGGCGTTTTGAAGAACGGCGTCACGTAGTAGGCCAGCCAGTCGTAGTTGATGCCGATGATCGCGTCGTACTGGTCTTGCACCCGCATGGCCAGCTCCCACATGCGCTCCAGCACGCCATCCGGCTGGCAGATGACCGGTTGGTCGCGCTGCGCAGTGGTGGCGTAGATCGGCGGTCGCCCTTCGATTTGATAGACCAGCACCTCGGGTGAGGGCTGGACGCTGCCCGCCGGCGCGGCGATGGCGACGCGATGTCCTCGGCGTGCCAATATGGGCGTCAAGTTCATCAGGTTGGTCTCAACCCCACCTCCCTCCCCAGATCCCAGCGGCCCGACCGGACTGGTGAGGAAGAGCACGCGCCAACGCTTGGACATGAACGCACCAACCCGCTGAGGAGCGGGGGCTAGTCGGCCAGGCCGCGCACGTCCTCGGCGACCACCGGCGCAACGCCGAAGTCCTCTGGCTGCTTATGGATCTCTCGCGACGTAACAAAGCTCTCCACCATGCTCTTGGTGTTCTCCACCCTCAGGCGGTTGAAGAGCATGGCGAAGCGCTCTTGAAGGGCCGTGCGGATGCGCGCGCGGTCGGCTTCGGGCAACGACCAAAGGGCTTGCTTGAACGGGCCGGTCGCCTTCTTGCGCGTCTTGTGGAGGAACTGCTCGTCGGTATCGCCTGGCTTGCGCTCGTCGGCGGCGTTCTTGAAGAGCCATTCGGTGATCTCGTCGTTCAGCGCCTTGGGCAGGTGGGCGTAAGCGATCTGCTGAAAAGCTGTGGCCAGATGGACTTCAATTGCGCCGGACTGGACGAATTTGCCAAATGCCTCTTCCGGCAGCGTGCTGGCTCCGTGCTGGACTGCGCCGCCCAAGCCGTATTCCTCGCGGGCAGCAATGGATAGCTCACGCAGCGCCTCGAAATCTATGTTTACCTGCGCGATCGAGCCGTCGGGCAGCACCACGCCGCCATGCGTTGTGCCGGTCTGCACCGAGATCTTGCTCAGACCGGGCTGATGCTTGATCTGGCGGAGATAGCCATTCATAAAAGCGCGCAGCTCATGTACATCGCTGTTTTTGTGTCCGATCTCGCCGATCTCACCGCCCAGCGAGACGATCACCCCTGCCGGCTGGCGCTGACGGATGTAGTCGCTGAACAGCGCGCACAGCTCATAGTTGGCGCGTTGTTGCTCGTCCAGCGTGGGTTTGCTCAAGTCAACCAGGGTCGAGGTATCAATGTCAATGTTATAGAAGCCGGCGGCCAGCGCCTCGTCAATCAACTTGCGCAGCGCTGCCAACTCCGCGTCCGCGTCGCTCTTGTACTTTTTGGCGTTCACCTGGAAGTGGTCACCCTGAATGAACAGCGGGCCGCGATAGCCCTCTTTGATCGCTGCCGCCAACACGACGCTGACATACTCCGCCGGCCGCTGGTCGGTGTAACTCATCTCGCTGCGCGCGATCTCGAAGATGAACGCCCCCACCTTCCCCTCGACGACGGCGCGCATCGCTGCGCGCGCGGTGTCGTAGGCCATCATGCGGATGTTCATCGCCGGCGTGGTGAAGTCGTGGTCGAGCGCGTTTCTCCCGCGCGCGATGTACAGCTCATGAATGGACGCCGGGCGAATCCCCAGTGCCTGGGCGATCTCCCAGATCAGCCAGCGGGCTGCCGCTTGTTGCTCGGGCGGGCCGAAGACCGCTGCCCACACCAGCGCATCAATGCCGCTGGCACGCAGCGCACGCTCGTCCCGCACGCTGACTTCCAGCGCGGTCGTCGCAAGCACTTCGCTTGAACCAACCGGCGATCGCACAGCAGCCACCTGAATCGCGTCGCCGGCCACCTTGACGAGGTCTCGAATCGCGTTAGACATCACACGCTCCTTGACGCATACACCCCTGGCGCGCCGGGCGATCCCCCGGCGCAACAGTTTGCCAATAGTATATGCGCTTCGGTCGCCCAGAAGGTCGCAAGACCAGCAACACTTTGTCCTCCTCGCACGAGAGGGCTTGTCTCTTACACGCATGCCCCCTTTGCGAATGGATGCGTTCACCAAAGGTGATCCCTATGCGCTCACCACGTCAAGCATAACCGCCCCACATCATGAATGCACCCGCGTTCACCGATTGACAGCCCACCGGCGGTTGCCCCCGTCGGCGAATGCACCCGGGTAAGACATACACCACTGCACACCTTAAAATAACAAGACCATGATGTTCGCCGAACGCCTACGCCGGCTGAAGCAACAGCTCACCGCCGCAGGTGTGGACTTCCTCGCCCTAGTGCCAGGACCAAACCTCGTTTATTTCACCGGCCTGCGCATGCACTTGAGCGAGCGTCCCATCGTCGCGCTCCTGCCGGCCAACGACGCGCCGCCCATTCTGATCGCGCCGGCCTTCGAGGTGGGCAAGGCAAGCGCCGAATTAGCCTGGCGCACCTATAGCTACGCCGACGGCACGCCCTATCAGGCGGCCTTCGAGGCTGCCGCAAACGCCTGCGACCTCCACGGAAAGACGATCGCGGTCGAGCCGCTGGGCATGCGGATGATGGAATGGACGCTGCTCAGCCAGGCCGTCCGCCAGCTCAAGCACGTGTTCGCCACCGAGCTGATCGCGCCGCTGCGGATGGTCAAAGACGCGACAGAGGTGGCGAAGATCCGTCAAGCGATCGCGCTGGCCGAATCGGCGTTCACGCGGACGCTGGGGCACATCCGGGCCGGCATGACCGAACGCGAGGTCGCCGGGGTGCTGATGGGCCATCTGCTGAGCGCCGGCGCGCAGTCGCTGCTCTTCGAGCCGCTGGTCCAGGCCGGTCCGAACGCGGCCAACCCCCACGCCCATGCCGGCGACCGCCCCTTGCAACGCGGCGACCTAGTGGTGATTGACTTCGGCGCGGTGGTGGATGGCTACGGCAGCGACATCACCCGCACGATCGCCATCGGCGAGCCAGACGCCGAGATGCGCGCCGTATATGAGGTCGTGAAGGCAGCCAACGCCGCCGGTCGAGCCGCGGCGCGCCCTGGGGCGACCGGCGAAGCGGTCGATCGCGCCGCGCGGGCGGTGATCGAGTCTGCGGGCTACGGTCCTTCTTTCACTCACCGCACCGGCCACGGCCTCGGCCTGGAGGGCCATGAACCGCCCTACATGGTTCGCGGCGAGACCACCATATTACATCCCGGCATGACCTTTACTGTTGAGCCTGGCATCTATCTGGCTGGCAAAGGCGGCGTGCGCATTGAGGACGACGTGCTGATCACCGCCGAAGGCAGCGAGACCCTCACCACCCTCACGCGCGAGCTGATCATCCTGTGATATTCCCAGCGCCTCATGACCGCCTCCCATCCCCACCCACCCGCCGATCTGCTGGTGCTATGGGCCTGGGAATATGACGCTGACTTCATCGGTCTATTAGAGGACGCCTGTCGCGCCCGCGGCGTGACAACGACTATTTGCGGTCCAGACGACCTGGCCGAGCTCACCGAGCGGCTGGACCGCGGCGAGCTGCGGGCCAAGATAGGGCTGGATCGAATATGGGACTGGGGCGGAGAATATGAGCGCCACGTGCCGGCCATGCAGCGCAACATTCCCCTGATGGTCAACGATTACGCGCGCGTGCGCCACGCCTGGAACAAGCTGAACATGCATGCCTTGCTGATCCAGCATGGGCTATACGTGCCCTATCTGATCATCATTCCTTCTTACGAAGAGCAACCGAGCCTGCCACCGGTGGACCTGACCCCGCTGGGTGGGAAGTTCTCGGTGAAGGGGTTACACAGCGGCGGCAGCGGCGTATTACAGCCGGCCACGCGCTGGGAGGACGTGCTCCGGCAGCGTAAGGAATGGCCGAGCGATCAGACCATCCTGCAGGCCTGGGTGGAGCCGAAGCTGCTGGGCGGGCGGCGCGCGTGGTTTCGCGTGTTCTACGCCTGCGGCAGCACCTTCCCCTGCTGGGCCGATGACCGCACCCACGTTCACGAGCCGGTGACGCCGCAGGACGAGGCACGCTTTCAGCTCGGCATCCTGCGCAGCATGACCCAACAGATCGCCGGCCTGTGCGGACTGAACCTGTTCTCCACCGAGATCGCCCTGGATCAGCGCAACATTTGGCAGGTCTGCGACTACGTCAACGAACCATGCGACTATCGGCTGAAGTCCACCACCCCCAACGGCGTGCCGGACGAGGTCGTGGCGGCGATCTGCGACCGGCTGGCCGGCTGGGTCAAACGACAGGCGCGCTTCATCAGCATTTGAGGTCGAGGAACGATCTGCTGGGGTGCAGCGTCTAGAGAGCAGCACGCCATAAGGAGGTTAGTCGTAAGATGAACAATCACCTATTCTTCCCACTGGTCGCCGGTGCGCTTGCCGTATCTGCGCTTGCCCCATCGCTGACTTACGCGCGCACAACTGCGCAGAACAACGAGTCCTTCCGCCGCACGGTCACCGTCACGGGCTATGGCCAGGCCAGCGCCGTCCCCAACGTCGTGCGCATCACGCTGGGCGTAGAATCCGTCAACCCCAAGCTAACCCCCGCGCTGAGCGAAGTGAACCGCAAGATGGCGGCGGTCATGGCCGCCCTGGAGAAGGCCGGCGTGGCCAAGAGAGACATTCGCACCGTGGATTTCAGCGTCTTTCCGGAGCGCGCGTATAGCCAGAGCGGCCCTGGGCCAATTACCAGCTATCGCGTGAGCAACGTCGTGCGCGTCACGGTGAGGAAGGTGGAGGAGAGCGGCGCAGTGCTCGACGCGGCGATCAACGCCGGCGCGAACGTGGTCCAGGGGCTGAACTTCGAGGTGGAGGACATGAAGCAGGTGGAAGCCAGCGCGCGCAAGGCGGCGATGGACGATGCCAGGGCCAAAGCCGAATCGCTGGTCAGCGCAGCCGGCGCGAAGCTGGGGCGCGCCCTCACCATCTCCGAGTTCAGCATGGGCGGGCCGCCCATGCCGATGATGGCCTTCGCCGCCGAGGGCAACGCAGCCAAGGGGGTCTCCCTCGCGCCGGGCAGCCAGGAGATCACCATCCAAGTGCAGGTGACCTACGAGATAGAGTGACCGTCAACGTCGAGGGCAGAGCGCGCTCTGCCCTCGGATTTTTGCTCGTGCGCGATCTTAGCCCGACAGCCATGTTGCTATGTTCTGTCTAATGCGACTGAGCCGCTGTGCTGAGATTTGGCCGATAGCACCTAGCAAGATGTCACCGGATACAACGGCCAGGCGCGCCGCCCGAATCACACTTGCTACCTTTAAACCACTTTGCAAGAAATCATTATCTCCTTGATTTATCAGATTGTCTAAGCCTTTAATATAATTTTGCGTCTTAGACGAAACCATACAAATTAACCAATCATCAAAACCGTATGGAAGCTGACGCAATAAGGGCACAGGGCGCAACTTGACTTGCTGCATAGAGGTCGCCGGAAAGAACGCAAGAGCGATTCGACCCGACTTCTTTTTATTCATTTGCGGTCACTAACATATTTATTTTTTAAAGCTACATAGACACACCTTGGCCTTTCTGTTCTTGGCTATCATGAAAATGCACTTTTATGTCAGCTTCACTGTATAGCTCTGGCTCATCCTCTGCACTATGCGCCAATGCATATAGCGAAAGCACATTCCATGCTTTTCGTTCAAGCTCTTCTGGCCTTGATTGTTCTTGCAACAACTGTTTAGCGAGTTCAAGCAGTTTTTCTTGTTGTGGTCGAGGCAGTTTCTGTATGCTTTGGTAGATTTCCTCATCAAGCGTCATGTGCACCCTCCTGAAGGCATTGCATTTGACGTCGTATCTCTTGATTGCTATGTCGCGGCGGGATGACCAGCAGGCATATCCACTATGAGGCGGCCTAGGCGAGACAGATACCCGCTTAACCTCCTGTTTTGGATTGATCATACATGCATTCTTGGTTTCCAGTTAGGCAAAGACCTGCACTTCGCCCACCCCTAAGATTCGCTCTCGTCGGCCAGCAGCCTACTGCACTCCCTCGCCGGTCACTCAAATAGTCGTTCAAACTCCGCCCATGCCGCGGCCAGCGCACGCTCGGTTTCCTGATATTCGAGGCCCAAGGCGCGCAAGCGCGCATAGTCGCTGCCGGCCTGCGCCATCTGCTCGTTGAGCGCGGCCAACTGCGCCTCCAGCGCTTGGATGCGCTGCTCGACCGCTGCCAGCGCCGCTTGCCGGCGTTGCTGTGCGTTCTTCGAGGGCGGGGGCGGGGACACAGGGCGCGCCGACGGCCTAGCCGGCTCCACTGCGGGGGTATTCGCCTCGCCGGCGGCCTCGCGCGCCTCCCGCCATTCGTCGTAGCTGCCCTTGAAGACCACGAAACGCCCCTCGCCTCCACCGGCCGGCTCGATGATCCACAACTGCGTGGCCAGCGCCGCGATGAGATAACGGTCGTGCGAGACGAGCAGCAGCGTGCCGTCGAAGTGCTGGAGCGCCTCGGTCAGCGCTTCCTGAGACGGGATGTCCAGATGATTCGTCGGCTCGTCGAGCAACAATACATTCGCGCCTTGTAGCGCCAGGCGGGCCAGGGCCAGCCGCCCGCGCTCGCCGCCGCTGAGCATCTTCACCTGCTTAAAGTGGTCGTCGCCGCTGAACAGAAACTGGCCCAGCACGCGCCGCGCCTCGCCGGGCGTCAGGTCACGGCGGGTCGAGAGCAACGCTTCTAACAGGGTGTGCTCGGGGTTCAGCCCCTCGCCGGCTTGGGCGAAGTAGCCCAGC
Source organism: Chloroflexota bacterium (assembly GCA_017743375.1). Taxonomy (GTDB): domain Bacteria; phylum Chloroflexota; class Anaerolineae; order J036; family Brachytrichaceae; genus JAAFGM01. Next base: position 7,539 of record JAGHYX010000002.1, read on the forward strand.
CGCACGCCCGCACCCAGCGCCAGCTCGCCATGTAGGGGCGGCAGCTCGCCGATGACGGTCTTCAGAAAGGTGGTCTTGCCGCTCCCGTTCGGGCCGATCAGCGCCACGCGCTCGCCACGCAAGAGCAGCAAGTCGGGAACGCGGAACAACACGCGGGCTGCTCCATCTACCCGGTAGCCGATCGCCAGGTCGCGCGCCGCCAGCACGCGGTCGCCGCTGCGGTCGCCACTGCGCAGGCGCAGCGCGAGCGCACGTTGCTGGGCCGGCTTCTCCAGGCGCTCCAGCCGGTTCAGCCGGCGCAGGCGGCCCTTGGCCTGGGCAGCATTCTGGCCGGCGAGGTTGCGACGGATGTATTCCTCCTGCTTGGCGATGAACGCCTGCTGGGCTTCGTATTCGGCCAACGCCCGCGCCTGGCGCTCAGCGCGCTGCTGGACGTACTCGGTGTATCCGCCGCGGTAAAAGGACAGCCGCGCGCGCCCATCGGCCTGTCGGGTCATCTCCCAGACGCGGTCGCATACCTCATCGAGGAAGTAGCGGTCGTGCGAGACGACGATCAGCGTGCCCGCCCATTTCTGGAGGAAACCTTCCAACCATTCGACGCCGGCTTGGTCCAAATGGTTGGTCGGCTCATCCAGCAACAGCAGGTCGGGAGACAGGAGGAGCAGGCGGGCCAGGTTCGCCCGCACCCGCTGGCCGCCGCTCAGCGCGCGCAGCGGCTGATGCCAGGCCGGCTCGGCCAGTCCCAAGCCGCTCAGCACGTGCTTGATCCGCGCCTCGACGATGTAGCCGCCCTTGAGTTCAAAGGCCTGTTGAAGCTCGCCGTAGGTTTCCAACGCGCGGCGCGCGTCGGGATGGCGCTGGTCGAGGCCGGCCAGCGTTGCCTCGATCTGCGCCATGCGCTCTCGGAGTGCGTTCAGCTCGGCGAAAGCTGAGCCGGCCAACTCCCAGGCCGTGCGATTGTCGCCATCCTCAGCGTCCTGGGCCAAGTAGCCGCGGGTGATGCCGCGCGCGACATGGATGACGCCCTCGGTGGGCGCTTCTTGGCCGGCGATCAGGCGCAGCAGCGTGGTCTTGCCGCAGCCGTTCGGGCCGACCAAGGCAATCTTGTCGCCGCGCGCGACGCTGAAGCTGAGGCCGGCAAAGAGGTCAAATGCGCCGAACGACTTGCCGACGTTCGATCCGCTGACGATGGACACCTGGGAATGATTGTAGCCCTGGGGACATCCCACAGCCGCGCAGCCGCCGGAAGGGTAAAGGGACGCATCTGTCATGTTTCGCTCTGCTCAGCATCTAGGCGCTCGCTCAATCGAAGCCCAACGGCATCACCAAAGCCACATCCCACCCCATGTCATGCTGAGCAGAGCGAAGCATCTAAAATCCTGACTGATCAAAGACCCGCGGAGTCACCAAGCCCCATGCCTCAGCGACCCCGCAGCGCTTCAGTCCACAGTGGAGATACCGCCCCTCTAAGACCAGCCAACCGGCCAGTCCAAATCTTGACCGAGCGCATAGTGCAGCGAAGCACACCATTCTATATCCTTACCCTCAAGACGAGCGCTTTGCAAACGCACCGCTGAGGCAGCGCGATGGATCTGACAACCACCTATTTGGGATTAAAGCTGGCGCATCCGGTGATGCCCTCGGCGTCGCCGCTGACGCGCAACCTGGACGGCATCCGCCGCCTGGAGGACGCCGGCGCGCCGGCCATCGTCATGCATTCGCTCTTCGAGGAGCAGATCGAGAACGAGAGTCAGGTCCTTCATCACTTCCTAGAATATGGCGTGGAGAGCTTCGCCGAGGCGATCCGCTACTTCCCGGATTGGCGCTACTACAACGTCGGGCCGGATGAATATCTCTCGCTGATCCAGGCGGCCAAGTCGGCAGTGGACGTGCCGATCATCGCCAGCCTGAACGGCATCTCCACCGGCGGCTGGATCAAGTACGCCAGCCTGATCGAACAAGCCGGCGCCGACGCGCTGGAGCTGAACATCTATTACATTCCCACCGATCCGCACATCAGCGGTTGGCGCGTCGAGGAGCGTTATTTAGACATCCTCCACGCGGTGCGCCAAGCGGTGAAGATCCCCATCGCGCTCAAGCTTTCGCCGTTCTTCAGCGCGCTGGCCAACATGGCGCTGCACGCAGCGAACGCCGGTGCCAACGCGCTGGTGTTGTTCAATCGCTTCTATCAACCCGATTTCGACCTGGATTCGCTGGAGGTCACCCCTCACCTGGTCCTGAGCACCAGCGACGAGCTGCGCCTGCCGCTGCGCTGGGTGGCGATCCTCTACGGTCGGCTGCCGATTGAGCTGGCGATCAGCACCGGCGTCCACACGCACCTCGATGTGCTGAAGGGCATTATGGCCGGCGCGCAGGTGACGATGATGACCTCGGAACTGCTGCGCAACGGCGTCAGGCGCATTTGCGAGATCATCCAAGACCTGCGAGACTGGATGGCACAGCATGAATACGAATCCATCAGCCAGATGCGGGGCAGCATGAGCCAGAAGGCGGTGGCCAACCCCTCCGCCTTCGAACGGGCCAACTATCTGAAGGTGCTCGACTCGTGGCGTCCAGACCCCGCTGCTGTGCTGCCGAAGTCCAGAAGCGCGTCCGCTTCCTTCAGGACATCCGGCGCTGAACGAGTAGATGACTACTTCTAAGGTATTGCGATGGTGAACCAGTTGAATCGTCCCCCTTCCCCGGCCGGCAACGGCCAGCCCGACGCGCGCTTGTTGAGCGACAAGCGCTACAAGTTGATCGACGCGACGATGCGCCGCTACGGCTACCAGGGCCATGGCTTGATCGAAGCGCTGCACAGCGCCCAAGAAGCCTTTGGTTACTTGGACGATTTCACCTTGCGCCACATCGCGCGGACGCTGCGGTTGCCGCCAAGCAAGGTCTTCGGCGTGGCCACGTTCTACAACTACTTCACGCTCAAGCCGCAGGGCGCCCACACCTGCGTGGTCTGCCTCGGCACGGCTTGTTACATCAAAGGCGCGCGCGAGGTGCTGAACGCGATCGAGGCTGCGCATCAGGTGAAAGCCGGCGGAACGACCGCCGATAACCAGCTCTCCCTGCTAACGGCGCGCTGCTTTGGCTCGTGTGCCCTGGCGCCGGTGATCACCTTTGACGGCGAGACCATCGGCAAGGTCTCGCCCGACCAGGTGGCCGACCTGATCGCCCAGCGCCTGGTCGGCGCAAGCCAAGTTCTGGAGCATGCCAAACCATGAATCTAGAAGAGCTCAACGCAATTGCCCATAGCGAACGCCTGGCCCAGGCGCAGAAGCGCCACCATTTACACGTGTGCGTGGGCACGGCGTGTCAGGCGTTAAACAGCGAGCAGATCGCCAAGGCCCTGCAAGCTGCGCTGAAGCAGCGCGGCCTACAGCAAGACGCTGCGGTGAAGTGCGTGGGCTGCCCTGGCCTGTGTTCGCTCGGCCCGCTCGTGGAAGTCATCTCAAAGGAAGACAGCGCTGGGCCGCGCTCGCTGCTGTATCAGTTCGTCAAGACGGAAGACGCCGACGAGATCGTGGCCCACTTGGGTGGTGAGCCGGTGAAACGGCTGGAGACGCCGCTCGACCAGCCATTCTTCACGCGCCAGCTCAAGATCGTGTTGGAGAACTGCGGCAAAGTGGATCCGGAGCGGATCGAGGACTACATCGCCGTCGGTGGCTACCAGGCGCTGATGAAGGTGCTGACCGAGATGACGCCCCAGCAGGTCATTGATGAGATCACGCGCAGCGGGCTGCGCGGGCGCGGCGGCGCCGGCTTCCCCACCGGCCTGAAGTGGGGCACGGTGGCCAAGGCCGACCCCAACCGCTATCCAACCAACGTGCCGGAGGGCATTCAATCGCGCAAGTTCGTGATCTGCAACGGCGACGAGGGCGACCCCGGCGCGTTCATGGACCGCAGCGTGATGGAGGGCGACCCGCACCGCGTGCTGGAAGGCATGGCCATCGCTGGCTATGCCGTGGGCGCGAACTACGGCTTCATCTACGTGCGCGCGGAGTATCCGCTGGCCGTCAAGCGCTTGCGAACGGCGATCCGACAGGCCCAGCGCGCCGGCCTGCTCGGCAGCAACATCGGCGGCACGCCCTTCAGCTTTAACGTGGAGATTCGGCTGGGGGCCGGCGCGTTCGTGTGCGGCGAGGAGACCGCGCTGATCGCCTCAATCGAAGGCGGGCGCGGCCTGCCCCGCCCCCGCCCGCCCTTCCCCGCCGAGTTCGGCCTGTGGGGCTGCCCAACGCTGATCAACAACGTCGAGACCTTGGCCAACGTCCCGCCGATCATCCTGAAAGGCGCCGACTGGTTCGCCAGCATCGGGACCGAGAAGAGCAAAGGGACGAAGGTCTTCGCGCTTACCGGCCAGGTGAAGCACACTGGCCTGATCGAGGTGCCGATGGGCATCACCCTGCGCGAGATCGTCTTCGACATCGGCGGCGGCATGCCGGAGGGCAAATCGTTCAAAGCCGTGCAGACCGGCGGCCCATCGGGCGGGTGCATCCCCGCCGAGTTCCTGGACATGCCGGTGGATTACGAATCGCTGGCGAAGGTCGGCTCGATCATGGGCTCCGGCGGCATGATCGTGATGGACGACAGCACCGACATGGTGGAAGTGGCGCGCTTCTTCATGGAGTTCTGCATGGATGAATCGTGCGGCAAGTGCATCCCATGTCGGGCCGGCACGGTGCAGATCCATCGCCTGCTCACCAAGATTCAGCAAGGCCGGGCCACCGAGCGCGACCTGCAGACCCTGGAGGAGTTGTGCGACCTGGTGAAGCACACCAGCCTATGCGGCCTGGGCCAGAGCGCGCCCAACCCAGTGATCAGCACGCTGAAGTACTTCCGCGAAGAATACCTAGCGAAGATCAAGCGCGAACCAAGCGTCAGCGCGAACGGTAAGCGAGTGGAGGAACATGGCTAGGACGCTCACGATAAACGATCAGGAGATCAGCGCCGCCGAGGGCCAGACCCTGCTGGAGGCGGCGCGCGACGCGGGCATTTACATCCCCACCCTCTGCCATCTGGACGGCCTGACGGACGTGGGCGCGTGCCGGCTGTGCCTGGTGGAGATCGTCGGATCGAATAAGCTGATGCCGGCCTGTACGACGCGCGTCCAGGAGGGCATGGTGGTGTATACCGATACCCCTCGCTTGCGCGCCTATCGCCGGCAGATCGTCGAACTGCTCTTCGCCGAGCGCAACCATGTGTGCGCCGTGTGCGTGGCCAACGGCAACTGCGAGCTACAGAACATGGGCATCGTCGTCGGCATGGACCACGTTCGGTATGACTATTTGTTCCCGAAGCTCGGCGTGGACCTCTCGCACGAGCGGTTCGGCATGGACCACAACCGCTGTATCCTGTGCACGCGCTGCGTGCGCGCCTGCGACCAGATCGAGGGCGCGCACACGCTGGACGTCCTCGGTCGCGGCGCGCATTCGATGATCGTCCACGACATGAACGTGCCCTGGGGCGAGGCAACCACCTGCACCAGTTGCGGCAAGTGCGTGATGGCCTGTCCCACCGGCGCGCTCTTCAAGCAGGGATCTACGGTGGCCGAGATGGTCCACAACGCCGAGAAGCTGGCCTTCCTGCGGGCCGCGCGCGAGCGGCGGGTGTGGAATGTGTAATGGATGGGTTCACGGCGGGGCAAGTCTGACCTCACGCGGAGAGCGCAGGAAAGCTCAGTTTGCTGTTGCCCCTATTGGTGAATGCAACCCCCGTGTAATCAGGATGCGTTAGAGTAGCTGCCATGAGCGAGAAGATTCGGTTTGCCAGCGTGTGGTTGGGCGGATGTTCGGGTTGCCACATGTCGTTCCTCGACCTGGATGAATGGCTGTTCGACTTGGCCCAAGCGGTCGAGGTGGTCTATAGCCCGGTGGCGGACATCAAGGCATTTCCAGAGAATGTGGACGTCACCCTAGTTGAGGGCGCGATCGCCAACCAGGACCATTTGGAGCTGATCCACACCATCCGAAAGAACAGCAAGCTGGTGGTGTCGTTCGGCGACTGCGCGGTGACGGGCAACGTGACGGCGATGCGCAACCCGCTGGGCGAGGCCGATGTGGTGTTATCGCGCGCGTATCAGGATGCGCAATTCCTGAACCCGCAGATACCCCACGACGATGGGATCGTGCCGCCGTTGACGGCGCAGGCGCTGCCGGTGCACGCCGTCGTGCCGGTGGACTTGTATATCCCCGGCTGCCCGCCGCCGGCCAAGCGCATCCGCGGCGTCTTGCAAGCGCTGCTGGAGGGCCAATCGCCTGAGATGATCGGGCGCGAGATGTTGAAGTTCGGCTGAACCAACCGGAGAGGAGAAGATGACCCGTCGCGTTGTGATTGACCCAGTCACCCGCATTGAGGGACACGCCAAAATCTCGATATACCTGGACGAAGCCGGCGAAGTGCGCGATGCGCGCTTTCACGTCGTGGAGTTTCGCGGCTTCGAGAAGTTCTGCGAGGGCCGCCCGCTGGGCGAGATGGCCGGCATCACCGCGCGGGTGTGCGGCATCTGCCCGGTGAGCCACCTGCTGGCCAGCGCCAAGGCCGGTGACGACATCTTCGCGGTGACCATCCCGCCCGCCGCCGAGAAGCTGCGCCGGCTGATGAACCTGGGCCAGATCGTGCAATCGCACGCGCTGAGCTTCTTCCACCTCAGCTCGCCCGACCTGCTGCTGGGCTACGACAGCGATCCAAGCCAACGCAACTTATTCGGCCTGATCGCCCAACACCCCGACTTCGCGCGGGGCGGCATCCGGCTGCGCCAGTTCGGCCAGGAGGTGATCGAGCTGTTGGGTGGGCGCAAGATTCACCCGGCCTGGGCGGTGCCGGGCGGCGTGCGCGAGCCGCTCTCGGCGGCCAACCGCGACTACCTGCGCAGCCGGCTACCGGAAGCCTTCGCCACTGTCCAATCGGCGCTGGCGTTCTTCAAGCAGTATGCCGAGACGCACGCCGAGGAAGTCGATCATTTCGGCAACTTCCCCACCCTCTTCGCCGGCCTGGTCAGCAAGGAGGGCGGGCTGTGGGAGCACTACGACGGCTACCTGCGGATCGTGGACAGCGAGGGGCGCATCCTGGTTGATCAATTCGACCCGCGCCGATACGCGGAGATTATCGGCGAAGCGGTGGAGCCGTGGTCTTACCTGAAGTCGCCCTATTACAAACCGCTCGGCTATCCCGACGGGGCCTATCGCGTCGGGCCGCTGGCGCGGCTGAACATCTGTAGCAGCATGGGCACGCCGCTGGCCGATGCCGAGCTGGCCGAGTTCCGCCGGCGCGGGAACGCCCAAGGCATCGTGACTTCCTCGTTCATGTATCACTACGCCCGGCTGATCGAGATCCTGGCCGCGCTGGAGCGCATCCAGATGCTGCTGGAAGACGCCGACATACTCTCGCCGCGCGTGCGGGCCAGCGGCGGCATCAACAAGTTGCACGGCGTGGGGGTGAGCGAGGCCCCGCGCGGCACGCTCTTCCACGACTACGAGGTGGACGAGCGCGGCATGATCCGGCGGGTGAACCTGATCATCGCCACCGGCCAGAATAACATCGCCATGAACCGCACCGTGAAGCAGATCGCCCAGCACTGGATCCACGGCGCGACGAACGGCATCCCCGAAGGGCTGCTGAACCGCGTCGAGGCCGGCATCCGCGCCTTTGACCCTTGCCTGAGCTGCTCCACGCACGCCATCGGCCAGATGCCGATGGTGGTGACGCTGATCGACAGCCAAGGACGGGTGATCGCCGAGGCCAGGCGTGATTAAGGCACGGACGGTTGACTATCTGATCATCGGCTATGGCAACACGCTGCGGGGCGATGATGGCGCCGGGCCGCGCGTGGCCGAGGCGGTCGCCGGCTGGGGCCTGCCCAACGTTCGGGCCATCAGCGCCGCCCAATTGACGCCGGAGCTGGCCGAAGCGCTGGCCGGCGCGGAGGTCGTCATCTTCGTGGATGCACAGGTCGGCCAGGCCGCTGGCGGGCCGGCAGCGTCCATCACGTTTGAGCCTCTCGCTGCCGATGATGAGCGACCTTTAGAGGCCCATCGGAGCGATCCGCGCCGGCTATTGGCCCTCACCCGCTGGCTCTATGGCCGCTGCCCGAGCGCGTGGCTGATCGCGATCCCTGGCGTATGCTTCGACTTCGGCGAGGCGCTCTCTGCTGTGGCACAGCAGGGCGTGGATGAGGCCCTGCGGCGCATCCGCGCTCTGCTTGTCGGCCAGCAGAATCTTGCCTACGGCGCAAGGGGCGAGCCAGCCTGAGTTCAGATCGGGCCGCCTAGGCTGACGGAGCTTTCACGATACACGACAAACTTAACGTGAGGTCGGATCGCAGCGGCTCCGCAGCGCTTTAGTTGAGCGCACGTTAGATCCTTGGTCGCGCTCAGGGTGACAGGGGGAAGGTGAGGTCTGGCGACCCCGCGTGCTCAATTCGCAACAATGATATGAGTGATGCGCTTGCGGATAACCAACACGTGCGCCCAACCGCGCAACTTCTCCTTCCGAGTTGGAACGCTCCCTGAGAAGCAGCGCTCCCTATAATGCGGGCATGACCGACGCGAGCGCGATGACGCCGGAGCGGTTCACCGAGATCGCGCAGCAGATCGAGGCCCAGGTCTCTCGCGTGATCGTGGGCCAGCGCGACGTGATTCGGCATACGCTCATCGCGATCATCGCCGGCAACCACGTGCTGTTGGAGGGCGTGCCCGGCCTGGGCAAGACCAGCCTGGTGCGCGCCTTCGCCGATGCGCTGAGCTTGCGCTTCGTGCGCATCCAGTTCACGCCCGACCTGATGCCGGCCGATATCGTCGGCACCGACATCCTGGAGGAACAGGAGGGCGGGAAGCGCGGCTTCCGCTTTCAGCCGGGGCCGATCTTCGCCAACCTGGTCCTCGCCGACGAGATCAACCGCGCCACCCCCAAGACCCAATCGGCGCTGCTGGAAGCCATGCAGGAGCGCACCGTGAGCGTGCTCGGCCGGACCTACGCCACCAGCAAGCCCTTTTTCGTGCTGGCTACACAAAACCCGATAGAGATGGAAGGCACATATCCGCTGCCGGAGGCCCAGCTCGATCGCTTCATGTTCAAGCTCAACGTGCGCTTCCCGAACGTGGACGAGCTGACGGCGATCATCGAGCAGACCACCGGCGACAAGGCCGGCCGCGCCGAAAAGGTGACCGACGGCAACACCTTGATCGCGATGAGCCAGTTCGCGCGCCAGGTGCCGGCAGCGTCACACGTCACGCGCTTCGCCGCGGCGCTGGTGACTGCCACGCATCCAGACGGCGAGGGCGCCACAGAGATGGTGAAGAAGTATGTGCGCTACGGGGCCAGCCCGCGCGGCGCGCAAGCGCTGCTGCTCGGCGGGCGCGTGCTGGCGCTCATGAACAACCGCTATAACGTCGCCATCGAGGACCTAAAAGCGCTCGCCCCGGCCGCCCTGCGCCATCGCATTCTGTTGAACTTTGAAGGCCAGGCCGAGGGCATCTCGACCGACGACGTGATCGCAGACGTGTTGAGCAAACTCAAAGTCATCTGAGCGATGCATGCGCCCACTTCTCTCTACGATCTGACCCGTGATCAGCTCGCGCGCCAGCTCGCTGAGTGGGGCGAGCCGCCCTTCCGCGCCCGTCAAATCTGGAGCTGGCTCTATCAGCGCCTGGTCACCGACATTGACGAGATGACCGACCTGCCCAAGCCACTGCGCGCCAAGCTCAAGGCAACGTATGTCCTGGGACGGCTGGTCGTCATCAGGGAGCAGCGATCGTCCGACGGTTGGACGCGCAAATGGCTGTTCAAACTGGCCGACGGCAGCGAGATAGAGACCGTGCTGATGGAATACGACGGCGTGCGCCGAACCGCCTGCGTCTCCTCACAGGCCGGCTGCGCCATGGCCTGCGCGTTCTGCGCCACCGGCCAAATGGGCTTTATGCGCAACTTGCGCGCCGGTGAGATCGTCGAGCAGGTGATCTGGGTGGCGCGCACGCTGCGCGAGGCGCGGTCATCCGACGACGATGCGCCGCAGCGGCTGAGCAATGTGGTGCTGATGGGGATGGGCGAGCCGTTCGCTAACTACAACGCAGTGATGGAAGCCATCGCACGGCTGACCGAGCCGGCGGAAGCGGGCGGGTTTGGGCTGGGCGCGCGCAAGATCACCCTCTCCACCGTCGGGCTGGTCCCCGGCATCCGCCGCTTCGCCGAGGCGGGCAGCCAGGTGAATCTGGCCATCTCGCTCCACGCCGCCACCGATGACCTGCGCAACCGGCTGGTGCCCATCAACCAGCGCTATCCGCTGGCCGAGCTGGTGAAGGCGACGCGCGAATACATCGCGCGCACCAACCGCCGGGTGAGCTACGAATGGGCGCTGATTGACCAGGTGAACGACAGCCAGGAGCAGGCGTGGGCGCTCGTCGATCTGGTGCGCAAGACCAACCCCAGGCCGGGGGTGAATCTGGTGCACGTCAATTTAATTCCGCTCAACCCGACCGAGGGATACGCGGGGCGCGCTGCGAGCCGGGCGAGCACCGGCGCGTTTCGGGCCATCTTGGCGCAAGCCGGCATCCCCGTCACCGTGCGCGTCCGGCGCGGCATAGACATCGCGGCCGGCTGCGGGCAATTACGCGCGCAGGTGGCCGCCAGCAACACAAACGCAGAGGCGAATGAACCACCGTCCATTCGCCTCGCATATCAGGCTCACGAAGGGGATGCCGTTACTTGCCGCTCGTCTTGACCAGCGTGCGCAACGCCTTGGTGGAGATCATCACCGTCTGCATGCGGCCGTTGATCAGCATGCGGCGGCGCTGCAAGTTCGGCTTCCACTTGCGGTTGGTCAATTTAAATGAGAACGAGCGCGAGTGCCCAAAGCTCGTCTTCTTACCAGTCAGCACACACTTCGCCATCGGTCATGCTCCTGACGGGCTTGATTTAAAATCTCTTAGGACTGAAACTTTGTCATTCTACCATGCACACGTCATCGAACGCTGCGCCGGTTGAGCAGACGGAGGGGCACGCCAAAGTTGGCGGCGTCATTGCGATCGCGCCGCGGGTGGTGTTCACGCTCGCCCTCAACGCGGCGCTGAGCACGTATGGCGTCGTGGGGATCGCCTCGCGTTTCACCGGCTTCGATTGCACCCACACCGACCCTCGGCGCGGCCTGGAGATCCAAGCGCGAGAGGACCCGTTGACCGGCACCAAGCGGGTGACGGTGGACATTCACATCATCGCTGAATATGGCGTGCGCATCCCCGCCGTGACGAGCAGCTTACAGCACCAAGTGCGCTACAACATCGAACGGAGCACCGGCTACATCGTGGACGCAGTAAACGTCCACGTGACGGGTCTGCGCGTGACGCACGCAGATTGAACGAGACGACCTTGTTAAAGCAGGCGAGCATCTATATGGGCGAACCGACTACCCAGCAAAACCAGACCAATTTCCCAGCAGCGTCATCCTCGGGCGAGTCACGCTCGCGCGCTAAATTGACGGTGGACGGCCGGCGGTTGAAAGAGCTGGTGCGCGCAAGCTATCTGTGGCTTCAGCAGCGCGAGGAAGTGGTGAACAGTTACAACGTCTATCCCGTCCCCGATGGGGATACCGGCACCAACATGATGCACACCATGCGATCGGCCTGGGAGGCGATCGCAAACCTGGACGAACCAAACATCGGCCTGGTCGCCCGCGCAGTCTCCAACGGCGCGCTGCGCGGCTCGCGGGGCAACTCCGGGATCATCCTCTCCCAACTGTGGCGGGGGTTTGCGCGCTCGCTGGACCGCAAGGAGATCTGCGACGCGCAGGACCTGGTCGCAGCGATGAAAGAGGCGGTCAAGACGGCCTACAGCGGGGTGAGCACGCCCGTAGAAGGCACCATCCTGACCGTGGCGCGCGAGACCGCTGAAGCCGTCGAAGCCGCGGCCCAACACACCCATGACCTGCGTCAATTGCTGACAATCGCCAAGGAAGCCGCTCATGAGTCGGTCCAGCGCACGCCCAGCCTGCTCAGGATCCTCAAAGAAGCCGGCGTGATCGACTCCGGCGGCTATGGTTTGTTCGTCATCTTGGAGGGGATGTGGCGGCTGGCGAACGGGATGCCGGTGGAAGGTGAGGCATCTGCCACGCCCAACAATCGCGCGAGGGCGACGATGCATCCGGAGCACGAAGGCGGTTGGGGCTACGACGTGCAGTACCTGATCTACGCGCGCCCCGGCCAACAGTTGGACGTGGAACGAATCCGTGCGGACATCGAAGCGATGGGCGAATGTCCGCTGGTGCTCGGCGACGAGAACATCGTCAAGGTCCACGTCCACGTCAGCGATCCGGGCATCCCGCTGAGCTACGGCGCGCGGCTTGGCTCGCTGCGCGACGTGGTGGTGGAGGACATGCAGGCCCAGTCCGAGGCGTTCGCCGAACAGCAGACGGCGCGGGGCAAGGAGATATTGCCGCCGGTTGAGGTAGCAGTGGTCGCAGTGGCATCTGGCCAAGGCATCGCGCGCGTGTTGAAGGAAGCCGGCGTGCGCGTGGTGGTCGAAGGCGGCCAGACGATGAACCCCAGCGTCGAGGACTTCTTGACCGCCATCCAGCAGGCCAACGCCCGCAGCACGATCCTGCTGCCGAACAACAGCAACATCCTCATGACCGCCCAACAGGCTGCGGCGCTCAGCGAGGCACAAGTCTACGTCGTGCCGACGCGGACCATCGCACAGGGCATCGCCGCGGCCATCGCGTTCAACCCAGAGGCTTCGGCTGCCGAGAACGCCGAGGGCATGCGCGAGGCTGCGCAGCGCGTGCTCACCGGCGAGATCACCGTCTCCACGCGCGACGCGACGATAGATGGGTTGAACATCCGCGCCGGCCAAATCATCGGGCTGCTCGACGACAAGCTGGTCGTGGCCACGGACACCATCGCCGACGCGCTGCGCTCGCTGCTGCGCCGCGCTGCTGCTGATAAGTATGAGCTGATCACGCTCTTCTACGGCAACGGCCTCTCCCACTCGGATGCCCAGGCCATCGCCGAGGTGGTTCGACAAGACTATCCAGCGCAGCAGGTGGAGCTAATCGCCGGCGATCAGCCCCATTACTACTTCGTCATCAGCATCGAGTGACGCATGGCTGCCCGTCGTCCAGCAGCGGTTCGCATCGTCACCGACAGCGCCGCCCGCCTGCCGCGCGCCTGGGCCGAGGCAAACGGCGTGATCATCCTGCCCCACCGCGTGCGCTTCGGCGCGGATTGTTATCAGGAGGATGTCGATCTAAACGAGGCTGAGCTGGCCGTCAAAGCCAGCCGGGCTAAGCAGCCTTTTGACGTGGAAGCCCCCAGCGTGGAGGAGTTTGCCCGCGCTTATGAGCTGCTGGCCCACAGCCGCGCAGAGGTCATCTCGATCCACATTGCTTCCCCGCTCAGCCAAACGGTGCAACACGCCCTACAGGCCCGCCAACCGTTTCTCGGTCAGTGCGAGATTCACATCCTGGATTCGCAAACGATGGCGATGGGCCTCAACGCGCTGGTGCAGGCAGCCATCACGCTGGCCAAGCGCAACCTGCCGGCGATGGAGATCGTCACCCGCCTGCGGGGGTTGATGCAGGACGCTTTTGGCATCTTCATCTCCGACGACATGGCGTATCTGCAACACAGCAAACGCCTGCGGCCGGCCCAGGCCCTGCTCGGCGAAATGCTCCAGGTCGTGCCGTGTCTATCCATTGAACAGGGCGACCTGATCGCGGCGGAGAAAGTGCGCAGCTTCGAGCGCGGGATCGAGCGCATCGTCGAGTTCGCCAGCGAGTTCGAAGAGGACGCCCAGTTCGCCATCGTCCAGCTCTCGCCGCACCCCAACGAGCGCACACAGGCGCTGGCCGAAGCGCTGCGCGAGGTCTTCCCCAAGATACAGCGCTTCCCTGTGCAGACCTGCGGCGCGGCAGTTGGCCGCATCATCGGCCCGCGCGGCATCGGGCTGATGATTTATGAAGGCAAGGTATAACGCAGCCATGCTCAATCTGAAGGAGTATCACCGACCGAAAGACCTCACAGAGGCGGTTGCCCTGCTCCAACGCAAACAGCCGCGCACCGTCGTGCTAAGCGGCGGCACGTGGCTGGTCGGGGAAGCGCCCCGCGATGTTGAAGCCGTCGTGGACATTGCCGACTTGGGGCTAAACCGCATCTTGGTCGAAGGTAACCTGGTGCGGATCGGTGCGGCGGTCACCCACCAACAGCTCGTGGAGAGTGAGCAATTGCGCACAAGCGCGCTGCGCGTGATCAGCGAGACGGCACAGGCCATGTCGGGCTTGAACATCCGCAACCGCGCCACAATCGGCGGCGCGATCGTCACCGCCGACGCTGCCTCGCCGTTGGTCACCGCGCTGCTCGCCTGCGACGCGGAGGTGGTGATCGCCGGCGCAAAAGACAAAACCAAACAAGCCGACGACCCAAGCGACTTCTGGAAGGTGCTCCCGTTGGCCGGCTTCCTGGCCTACCGCCGCCAAATCCTGGATGAAGGGACGCTGATCACGGAGGTGCGCATGCCCCTGCCCAGCCCGGATACCCGCAGCCACTACGCGCGCGTGGCGCGCACGCCGCGCGATTACCCCATCGTCTGCGCCGTGGCTGCCTTTGCGATGAAAGACGGCATCGCCGGACACGTGCGCATCGCCGTCGGCGGCGTGGCCGCGACCCCGATCCGCCTGAGCCGGCTCGAGTTCGGCTTGGAGAAGAAGCGCCTGGCCGACTGGCTAGACAGGGAGATGGAGGCCCAGATGGCCCTGCTCGACCCGCCAGGCGACTGGCTGGGCAGCGCCGAGTATCGAAAGGAGATGGCGCGCGTCCTGGTCCGGCGCGCAATCCTCGCCGTTGCCGGCGCGAGTTGAGCAGCGGCTATCCGCTTTGACAACTTTGTGCTGTGAACACTCGCCCTATTCCCATCTTGTCCTGGGCCTATCGGCCCTCGAGCCTGCGCGAGGTCCTCAGAAGCCCCAGCGCATTTCTGCTCAAGCTCAGTTGCGCCACGTCGGATATCGGGCAGTTCAGGGCCGGGCCGGTACACATCATCTGCGTCAACCACCCGGAATGGATCTACGCCATCCTGGTCGAGAAGGCGACCAGCTTTCGCAAAATGCCGGCGGTGAGGACGCTGCACGTCCTCACCGGCGAGGGTTTGCTGGTCAGCGATGGCCCGACGTGGGTCAAGCATCGCCGGCTGGCCGCGCCGGCCTTCCACCAGCGGCGCATCTTGTCCTACCAGGACATCGTGATCCGCTCGGCTAAGGAAGCCTTAGCGCGGTGGCGCGACGGCGAGGTAATTGACCTGGAGCACGAGATGAAGCGCCTGACGCTCACCATCGTCGGGCGCGCGCTCTTCTCGCGCGACTTAAACGAGATCGTCAGCGGCCTCAGCCAGGATATTGACACGGCGCTGGAATACGTCAACGGGCTATCTAGCCGGGTCACCCTGCCGTTAATCGGGCCGCTGGCGCGTCGCAACCGCGCTGCCTTGGCTGCCATCGCGCGCGTGGACGCCGCCGTACGCAACCTGATTGCCGAGCGCCGCCGCCAACCGCAGGGCGAACATACAGACTTCTTGGGGATGCTGCTGGCCGCGCAGACCGAAGACGGCCAAGCGCTGACCGATGAAGAAGTGCGCGATGAGGTGTTGACCATGTTCGTCGCCGGTCACGAGACCGTGGCCACGGTGCTAACGTGGTTGTTCTATCTGGTCGCGCAACGTCCGGATGTGCGCAGCAGGTTGGAGGAGGAAGCGCAGCAAGCTGGCGATGCCGACCTGGTGGCCGCGCCGCGGCCTTACACGCTGCAAGTCTACAAAGAGGCGATGCGCTTGTACCCCGGCGGTTTCACGATCGGTCGGCAGGCGATCCGCGACGTGCAGATCGGCGACTGGATCATCCCAGCCGGCGCGTGGGTGATGATCTCGCCCTATAGCGTGCATCGCAATCCGCGCATCTTCCCCGATCCGGAGCGCTTTGATCCAGAGCGCTTTGTGCCACAGAATGAACAAAAGCTGCCGCGGGCGGCCTACATCCCCTTCGGCATCGGCCCGCGCGCATGCATCGGCGGTCAGTTCGCGATCATGGAAGGCCAACTGGTCGTGAGCACATTCGCGCGCTACATCCGGCTTGCGCTCGTCAACACATCGCCGGTGGGCATCAGCCCTCAGATCACGCTGCGGCCAGACCGGAAGATCGAGATGCGCGTCGAGAAACTGGGGCGCGAACGCGCGTGAAACCGCGCGGCCATCCGCGCTCAGCGCAAGATCTGGCTCAGAAAAGCCCGCGTGCGGGCCTCGCGCGGCTGCTGGAACAGGACATCCGGTGGACCTTGCTCGACGATCCGACCGCGGTCCATGAACACCACCTCGTCAGCGGCGTTGCGCGCAAACCCCATCTCGTGCGTCACAACGACCATCGTCATGCCGCTGCTGGCCAGCTCCAGCATCACGTCCAGCACCTCCTTGATCATCTCCGGATCAAGGGCGCTGGTCGGTTCGTCAAAGAGCATGATCTTGGGGTTCATCGCCAGCGCGCGGGCGATCGCCACGCGCTGTTGCTGACCGCCGGAGAGCTGCGAGGGGTAAGCGTTGGCCTTCTCCGGGATGCCCACGCGGGCGAGCTGCTGCATGGCGATCTCGCGCGCCTCGGCCTCGCTGCGCTTGCGCACCACCCGTTGGGCCAGCATGACGTTTTGGAGCACGGTCAGGTGGGGAAAGAGGTTGAACTGCTGAAAGACCATCCCCACCTCGGCCCGCACCGCGTTGATATCCTTCGCGTGGTGGGTCAAGTGAATGCCATCCACCCAGATGTCGCCGCTGGTCGGCACTTCTAAGTGGTTGATGCAGCGCAGCAGGGTGCTCTTGCCACTGCCGCTGGGGCCGATGATCACCGTGACTTTGCCGCGCGCCACGGTCAAGCTCACATCGTCCACCGCCCGCAGGCCGTGGAACTCCTTGACCAGATTCTTGATAATGATGATCGCCGATGGATCGCCGATCGGCGGTGCAGCGCCCGTGCTCATCCCTGTCCTCGGCCGTGACTGTTGAGCCGGTTCTCTAACCATCTCACACCGAGCGAGAGCAGAATGGTCATGGCCAGGTAGAAGAAGGCCAATGACACATAGGTCTCCATGTAGCGAAACGAGGCCGCTGCGTATAAGCGCGCCTCTTGTGTGATGTCGCGCACGCCCAGCACGGAAACCAGCGATGAGTCTTTGAGCATGGCGATGAAGTCGTTGCCCAACGGCGGCAGGACGCGCCGGATCGCCTGCGGCAGGATGATGTAGCGCATGGCCTGAACGTAGCTCATCCCCAACGAGCGCGCTGCTTCCATTTGCCCTTTGCTGATGGACTGAATGCCGGCCCGGAAGGTCTCGGCCTGAAAGCCACCATAGGCGATCGCCAGCGCGATGATGCAGCGGGTGAGGAAGGGCACGTCTTGTGGCCTGGTCTGGGTGAGGAGATTTGGCTCGCCGATCAACGGCGCCAAGAGCGCGCCCAGGCTGTTGACGCCGTCAATCAGCGCGGGCACGATGACGAAGGCGATCACCAACAATTGCACCAGGATCGGCACGCCGCGGATCACCTGCACGTAGAGCGTGGCGATGTTGAAGACGACAGGGTTGCCGGACACGCGCCCCAGGCCGGCCAGCAGCCCGATGACCAGCGCCAGGCTATAAGCGACCAGCGTGGTGAAGATGGTCACGCCGATGCCCAGGGTGAGCCGGCTGAAGATCGCCGAATACAGCTCGCTGGTCAGCGCGTTCCAGGCGATCAACACCCCCACCAACGCGATGACCAGCAACCACCATGGCCACTGCGCAGCGCGCTCGATAAATCGCCCTGCCAGCGACCGCCCACCCGCCGGCAAACGCTCGGTGCCGATTGACATGGCATAAAGGTCGGCGCACAACCGGCCGGACGGCCGATTGTGCGCCACTCATCTGCGGTTCAGATCACCAAACGGTTATGGATTCGGCGTCGGGGTGGGATTGTCATACGCGCCGGGGCCGATCTCGTCGTAGCTGATCACCTGGCGGCCCTTGGGGAACCATTTCTCCTGCAGGCGCTGCAAGGTGCCGTCCTCGCGCATGGCTTTCAGCGCAGCGTTGATCGGGCCAACCAGATCGCTGCCCTTGGGGAAGATGAAGCCCAGCTCCTGGCCTTCGCTGACGAGGCCATCAAGCAGCTTGAGCTTATCGGCGTTCACCCCCACGTAACCCTGGCCGGCCACGTCGTCAATGATCGCGGCGTCGGCATCGCCGGCGATCACCGCCTGGATGGCCTGGCCAAACTCGTCGAAGGCGATCACGCGCGCCTCGCCCACCAGCTTGATGCCTTCATCGTAATTCGTGGTGCCCTTCTGCGTGGCCAGCTTGAAGTTGCCGTTCTTGAACTCCTCCACCGTGGAGAAGCGGTTCTCGTCTATCCGCACCACCAGCCGTTGGTCAACCTTGATGTAGCCATCGGAGAAGTCCACGCTCTTCTTGCGCTCCTCAGTGATGGTGATGCCGTTGGTTGCCATATCGAACTGGCCGGCGGCCACGGCGGCGATCATCCCGTCCCAGGCGATCTCGCGGAAGACCGGTTTGCAGTTCAGTCGCCGGCAGATCTCGGCGAGCGCATCGTAGTCCCAGCCCTCGGCCTGGCCGTTGTCCAGGCGGATGTAGTTGAACGGGATGTAGGCGTTTTCAATTGCGACCACGATCTCCCGACCGCCCAAGTCGGGCAGGCCGCTCGGCTGAGGCGCTGCAGTCGGCTGCGCCGGCGCGGCTGGCGTGGCGGGCACAGCGCAGGCAGCCAGCCCGATGGCTGCCGCCACCATCAGGCGAGATACAGTGAGTCGTTCTTTCAACATGTCGTCCTCTCCTCTTTGCTCTCGTTTCGGTAATGTGGTGTATTAAAAAGAACTTGTCGCATCTCGTCAAGTCCCCCTGGGCTTGAGTACCATCAAGCCCAGCCGTGATCACTGCGCGCAAACATCCGTTGCTCAACCGAGTCATCTATCTGACGCTCGTCAAGCTGCCGCTGATGACATCATTCCATCGCGTCTATCTGCGCCAGGCTGCGCCTGCGCCTGGGCCGGACTCGCCGCCGATCATCATGTTCGGCAACCATAGCGCCTGGTGGGATGCCCATCTGGCGATGGTATTGAACGAAGAGTGCTGGCACACCGATGGCTATGTGATGGTCGAGGATACACAACTGTCGCGCTATCAGTTCTTCCGCTGGTGCGGGGCGTTCTCCGTCAATCGCCGCGACCCGCGCAGCGCCGTGGAGAGCATCAACTACGCCGTCCAGCGCTTGACCGAGGGAGCGCGCCGCTCCTTGCTGATCTTCCCCCAGGGAGAGATCCGCGCCAACGACGTCCGGCCACTTGTCTTCTATCAAGGTGCCGGGCGGATCGCCAGCAAGGTGGCGAGCGCAACTGGCGCATGCGCGCTCTACCCACTGGCCCTGCGCTATGAGTTCATCGGTGAACAAAAGCCGGATGCGTTCATCAGCGTCGGCCCGCCCATCGTCGTCCGGCGGGATGACCCCGCCTGGTCGCGCGATGCGTCCGGACTGCCGGACGCGC
Source organism: Chloroflexota bacterium (assembly GCA_017743375.1). Taxonomy (GTDB): domain Bacteria; phylum Chloroflexota; class Anaerolineae; order J036; family Brachytrichaceae; genus JAAFGM01. The sequence continues at coordinate 27,103 of JAGHYX010000002.1, forward strand.
GGTTGATCACGCAGCGCATGCAGCAGGTGCTGACCGAGGAGCTTGATCGTCTGCGCGACGACGTGATCGCCTACCGTTTGTCGCTGTTCACCCCTCTGGTCAACGGGATGTGGAGCATCAACCGCATCTGGGATGCCGTGAGAAGGTTGGAACAAATCAAGCGCGTCGGCGAAGACGACCGGCCAACGCGCTGACTGCCTAGGCCGGCTGCTGAACCAGCGCGCGAAAGTAGTCAATCGTCTGGCGCAGCCCTTCTTCCAATGGGACGCGCGGCTCCCAGCCGAGAATGGTTCGTGCGCGCGTGATGTCGGGCCGGCGGCGCTGTGGGTCATCGGCGATGCGCTCCTTTCTGGGCTGGCAGAACACGATCTCGCTGGTGCACTCCGGGCCGGCGGCAGCCTTCACCGCCTGGGCGAACTCCAAGATCGTCATCTCGTGAGGGTTGCCCAAGTTCACCGGCATCACCTCATCACTCCACAGCAGGCGCACCAGCCCATCCACCAAGTCGGTCACATAGCAGAACGCACGGGTGGCGCTGCCGTCGCCGTATACGGTGATCGGCTCGTTGCGCACCGCCTGGGCGATGAAATTGGGCACCACTCGACCATCGGCGATGTCCATGCGCGGGCCATATGTGTTGAAGATGCGAGCGATGCGCGTGGGCACGCCGAACTGGCGGTGATAAGCCATCGTCAACGCCTCGGCAAAGCGCTTCGCCTCATCGTACACCGAGCGCACGCCGATTGGATTGACGTGTCCCCAGTAGCTCTCGCGCTGCGGGTGCTCCTGCGGATCGCCGTAGACCTCGCTCGTGCTGGCCTGTAAGAAGCGCGCCCCCTTGCGGCGCGCCAGCTCAAGCGCGTTGTGCGTGCCATGTGAGCCGACCAGCATGGTCTCTATGGGGTGGTCGAGATAGCCCACGGGGCTGGCCGGCGACGCCAGGTTCATCACCGCGTCCAGCGGCCCTTGCACCCAGCACGACTCGATGATGTCACACTCGATGAACTCAAACCGCGGATGACCGATCAGGTGGGCGATGTTATTGCGCGAGCCGGTGATGAAGTTATCCATCGCAATCACTTCATGCCCATCCGCGATCAAGCGCTCGCATAAATGAGAGCCGATGAAACCGGCGCCGCCGGTGACGAGGATTCTCATTGCGCCTTTCTCCTACTTATTGGTCTCTTTGCTGCCGATGCGCACGAGCTGAACCTGTGCCTGATAGCCGCGCTCGGCATCATCACCTAGGGAGATCTTTCCGTTGGCGAAGAATCCAACGCTGCCGGTGCTGAACCGCTTCGGCGCCAGCATCAGCGAGCCGACCTCCTCGCCGTTGACGAGGAACTTGACGACTACCTTTGCCGCAGAAGCACCTTCGGGCGGGGATGCAGGCTTGACTTCTGACATGATACAAACATGATACCAAAGCGATGTTGCGCATTGTGGCGTTCTACAAACCGTATGGCGTGCTGTCCTCGTTCGCCCACGAGGTGCGCGAGACCGACCCACCCAAGCGCACGCTGAGCGAATTTGGCCTGCCAAAAGGCATTTACGCCGCAGGTCGGCTAGATTACGCCAGCGAGGGCTTGCTCATCCTCACCAACGACGGCCAGCTCATCCATCGCTTGACCGATCCGCGCTATAAACTGCCGAAGACCTACTACGTGCAAGTGGAGGGCATCCCAACCGAAGCAGCCCTTGATCAACTGCGCCGAGGGGTGGTGGTCAAGGGCTATCGCAGCCTACCCTGCCAAGCGCGCCAATTGAAAGAAGCCCCTGCCCTCCCTCCGCGCGAGAAACCTATCATCGCGCACGGGCCGACAGCCTGGCTGGAGATCGTGCTGCGCGAGGGCAAGAAGCGCCAAGTGCGCCACATGACTGCAGCAGTGGGCCTGCCCACGCTCCGACTGGTGCGCGTCGCCGTCGGCCCGATCACCTTGGCCGGCCTCGCCCCCGGCCAATGGCGCGACCTGAGCGAGGCCGAGCGCGAGGCGCTGCGCCAAGCCACCTACTACCGACAAGCCGTTCGATGAGCCAGCACCATCCCCTTCTCAAAGATGCGCGCCTGTTCAAGGCGCTGGTGGTGAGCGAACAACCCGACGGGCGCTTTGCGCGCCAGGTCGTCACGCGCCGGGTCGCCGACCTGCCCGCCCACGACACGCTGATCCAGGTGCGCTACTCCTCGCTGAACTACAAAGACGCCCTCTCCGCCTCCGGTCATCGCGGCGTCACCCGCCAGTATCCCCACACGCCGGGCATTGACGCAGCCGGCGAGGTGGTCGCCAGCGCTGATCCAGCCCTGACGCCAGGCGACGAGGTCATCGTCACCGGCTATGACCTGGGGATGAACACGCCGGGCGGCTTTGGCCAATACATCCGCGTGCCGTCGGCCTGGGTGGTGAAGAAGCCCGCCGGCCTGACGCTCTACGAGAGCATGGCGCTGGGCACGGCCGGTTTCACCGCTGCGCTCTGCGTCCGCCAGCTTCTGCGACATGAGGTGACGCCGACTGCAGGCGAGGTCCTAGTCACCGGCGCAAGCGGCGGCGTGGGCTGCTGGGCGGTCGTGCTGCTCAACATGCTGGGCTATCACGTCGTCGCCGCCACCGGCAAGGACGAGGCAGGCGACTGGCTGCGGCAGCTTGGCGCGCGCGAGGTTATCGCGCGCGATGCGCTGCGCGACTCAACCGGCAAAGCGCTGCTGAAGGCGCGCTGGGCCGGCGCAGTCGAGACCGTCGGCGGCGAGTTCCTGGCCAACGTCCTGAAGTCCACCCAGCGCGGCGGCTGCGTGGTCTGTTGCGGCAACGTCGCCTCAGCCGAGCTGCACACCACGGTGTACCCGTTCATCCTGCGCGGCGTGACCTTGCAAGGCGTAGATGCGGCGGAGACCCCAAGGCCGATCCGGTTACAAGTCTGGGAGTTGCTGGCCGGCGAATGGAAGCCCCCTGCGCATGCGCTGGCCGCGATTGTGCACACGGTCTCGTTGGCAGAGCTGGACGCAGCGATAGAGGCGATGCTGCGCGGAGCCGTGCGCGGGCGCGTGGTGGTGCTGCTAGATTAACGTGGGCTCGGATTCAGTGGGTGTATTTTGTTGGAGCACATGCGCAGTATACGAAGGTCGCCGGTGCCCCACTTCGCCTTGTCATTCTGAGAAACGGTCTCTAAGACCGTGCGCTCAATGCTGGCCACGCCGCGCATAGGCGCCCAAATTATGAACGGGCCGGCTGAACCCACGTCGCATCAAGTCACCTCATAACCTGGCGACGATCGCAGCGACGAAGCCGAGGATCATCAGCCAGCCGAACGCGCCGTGCAAGCCGGCCGTCGCCCGCAGCACGCGATTGAGCTTGCGCGGCTCGTCGGTGTAGAAGGCGCGCCGCACAAGGCTTATCCCCACCGGCAGCATCAACAGCGGCAGCAAGGCCAACAGCGGGGCATAGCCCAGCGCCACCAAGATGATCAGCACGACAAAGCTGCCGCCGACCAGCAGCAGATATTCCCAGCGGCTGGCTTGGCGGCCCAGGATGTTGGCCAGCGTGCGCTTGTTGTGGGCCAGGTCACTCTCCAAGTCGCGCATGTTGTTGGCGTGCAGAATCGCTGCCACCAGAAAGCCAATCGGCAGCGAGAGCAGCACCACCGACAGCGGTGCCTGTTGCATCTGCACGTAATAGCTGCCGATCACCATCACCGGCCCCATGAAGATGAACACTACCACTTCGCCCAGGCCGATATAGGCGAACGCCTTGGGGCCAGCCGTGTAGAACCAGCCGGCCAGCACGCTGAGTATGCCGATCAGGAGGATGAATATCCCGCGCGTCGCAACCAGATATAGCCCGATCAACGAGCCTAGCCCAAAGCACACCAGTGCGCCGATGAAGATCTGTTGAGGCGTCAATAGTCCTTCCTGGATGACGCGGCTGGGGCCGAGCGACGTCGGCGTGTCTGCGCCCTTCTTCCAGTCGTAGTAGTCGTTCGCCAGGTTGGTGCCGGCATGGATGAGCACGGAGCCGAGCAAGGTAAGCGCGAACAGCCAGGGGTTGAACTGGCTGTGATAGCCGGCCAACACCGCGCCCAGCGTCACCGGCACCACGCTGGCCGTGAAGCTGAAGGGCCGCGTGGCCATCCACCAGGTGCGCACCAGCCGGCGCAGGCGAGGCTCGCTGGGCTTTGGCATGGATGGTTGTGCCTGCCTCTCTTGCTTCCACGGCACGAGCTGGCGTTCCAGTTCATCCATCAACCAGCTTGCGCCATAGCCGAGGAGGGCCACCACGATCAGCGCAGCGAGGATGGTTGGGATGTCATATACCTGGTAAGCGGCCCAGATCATCGCGCCCAACCCGCCGCGCGGCAGGAGCAGCTCGGTGCCGACGATCACCGTGAGGGCGAAGCCCAGCCCGAGGTTGACGCCGGTGAGGATGCTGGGCAGCGCGCCCGGCAGCGCCACCGTCCAGATCAAGTCCCAGCGGCTCGCACCGTTGTTGCGCGCGATGTCGAAGTAGCGCGCGTCCAAGTTGCGCACGCCGGCAGCGGTGTTGATGGCCACCAGGAAGAACACTGAGATCACCACGATGGCGTATTTGGCCGCTTCGCTGATCCCCAACAGCAGCACCACCATCGGCACCAGCGCGATCTTAGGAACCGGATACAGCGCGTTCACCAGCGGCGCAAAGAGCGCCCGCGCTATGCTGCTGACGCCCATCACCACACCCAGAATGACCGCCGGCACGGTCGCCAACACAAATCCCACGGCCACTCGCCGCAGCGTGATGGCCGTGTTGGCCAACAACGAGCCGTCTTCGATCAACGCCAATAGGCGGGCGAAGACCTCGCTTGGCATGGAGAAGAACCGCACGTCAATCAAGCCGGCGCGGGCCAGCACTTCCCACAGCGCCAGCAGGACGAGCGGCGAGAGCCACGAGAGCCAACGTTGCATGACCTTATCTCACCTCTTCTTTGGCCTCAAGGTAACAAGGCGAGATAAATCTCAGCTGAGCGGGTACGTGAATTTCTAGGAGTGCGCCAAGGTGTGTTCACCAAGAGGAGCAAAGCTATCTCCTAGTGATGCAAACGTCGTGAGGAGTTGCCCTAATTGGCGAGTAGCGATCGGCAGCACACGGCCTAGCCATACTTTACATACACCGTCTTTGTGCGTGTATAGAACTCCATCGCAGCTCGCCCTTGTTCTTTGAAAGTGTTGGCGCTGCTGCCCTTGAATCCGCCAAAAGGCGCTTGAAGCGCCACGCCGGTGGTCGGCTCGTTCACCTTGACCACGCCGGCTTCGATGCGGTCGGCAAAGCGCATGGCCTTGCGCAGGTCGTTGGTGACGATGGCGGCTGAAAGGCCAAAGCCAATCGCGTTGGCCTTGTCGATTGCATCGTCGAAGTCCCGCGCGCGGATGATGCCGATCACCGGCCCGAAGATCTCCTCCTGGGCAATGCGCATCTCGGGCTGAACGTCATCGAAGACCGTGGGCTGGATGAAGAATCCGGCCGATGACGCGACCGGCGCGCCGCCGGCCAACAGCCTCGCTCCTTCCCGTCTGCCGATCTCGATATAGCTGAGGTCGGTTTGCAGTTGGTCCGCGCTCACCGCCGGACCCATCTGCACGCCGGCTTCCAGGCCGTTGCCGACCTTGAGGTTGCGCGCCGCTTCAGCCAGGGCGCAGGCAAAGGCGTCGGCGATGCCCTCTTCTACGATCACCCGACTGGTGGCCGTGCAGGCCTGTCCGGTGAGCCCGAAGCCGCCTCGCACAACAATGTCAACGGCCAGCCCGAGGTCGGCGTCGTTAAGCACGACGGTGGGGTTCTTGCCGCCCATCTCGAGCTGGGTGCGCACGAGATTGCGGGCGGTCTTCTCGTAGATCTTCAAGCCGACGTCGTATGAGCCGGTGAAGCTCAATCCGGCGATCTCTTTGCTCTCCGCCAGCGTGTTGCCCACGGCGCGCCCGCTACCTACTACTAAGTTGATCACGCCCGGCGGCAGGCCGGCTTCAAGCAAGATCTCGACCAGCTTAAGCGCCGTGTGAGGAACCAGCGAAGCTGGCTTAAAGACCACGGTGTTGCCATAAGCCAAAGCCGGCGCGATCTTCCACGCCGGGATGGCGATCGGGAAGTTCCAGGGGGTGATGACGGCGACGACGCCAAGCGGTTCGCGCTTGGTGAACAACAGCGTCTCGGGCGCGCTGGCCGGGATCACGTCGCCGCCGGCGCGATAGCCTTCACCGGCATAGTATTTAAAGATGTCGCGCGCGCGAATGACCTCGGCGCGTGCCTCGGCCAGGGTCTTGCCCTCCTCGCGGGTCAACGTCTCGGCCAGCTCCTCGGTGCGCGCAGCGATGATCTGGCTGGCCTTGTCCAAGATTGCGCCGCGGCTTGGCCCCGGCAAGGCAGCCCAACTGGGCAGCGCTTCTTTAGCGGCCGCGATGGCGCGGCGCGTGTCCTCAGCAGTGGCGGATGCGAAGTAGCCGATCACCTCGCCAGTGGCTGGGTTGATGTTCTCAATTGTGTTACCGTCGGATGCAGCGACCCATTCGCCAGCGATGTAGTTCTTGAAAGTGGGGATGGACATGTAGTGATTTTAGCCAGCCTTGCTGCCGGTCTCAATCGCCGTTTAGGCGTTGCCTCTGTGGTGCGTCCTGAGTCAAGGCTTGACCTGGATGCGCTGAGGCAGCGCGACAAACGTCTCACCACTGACCAGCGGCACGCGCTCGCCGCTCTCGGCGCTGTATAGCCCCACGCGCACTTCGTAGATGCCTTCGGCGAGTGGGGCGTTCGGGGTATGCTCATCGAGAATGTATTCGCCTTCCACCCAGCTTGTGGTTGGTCGGCTCCACTTGGCCGGCTCACTGTCGCTCCCGCTGGCGTAATTGCCCTGCGCATCAACGATGTGTACGAAGACCTTGTAGGCTCGATCCGCCTCTCGCGTGGCCTTCCAGATCAGGCAGATATTGAGCGTTTCTCCGGGGCGCGCCTCAGCCGGCACTTGCGCGGCAAATAGATCGCCAACTTCAAGGAAGCGCGCGCCGACACGCTGGCCAAGCTGAGGTGGCTCGAAGGCGCGCGCAATCGGCTCGACGAAGAGGGATGAGAGGGAGAAGCTCGTCGTGGGCGGGATCTGCAAAGTCAAGCTGTAGCTACCGCTCGCCAGCGTCCGAGGAACCAAAATGCGATGCGTACCGCGCCACAGGTCGCCGGCTTGCCAGCGAGAGGTGGGATAGGTGATCACTGGCGGGAAATCCTGGCAAGCGACGCTGCGTCCTTGAGCATCTACGAAGCACAGCCTGGTCTGGAGATCACGCTGAGGGGCACGCTGCGCTTTCCAGAAGAGCGTGAGCCGCAGCGAGTCGCCGGGCCGCGCGTGTGCAGGAGGTTGGTTGAAGGCGACCAACGCAACCGGGTCGCCGGCTGGCGCGTCGAGGACGCGCTCGGCCTTGAGTGTCTCTAGAGGAACGTGCCAAGGCGCCGGATCCAGCGTGATCGTGCCGAGAAGGACCTCGGTCCCGATCGGCGAGCCTGATTCGTTGTAAACCGGCAACGGCGATTGGGGTTGACCGTAGGGATAGACCTTCACGAAGAGGCGATAGATCCCTGGCGGTGTGCCTGGGTAGATAAAAAGAGTGTGTCGGTCGCGCCCGTATTTGTCTGTCGGCCAGTTTTTGGTAGGGAATCCATCGGGGTGTTGATTATCTGACTGTCCCACAAGCGCGCCCAGTTCGTCAACGAGGTGAATACTAGTGCTATATTCTTGTCTGAGTGTCCTAGCAGCTCGCCAGAACAAGGTGAACTTTAAGTCACGCGCTGTTGGGTTTGTCTGCTCCGGCATGTCCGCACCAATCAATACCAAGCCATCGCCGAACGACTTTTGCACCTCGATGTCAACATCGCGCACGGTGCGCCCATCGAAGCGTGTGAAGGCAAAGGGCGTCTCTGCGCGATCTACCCAAAGTGTTTTGACGCCCAGCATGATTGCGCTGGCCAACATCACCGCTTCCCATGGGAAGAAGAGGGGCTTGTCTTGTGTGACTTGTGAGTCAACGGCGCGACGAGGCACGACAAAGTGAAGCAGGATGGTGAGCCCGAAGCTAAGGCCTAGGCCGATGATCGACAGCGCCTCAGCCAAACTGCGCAGAGGAGTTGAGGCGAAGATGATCTCAGCGCGGTGAGTCCCCGGCGGTGCGTCGAGTCTGAGCAATCCATGGGGCGGTTGTGCGCTGAGCGCGACGGGGGCGCCGTTCAACGTAGCCTGCCAGCCTGGAAAGTAGAATGTGCGAAATATCAACGTCGCTGAGGTAGGTGTGGTAAAATGGAGAGCATAGCGATAAGGACTATAGTCTTTTTGATGAATAATAAGATCAGATGAAGACAGTTCTACTGCCAAGCGGTCAGACTTTCTATATTCATAGCTAGAATCATTCTTAAATATTGATAAGTGAAAAGGCGGCTTTTCAAAAACTTGAGCTGGCAAGTATTCTCCAGCCGTTGTTGTGCCGATGAAAGTTGTTTTGTACTCAAATTCAGCAACTTCCTTAACTTCTGCTCTATAACTAGGCATCACAGTATTCACTGGCACTTGACGTACAAAGACAAAAGCTACTGAGAATCCAAGCCAAACAGCGGCTACAAGAATTAAAATATTTTTATGATTATTAATCAATATAGTGATAAGTAAATCTGTGGCATTGGCGCACAGAAAACTGATACACAGAGTCGCAATAGCATGAAAACGCCAAGGGAATTGTAAAAACTTTAATATATCTATAAACTTCCATACATTTGATGACAATTCATTCATCATAAATATACATAATATCAAAGTGAGTAACGAGAATAAAGAGAGAATAAAGTTAAACTTTGCCTTTCTAACTATAGATAGCACTATTCCGATGATATTTATAACTAAAGATACGACAATAATGATACTATTAAATTCAGGAGAGCGCGGCTGAAAGACCAACAAGCGGTCGGTCGGCTCTGGCCAAGCGAACAACCGACCCAGATTCAGGAAGTGATGATAATAGTTCGCCCAAGGCGGCGCGTGCAACAGATCAAGTTGAACAAGAGAACGCTCGTCAAGAACAGGAATCCAAAAGAATGCAACAATTAACGCGGAAAACCCTGGCACCGTTAGTAGTATAAGTCTTCTCCCCTGACTAACCCAGCAGTAAAACAGATATGCTGCTATTATGACGGATAGTAGGACTGCACTTACATTATGCGATAGCCAAAAAGCTGACAGCAAGAGTGTAGCAAGCAACCACCAGCGCACCTGCGCTCGCCCTTCTGAGCGACTCAGTCGGGCGATGCTCCAGCAAACGAAGGGCACGATGCCCAGCGCGGCGTGCTCGGCCAACGCCCCTCGTCCAGTGATGTTGCCGACTGTATACGGCGCCAGAGTGTAGCTGACGCTGCCGATATAGGCAGCAAGTGGATGAGTGTGCTCGCGCAGCCAAAGCCACGCGCCGATTGCCTGGAGGAAGCAAAAGGCAATTGCTACCCACGTTACTGCTTGCGTCGCCGTCAGGCCGATGGCGGCTAAACTGGCAGTCAAATAGTAAACCAGCGGCGCATAATAGTTGAAAACGGGGTAGCCGAAGCCATACACTAAGTCGGCTGACCAGCGGGGGAAGAAGACGCCCTCTTGCCACGACCTAAGCAGGCTCGCCGTACGCTGGATGTGGTACAGAGTGTCATCTCCTGAGGGCAGGCCGTAGCGCAGCATCGGTTGGGCAGCCAGCACACCGATCAACAGGACGCACAGGAATGTGCCGGCCGCAGATGCTCGCACCTTAAAAGTCCGCATATTCAACAGATAAAGGTTCAGGTCGTCCTGCGCAACTGCTCGTTCACTCGCCGGCGCAGCGCGCGCAGGCGCGATTCAAACTCCGGATCGGCATCGTCGGCCAGCGCCTCCGGCGACCAGTCGTGACAGTCGGCCAGCGTCAACAGCACGCTCGCCGCGCCGATTCGCGCTTCGCGGCTCACGCTGCGCCGCTCCAGCAGCTCGAGCAAGGTCCAGCCCGACGCAGCCAGCGTAGCCCGCGCGCGCAGCGATTCCCAGAACGCGCCGGTGCGGCCAAAGCGTCGTTCATGGATCAGAGCATGCAACTCGCTCAAGCTGAGCTGGTCGTAATATTCCCGTTCAGCCCGGGCTTCGGCCTCGAAGTCGTGCATATTGCCCAAATTAGGGCAAGTTAGCGTAAGTGTGGTGCTGTACGAAGTGCAGATCGCTCAGCGGCCAATACAGCAGCAGCGCTCGCCCGATGATGTGATCCGCCGGCACCGGCCCGAAGGCGCGCGAGTCCTGGCTGAAGCTGCGGTTGTCCCCCATGATGAAATATTGATTCTCGCCTAGCGTCCACCGGTTGGTATCGAAATATAGCCCCGACTGCGCGTTCGGTGGCAGGTATGGCTCATCCAGCGGCACCCCGTTGACATAGACTTGGTTATCGCGCAGCTCAACTACGTCCCCAGGCTTGCCGATCAGGCGCTTGATCAGCTCAATATCCTGGATCGGCGAGCGCACGATCACCACGTCGCCTCGGTTATAGCCGAAGAGCAACGGCGAGACCTTATCCACCAACAGGCGCTGGTTCTCATGGTAGTTTGGCTCCATGCTCTGACCAAGGATGGCGTAATTGCCGATCGTCAGGCGCGAGACGATGAAGACCACCAGGAATAGCGCGATCGTCTCCACGATCTCACGCAGGATCGTCCGACCGGCATCTCGCTTCTTCTCTTCTTTCTCTTCTACAGCCGTGCTGGCTGGGGCAGCTTCAGGGGCAACTTCGTTCATCTCTGGGGAGAGATTGTAATGGGCCAAGCCCGTTGCCGAGCGTCGGTCCACAACAGCTCACCGGCAATTGCTTATTGATCGCGTCTGTTGGTTCAGGAGTGGGCGCCCTGAAAGAGCTGGCTGGCCAGCGCCTCGCCTTGCTGTGGCAGATAAATTGGGCCAAACTGTGCCTCGAAGCGCTCGATGTTCTCTTGCAATGCGCGCAACAACAGCTTGGCGTGCATCGGCGTCATCACCACCCGCGCACCCACGCGCGCTGCGGGCATGTTGGGCAGGATGCGTGCGAAGTCCAGAACGAATTCCGAGGGCGAGTGTTGGATGATGACCAGGTTGGAGTAGACAGCGTCTAAATTGGCGGGTAGCTCGATCTGCAGGCTGGTCGGCTTTTGTGGCGATGGTTGCGGCGTGCTCATGGGCTAGAAGGGGATATCCTCACTTGGCGGCGGCGCGTCCACCATGTCCATGTGTTCAGCCGGTCCTTCGCCCTCCTCGCGTGGGCTGAGGAAGCGGACGGTGTTGGCGACGATCTCGAAGCTGGCGCCCACTGTGCCATCCTGGCGTTGATAGATCGCTGGCCCGCCAGTCTTCGGGTCCGGCCGTAGCCGGCCCTCCACCAGCACCATCTTCCCCTTGCTCAGATACTGATTAACGACCTCGGCCTGCTTGCCGAAGACGGTGACGCGAAACCAGGTGGTCTCCCGCTGCCGCTGGCCGTTCTTGTCGTTCCACGCGCGGTCGGTGGCAACGCTGAAGGAGGTGACTGGGTCACCGCTTGGCAGATAGCGCATCTCCGGATCGCGCCCTAATCGCCCAATGATGGTGATGCTCTGATACATGGATGTCTCCTCTTGACTGTCGCTAGAACAAATGGTCTAGATCAAATCTTATCTCGCCTCTCGGCTGATGTCAAACTAGGCACATTCATTCGCACGACCGGGGATGCGCCTCACAGGAGTCGCCCCTGCCCTGCCCTACCCCCTCATTTCCTTTGGTAAATACACCTACTCACCACCAACTATAACCAACATCATATAATCGTGCTCGCAGTGCGCATCGCCATCGGTGCTGACCATGCTGGCTTTGCACTCAAGGCCAGGCTAGCCGACTGGCTCAGGCAAACGGGCCATGAGGTCTTGGACCTTGGCACGTTTGACGAAGAACGCACCGATTACCCGGACTTCGCCCGAGCCGTCGGCGACGCACTTCAGCGCAAGTTGGCTGATAGGGGCATCTTGCTCTGTGGCAGCGGCGTGGGCATGTGCATCGCTGCCAACAAGATGCACGGCATCCGCGCCAGCGTCTGTCATGACACCTACTCCGCACATCAGGGCGTCGAGCATGATGATATGAACGTGTTAGTGCTCGGTGCGCGCGTGGTGGGCGTGGCGCTGGCAGAAGAGATCGTGAAAGCCTTTTTGGACGCGCGCTTCAACGGCGAGGCGCGCTACGTTGCGCGCTTGAGAAAGATCGAGCGCCTAGAGAATGAGCGGAGCAATTCCTATGACGAACACAAACGGGAATCCTAACTTGGCCGTGCGTCAATACGGCCAGAGCTTTTGGTATGACAACATTCAGCGCAGCATCCTGACCTCCGGCGAGTTACAGACGCTGATAGACGAATATGGTGTGCTGGGTTTGACCTCCAACCCGGCCATCTTCGAGAAAGCCATTACATCGGGTGCCGACTACGACCGCGACATCATCGCGCTAGCCCAGCGCGGGCTGGACGCCCAGGCGATCTACGAGGCGTTGGCGATCGCCGATATCCAGTCGGCAGCCGACCTGCTGGAGCCGATCTACGAACAGACAAACGGTTTGGATGGCTACGTCAGCCTAGAGGTTTCGCCGCTGCTGGCGCACGACTACGAGGGCACGGTCAAAGAAGCGCGCCGGCTCTACAAGGCAGTGGGGCGCAAGAACCTTATGGTGAAAGTGCCGGCCACGCCTGCCGGCATCCCGGCCATTCAGACCTTGATTGCAGAAGGGATCAACATCAACGTCACGTTGATCTTCTCCCTGGAAGGCTACGAAGCCGTGGCGCGTGCCTACATTGCCGGCCTTAAGCAGCGCGCGGACCAAGGACTGCCTCTGGATGTCGCCTCGGTGGCCTCGTTCTTCGTCAGCCGCGTGGACACGCTGGTGGATAAGTTGCTGGACGAGAAGATCGCCGCGACGCCGGCGGAGGATACCGCGCGGCGCGCTTACCTGCAATCGCTCAAAGGCAAGGCCGCGATCGCCAACGCCAAGCTGGCCTACGCGATCTTCGAGCGCGTCTTCGCTGAGCCGGAGTTTAGCGAATTGGCCGCGCGCGGCGCACGGACGCAGCGCTTGCTCTGGGCCAGCACCAGCACCAAAAATCCAGCCTACAAGGACACCTATTACGTCGAAGCGCTGATCGGCGAGCAGACGGTGAATACCTTGCCGCCGGCTACGCTCAAAGCGTTCCGCGAACACGGCATCGTCGCGCCGACGCTGCGCCAGGGACTTGACGAAGCCCGCCAGACGATCGCTGCGCTAGAGGCCGAGGGCATCTCGATGGCCGAGGTCTGGCAAAAGCTCCAGGACGACGGCGTGAAGCTGTTCGCCGACGCCTTTGAGTCCCTCCTGAAGAGCATCGAGCACAAACGCGCGGCCGTCATCGCCCGTGGTCAGGCCTCGGGAGTTGACTCGGTGCTGGGCTACGTCGAGGAGCTGGTCAAGATGAAAGCTGCCAGCCGCGTCTGGCAGCGCGATGCCTCGCTCTGGTCAACCGCGCCGGAGCACATCAAGGTCATCGCCAACCGGCTGGGCTGGCTCTCCGCCGTGGACGTGATGAAGGGCAAGCTCGGCGAGCTGAGCGAGTTTCGTGCCCGCGCGCTGGAGATGGGTCTGACCGATGCAGTGGTGCTCGGCATGGGCGGCAGCTCACTGGCGCCCGACGTGATGCGCGCCGTCTTCGGCCAGCCGGCCAAGGGAGCAGCGCTGTGCATGCACGTCCTGGACACCACCGACCCGACGACCGTGCTGGCTTTGGAGCGCCAGTTGGACCTGAAGAAGACGCTCTTCATCGTCGCCAGCAAGTCCGGCACGACGTTGGAGGTGAGCGCGTTCTACAAATACTTCCGTGCCAAGCTCGACGAGCTGGTTGGCGAACACGCGGGCCAGCACTTCGTCGCCATCACCGATGAGGGCACGCTGCTACAGCGCCTGGCCGCCGAAGAGCGCTTCGGCGCGGTGTTCATTAACCCCTCTGACATCGGCGGGCGCTACTCCGCGCTGTCTTACTTTGGCCTGTTGCCGGCAGCCTTACAGGGCATTGATGTCGCCGAGCTGCTCGAGCGCGCCGCCCAGATGGCGAGCTGGTGCAAAGCCGACAGCGCCGCAAACCCTGGCTTGTACTTGGGCGCCCTGATGGGCGGCCTGGCTTTGAATGGGCGCGACAAGGTGACCTTCGTGATCTCGCCATCCATCGCGCCGTTCGGCTATTGGGTCGAGCAACTGATCGCTGAGAGCACGGGCAAACAGGAGCGCGGCATCGTGCCGGTGGAGGGCGACGTGGGGATCGAGGACGCCTCAACTGGTGAGCAAAGCGCCGCTGCGTTGAGCAAGGATCGGTTCTTTGTCTATCTAAAGCTGGCCGGCGATACGACGTTTGACGCGCTGATGAATGCGCTTGCTGCCGAGGGTGCACCCACCCTCACCCTCTCGCTGCAGGACGCCTACGACTTGGGCGCTGAGTTCTTCCGCTGGGAATTTGCGACGGCCATCGCCAGCGCCGTGATCGGCGTCAACCCCTTTGATGAGCCGAACGTCACCGAGAGCAAGAACAACACGCGCCGCCTCCTGGAGGAGTTCGAGCGAACCGGCGCGTTCAGCAGCGAACAAAGCAGCCGCTCCACCTACAGCCAGGTGAATAAGTTCCTGCGCCAGTCACAACCTGGCGACTACATCGCCATTCAGGCTTACCTGCCCTATGGCGATGCGGTGGCCCAACGGCTACATCAACTTCGCATGGCGATCCGCGAGAAATACGGTGTGCCGGTCACGGTGGGCTATGGCCCGCGATTTTTGCACAGCACCGGACAATTGCACAAGGGCGGGGAGAACAACGTCTTGGCGCTTCAATTGACCTATGACCCTGCCGAGGACGTGCTGATCGCCGGCGAGCCATTCTCGTTCGGCACCCTCATCCGCGCCCAGGCGCTGGGCGACTTCGAAGCGCTGCGCGCGCACCAGCGCCGCGTGATGCGCATACACCTCGGGGACGAGCTGCTGGCCAACCTCGAGAAGCTTATCGAGGTCGTGGCCGGTCGCGGTCGCCAACGCGCTGAGGAAGAGTAGGCGCGGCCTTGAGCCACCCCCATCACGATGGATAATCCCTGCTTCATATACAAGCGTTATCTATACACTAAGGAGAGGTATGCAGATTGGACTCTTTGGACTCGGACGCATGGGAGCGAACATGGCCCGGCGATGGCATCGCGCCGGCCATGAGGTCATCGTTTGCAACCGCAGCCCCAAGCCGGTTGATGAACTGAAGGCCGAAGGACTGCGCGGCGTCTATTCTTTAGAGGCGCTGGTGGAAGCGCTGACCCCGCCGCGCGCCATCTGGGTGATGGTGCCAGCCGGCCCAACCACCGACCACATCATCCACAGGCTGCTCGACCTGCTCGCTCCCGACGACGTGATTGTGGACGGAGGCAACTCCAACTGGCGGGACTCGAAACGTCATTACGTCGAGTGCCAGGCCAAAGGTGTGCACTTCCTGGACCAGGGCACCAGCGGCGGCATTTGGGGCTTGCAAAATGGCTACTGCCTGATGATCGGCGGTGACGAGCCGATCTTCCGCCGTCTGGAGCCAGCCTTTCAGGCGCTGGCGCCCGATGGCAAGCACTATCTGCACTGCGGCGCTGCCGGCGCCGGCCACTTCGTGAAGATGGTCCACAACGGCATCGAATACGGCATGATGCAAGCCTTCGCCGAGGGCTTTGAGATCATGCAGAAGAGCGAGTTCAACCTGAGGCTGGACCAAGTGGCCGAGGTATGGCGCAAGGGCAGCGTGGTGCGCTCGTGGTTGCTCGACCTGCTGGCCGAGGAATTGAAAGCAGATCCCCAGCTTACGAACGTCCGCGGCTATGTAGAAGATTCCGGCGAGGGGCGCTGGACCGTACAAGCAGCCATTGATGAGGATGTGCCCGCGCCGGTCATCGCGCTCTCACTGTTCCAGCGATTTGCCTCGCGCCAGGAAGAGTCGTTCGCCGCAAAGATCACTGCCGTCATGCGCAAAGGGTTCGGCGGGCATGCCATCAAGACGCGCTAATTCGCGCTATCGTCCCGGCAGGAGTTTCTAGATGAGCCAGCTTAAACGGCCAGAGCCTTGCATCATGGTGATCTTCGGCGCCTCAGGCGACCTCACCCAGCGCAAACTGATCCCCGCGCTGTATAGCCTGATGTGCGACGGGCTGCTGCCCGATGAATTCGCCATGATCGGCTATGCGCGCAAGCCAAAGACCAACGAATCGTTCCGGCAGGAGATGCGCGCTGCGTGCGAAGAGTTCGCCCGCGTCAAGCCGATTGACGAGGCGACCTGGGCAAAGTTCGCCCGCAGCCTACACTACCAACAAGGAGAGTACGACAACCCAGACGATTACCGCATCCTTTGTCAACGGCTGGACGCGATCGCCCAGGCCCACGGCAGCGGGCCAAACCGGCTGTTCTATCTCTCCACCCCACCGGAGGTCTATCCGACGATCATCGAGCACGTCGGCAGCATAATGTGCACGGGCGCAGCCGGCAGCGACCGGCACTGGGCACGCATCATCATCGAGAAGCCCTTCGGCCACGACTTACAATCGGCCCGCGCGCTCAACGAGCACGTGCACCGATACTTCCGCGAGGACCAGGTGTATCGCATTGACCATTACCTGGGCAAAGAGACGGTGCAGAACATCTTTGTCTTCCGCTTCGCCAACGGCATCTTCGAGCCGATTTGGAACCGGCGCTACGTGGACAACGTGCAGATCACCGTCGCCGAGAGCATCGGCATCGGCAATCGCGGTTCGTATTACGAAAAGGCCGGCGTCATCCGCGACATCATGCAGAACCACATGCTCCAACTCTTGGCGCTCACCGCCATGGAGCCGCCGG
Source organism: Chloroflexota bacterium (assembly GCA_017743375.1). GTDB lineage: Bacteria > Chloroflexota > Anaerolineae > J036 > Brachytrichaceae > JAAFGM01. The sequence goes on from JAGHYX010000002.1 coordinate 44,017, forward strand.
CGGAGTTCAGTGCCGACGCCGTGCGCAACGAGAAAGTAAAGGTCCTCAAGGCGCTGCGCGTGGACACCTCGCGCGGGGATGGCACCGTGCGCGGCCAATACGGCCCAGGCAAGATAGATGGCAAAGTGGTGCCCGGCTACACCCAGGAGGAAGGGGTTGCACCCGATTCAACCACCGAGACCTACCTGGCGATGAAGCTATTCGTGGACAATTGGCGCTGGGCCGGCGTGCCGTTCTACGTGCGCAGCGGCAAGCGCATGGCCAGCCGCCTCACCGAGATCGTCATTCAATTCAAGATGCCCCCGCTGCTGCTGTTCAAGGAGGTCACCGCGCGCGCTATCGAGCCAAACATGCTGATCATGAACATCCAGCCCCACGAGGGCATCTCCCTACACTTCACGGCCAAATCCCCCGGCAGCACCGACCGCGTGCAAACCGTGGTGATGGACTTTAACTACGAGACGACCTTTAAGACGCCGGCGCCGGAGGCATACGAGCGCCTGCTCCTGGACGCCATGCTCGGTGACTCCACCCTCTTCACCCGCAACGATGAGGTGGAGGCAGCGTGGAAGTTGATCACGCCGGTGATCGAGCGCTGGGAGGCCGGCAAAGGATCGTTCATCGAGCTATATCGCTCCGGGTCCTGGGGGCCCAAAGAGGCCGACGACTTCATCGCCGCCGACGGCCGCAAGTGGCACGTTCCCGCATGAGCAGCGCACCCTTCGTGATCTTCCTCAACGACGAGGCCACCTACCAACTGCACGTCGAGCCGACGGCGGAAGCGCTGGCGGAGCTGGCCGCCAAGGGCGTCGTCTTCTGGGGCCAGAAAGCCATCAGCCGGCGCGGCGTCTTCCACCTCGCGCTCAGCGGCGGCAGCACGCCCAGAGCGCTCTATCAGCGCCTGGCCGAGGCGCCATACGCAGCGCAGCTCGACTGGCCAAATGTGCATGTGTGGTGGAGCGACGAGCGCGACGTGCCAGCCGACCACCCGGAGAGCAACTACAAGCTCGCCTATGAGGCAATGCTTAGTCGGCTGCCCCTCTCGCCTCAACAGATACATCGCGTGCCCACCGAGCTGGGGCCGAGCCGAGCAGCCGATCACTACGAAGCTGAGATTCGTGACTATGTCGGGGAAGGTCGCTTCGATTTGATCCTGCTGGGGCTGGGCGAAGACGGCCACACGGCTTCGCTGTTCCCGGGCACCCAAGCGCTCAAAGCGACCGACCGACTGGTGGTCGCCAATTTCGTGCCCAAGCTCAATGCTTGGCGGATCACCTTTACCGCGCCCCTGATCAACGCAGCCGATACCGTGTTCTTCTTGGTGAGCGGCGCGGCCAAGGCCACCGCACTACACAGCGTGCTGCTGGGGGGCTATCAGCCAGAGGCGTTGCCTGCCCAGCTCATCGCGCCTGTGCCGGGCAAGCTATTCTGGATGGCCGATGCCGACGCAGCCGCACAAGTAGCCAGCAAACCTCAATACCCTGAATCAGACTTTATCTATCGGCGAATACCGCAATCTCGCACAGCTTGAAAAAGGAGAGCAGAGAGATGTCAGCTAACGTGAATGGCAGCAACGGTAAGCACGAAGTGTTTGACGTGACCATCATCGGCGCCGGCCCTTCGGGACTGTTCGGCGCTTTCTACGCCGGTTTGCGCGAGATGAAAGTGAAGGTCATTGACGCCTTGGAAGAATTAGGGGGGCAATTGACCGCGCTGTATCCGGAGAAGTTCATTTACGACGTGCCGGGCTATCCTAAGGTGCTGGCCATGGACCTGGTGAAGCATCTAGTTGAGCAGGCAAACATGTTCAAACCGACCTTCGTCCTGGGCGAGCGCGTGGAGCAACTGGAGCGCTTGCCTGACGGCCTGTTGAAACTGACCACCAACCGCGGCGAGCACTATAGCCGAACGGTGGTGATCTGCGGCGGCGTGGGCGCGTTCCAGCCCAAGAAGCTGCCCAACCCTGAGCTGGTGCCCTACGAGGGCAAAGGGCTGTATTACACGGTGAAGGAGAAGGCCAGCTTTCGCGGCAAACGTATATTGATCGTCGGCGGCGGCGATTCGGCTGTGGACTGGGCGCTGAACCTGAAGGACTACGCCAAGCACGTCACGCTGATCCACCGGCGCGACCAATTCCGCGCCCACGGCGCATCGGTGACCGAGCTGCTGAACTCGCCCGTCGAGGTGAAGCTGTTCTACGAGCTTAAGACGGTGGGGGGGAACGGCAAAGTAGAGTATGCAGTGATCTTCGACAACCGCACCAAAGAGGAGATGACGCTGCCGGTGGATGCGGTCATCCTCACGCTTGGCTACAGCGTGGACCTCGGGCCGATCAAGAACTGGGGATTGGAGATGGAGGGCACGCGCTACATCCGCGTGAACACGCGGCAGGAGACCAACATCCCTGGCGTGTATGCCGCCGGCGACATCGCTGCGCTGCCGGGTGAGGAATCGCTCAACCTGATCGTCGAGGGCTTCGCCCAGGCCACGCGGGCAGTGAACTTTGCCTATCAGTACCTCCATCCGGGCGCAAAGGCCTTCCCCGGCCACAGCTCGGAGAAGAAGCTTTAAGCACAACGAAGGCAGCAGAATCTGCTGCCTTCGCCATATCTATAGCGCCAGCCGGATGTGCAGCTCCTTTAACTGCTGCTCGTAGACCGGCGACGGCGCGCCGGCCATCACGTCCATCGCCTGCTGGTTCTTCGGGAAGGCCATGACTTCACGAATGTTCGGCTCGCCGCAGTAGAGCATGGTGAGCCGATCAATGCCCGGCGCGATGCCGCCGTGCGGTGGCGCACCATACTCAAACGCTTCTAGCAGATGGCCGAACTTGCGGCGCGCTTCTTCGATTTCTAGGCCGATCAAACGCATCACGCGCTCTTGAACATCGCGGCGGTGGATTCGGATGCTGCCGCCGCCAACCTCGTAGCCATTGCACACCAGGTCGTATTGCTTGCTGCGCACGCTGCCTGGATCAGTCTCCAGAAGCGGCAGATGCTCGTCCTTCGGCGCGGTGAACATGTGGTGAGAAGGATCCCAGCGGTTCTCCTCGGCGTTCCACTCAAACAGCGGGAAGTCCACAATCCAGGCAAAGGCCATCACGCCATCATCGGCCAGCTTCAGGCGCTCCCCCAGCTCGTGGCGCAGCTCGCCCAGCACCGTGTTTACCACGCGCCGGTCGTCATCGGCCACCAATAGGATCAGGTCGCCGGGCTTTGAGCCGGCTTTAGCAACGATCCCATCCTTCTCGGCCTGGCTGAGCTTGGCGCCGGCGCCTGTGTTGCGGATGCCATCGGGGTCATGCCAGAGCACCACCAGCCCTTTCGCCCCTTGCCGCCTGGCGAACTCGGTCAGCTCATCGGCCTGTTTGCGGGTATAGCCGGCGCAGCCAGCGGCGCAGATGCCTTTGACGTGTGCAACGCGGAAGGGCAAGAACTCCGAGCCGCGCGTCTCCGCCGTCACATCGAAGAGTTCCATCCCATAGCGTAGGTCGGGCTTGTCGCTGCCGAAGCGCTCCATCGCCTCTTCATAGGTGAGGCGCGGGAATGGCTTGAAGGACAGGCGCTTGCCGTGCAGATGCGCATAGCGCTCGGTGAACTCCGTAAACAAGCCTTCGATCAAGTTGAGCACGTCATCGCGGTCCACGAAGCTCATCTCCAGGTCGAGCTGGGTGAACTCGGGCTGGCGGTCGGCGCGCTGGTCCTCGTCGCGGAAGCAGCGCGCGATCTGGAAGTAGCGCTCGACGCCGGCCACCATCAGCAACTGCTTAAGCTGCTGCGGGCTTTGCGGCAGCGCATAAAAGCAGCCTGGATGCACTCGGCTGGGCACCAGATAGTCGCGCGCGCCCTCTGGCGTGGTCTTGAAGAGGATGGGCGTCTCAACTTCTATGAAGCCGCGCGCATCGAGATAGTCGCGGATGAACTTGACGAAGGTGTGGCGGATGATCAGGTTGCGCGCCATGCGCTCGCGGCGCAGGTCGAGATAACGATATTTCAGGCGCAGGTTCTCATCCACGTTGCGGCCGTCATCGTCAATGGCGAAGGGGGGTGTTTTGGCCGGATTGAGCACGGTGACATCGTGGGCGATGACCTCGATCTCGCCGGTGGCCAGCTTGGGGTTGGCCATGCCGGCAGGCCGCTGGGCGACGACGCCTTCGACCTGGATGACATACTCGTTGCGCAGGGCCTCGGCCTGTGCAAACACTTCTGGTGAGCGCACGTTCGCCGGGTTGATCACCACCTGGGTGAGGCCAAAGCGATCGCGCAGGTCAATAAAAATCACGCCGCCGTGATCCCGTCGCCGATGCACCCAGCCGGCCAGCGTGACATGCCGGCCAGCGTGTTCAAGACGCAATTCGCCGCAAGTGTGTGTTTTGTAGCTCATGGCACGGTTCGCGTTCAAATAAAAGGGCCGCCCCGCTTTGGGCGACCCCTGGTCTCACGATCTGTCACATAGCGACTCAGGCGACGCCCAACCGGAGCGCGCCGTCGTTATCGCCACTGCTTACGTTGAGACTATGCATCACTCAGCACGTAACTATACCTCAAGCCACGGCAAACCGAGGAGAGCGGAGTGTATTCATAATGGGACAGGACGCTGAGTGGGCGACGGCAATGCCGTCGCCCACCCTCTAGGGGCAAAGTGATCCTCCTGCAGGCCCCCAGTCGGCGGAAGGATGCTTCCACACTTGGCGCGACCGATGAACGCCCCTTCTCCAAGCGCCCGCCGGCACAGGCAGCACATAGAATGCAGCCGCCATGACAACGCCTGAGCTATACGCAGATGCCCGCATCTACGACATTGCGTTTAGCGATCGAGACTTCGCCGCAGAGTGCGACTTCCTTGCCTGGTGCCTGG
>JAGHYX010000072.1 GCA_017743375.1 Chloroflexota bacterium
TATACTGTCTTTGAAAGAAGCACATGGAGAGCACAACGGTGGAGCTGCCGAATGAACTCACGCAGCTCTTGTACAGAGACAATCCGTGGTGGATAAGTGAACCAGCGCCGGCGCTGCCTCCAAATCGGCGTTGGCTCTTTGAGCCAACCTTGCGCAAACTGAAGGACGGCCTGGCCCCCGTGACTGTCCTGCGCGGCCCGCGCCAGGTGGGCAAAACCATCCTCCAACGGCAGATCATCCAGCACCTGCTGGACGTCGAAGGCGTTCATCCCAAGCGCATCTTCCGCGTCCAGTTCGACGAGCTGCCGCTACTGCGCAGCATCAGCGAGCCGCTGCTTGTGCTGTGTTACTGGTTCGAGGAGCAAATACTGGGGAAGACATTCAACCAAGCAGCCCGAGATGGCGAGCTGGCATACCTGTTCTTTGATGAAGTCCAGAACCTGGCCGATTGGGCGCCGCAGGTGAAACACCTCGTTGATCATCACGACGTGCGTGTGCTGCTGACAGGAAGTTCTGCCTTGCGGATCGAAAGGGGACGCGATAGCTTGGCCGGCCGGATCAGCACGCTTGAAATGGGGACGCTCACCTTGCGCGAGATCGCCCGCTTGCGTGGTTTTGGCGAGATCCCCGAAATCCTGCCTTATAACGGGCTTGGCGCGCTGCGCCGCAAAGACTTCTGGCTGGACCTTCGCCGGCTTGGCGAGCAACACAGCGCGACGAGGGACGCAGCCTTCGCGGCTTTCTCCGAGCGCGGCGGCTACCCCATCGCCCAGGCCCGCGCCGACCGGCCGTGGGAGGAGATCGCCGACCAACTCAACGAGACGGTGGTCAAGCGCGTGATCCAACATGACCTGCGCATCGGCGAGCGCGGGCGAAAGCGCGATCCCACGCTCCTCGAGGCGCTCTTCGGGCTGTGCTGCCGCTACGCCGGCCAAGCCCCTGGCCAAGCGCTCTTCGTCAACGAGTTAAGGCAACCGCTGGGGGCTGATGTTAGCTGGCAGCGCGTTTTGATCTATCTGCGCTTCCTGAGCGACACGCTGCTGATCCGCGCCGTGCCACCTTTGGAGATTCGCTTAAAGAAGAAGAAAGGCAACGACAAGCTTTGTCTGTGCGATCACGGGCTGCGCGCGAGCTGGCTGGGAGAAACAGTGCCGCTCGCACCGGCATCGTTGGCGCAGACGCCTCACCTCAGCGACCTGGCCGGCCACCTGGCCGAGAGCGTCGCCGGCTATTACCTGAACACCATCCCCGGCCTGAACGTCGCCTGGTTCCCTCAACGAGATGCCGAGCCAGAGGTGGACTTCGTCATCACCATCGGCGACCAGCGCATCCCAGTCGAGGTCAAATATCGCGCCCGCATTGACGGGCATCGCGACACGTTCGGCCTGCGCGCTTTCATCGAGAAGGCAGCCTACAACGCGCCCTTCGGCATCCTCGTCACGCTCAACGACATGCCTCCCCTCGACGACCCGCGCATTATCGCCCTGCCCTTATCTAGCCTGCTGTTGCTTCGGTAGGTTCAATACAATTGCGCTGTCGTGCAGACCGGCGTCTATCTGCACATCCCGTTCTGTCGGGCGCGCTGTAGCTACTGCGACTTCAACACCTACGTCGGGTTGGAAGCGCTGTTCGAGCCGTATGTCAACGCGCTGCTGCGCGAGATCAAGTTGGCGGGGGGCGGCAGCGCACGGGCGCATACGCTCTTCTTCGGCGGCGGCACGCCCTCGTTGCTCTCCCCAGATCAGATCAGCCGATTGATCCGTGCCTGCCGTGAGCACTTTCACCTGCCCGCCGATGCCGAGGTCACCGTCGAGTGCAATCCAGATACGATCAATCAGGACTACCTGTGCGCGCTGCGCCAGGCCGGCGTCAACCGCTTGAGCTTCGGCGCCCAAAGCGCTAACCCCGATGAGCTCCAGCTCCTGGGCCGCGATCATGGCTGGGCGGCGGTGGAAGCGGCCGTTGCCCACGCGCGCGCCTCCGGCTTTGACAATCTGAACCTCGACCTGATCTTCGGCCTGCCCAACCAGTCGCTCGCGGCCTGGCAGCGCACGCTGCGCGCGGCGCTGGACCTGGCGCCCGACCACATCTCGCTCTACGCACTGACCATTGAAGCCGGCACGCCGATGCACGACTGGACGCGGCGCGGGACGCTCCCGCTGCCTGATCCCGACCTGGCCGCCGACATGTATGAGTGGGCGGAACAAACCCTCGCCGATGCCGGCTATGAACACTATGAGATCTCCAACTGGTGCAGGCCGGGCCGCGCCTGCGCGCACAATCTCATCTACTGGCGGAACGAGCCTTATCACGGCCTGGGCGCCGGCGCGCATGGCTCAACCATCTACCGACGGCGCTGGAACGTCAAGCGGCCGGCCGACTACATCGCGCGCCTGAACGACGGCCGGTCTCCTGAGGCCGGCAGCGAGGACCTGGACGAAGCAACAGTGCGCAGCGAGACGATCATGCTCGGCCTGCGCCTGCTCATCGAGGGCGTGGACCAGGCGCGCTTCGCTGAGCGCTTCGGCGCACCGGTCGAGCACTTCTACGCCGATGCGCTTGAGCGCGGCATCAAGCTGGGCCTGCTGGAGGTGTCGCCGGCGCGCATCCGCCTGACTGCGCGCGGGCGCTTCGTCAGCAACCAGGCCATGCAACTGTTTCTCTGAGTAAAAATGGACGCGCTCACTCATCGGCTGTCCAATTGGCTGATTGAACACGCCGACGAATGCGTTGCGGCGCTGGCCGAGCTGGTCCGCATCCCCAGCCTGGTTGGCCAGGAGGAAGCGGCGCAGGACTGGATGGCACAGCAGTATCGCGCAGCCGGCTTGGAGGTGGACGTTTTTGAGGCTGATCGAACGGCAGCACAGGCGCATCCAGCGTTCGTGGATTCCGGCATCCCCTTTGCCGGTCGGCCCAACGTGGTCGGTCGCTGGCGCGGGGTCGGCGGCGGCCGCTCGTTGATCCTCAACGGCCATACCGATGTGGTCCCACCGGAGCCGCTGAGCGCATGGTCGTTTGATCCGTTCGGCGCACAGGTGGTCATCGGCGAGGACGGGCGACGGCGGATGTACGGGCGCGGCGCGCTGGACATGAAGGGCGGGCTGATCGCCAACCTGTTTGCCCTGCGCGCGCTTCAGGCGTGTGGCGTTCGGCTGCGCGGCGACTTGATCCTGGAGAGCGTGATCGAAGAAGAGGCCGGTGGGGGTGGCGGGACGCTGGCCTGCTTTCTGCGCGGCCATCGGGCCGATGGCTTCATCGCCAGCGAGCCGCATTGGGACGACATCACGATCGCCCATCCCGGCATCCTGTACTTTCGCATCGTTGTGCCGGGCCGGGGGGCGCACGCCGGCCGCGCCCACCACGGCGTCAACGCGGCTGTAGAAGCAGCGCCCATCATCGCCATGCTGGGCGAATGGGATCGCGAGCGCGCCGAGCGTTTACATCATGAATTATTCGAGCGCCTGGAGCCATCCGCCCGCCGCTCGTGCCATCTCAACGTCGGCGTTGTGCGGGCTGGCGACTGGCCGTCCAGCGTGCCAAGTCAGGCCGAGATCGAGGTGCGCCTCTCCTTCCTGCCCGGCGAAACCGAGGCCGGCATCCGAGAGGAAGTCGCCGCGCGAGTGAATGCTGTCGCTCAGCGCAGTTCGTGGCTGCGGGAACACCCCCCAAAGCTAGAGTTCTTCGGCTGGCACACCGACCCATGGCTTCAGGACGAGCGCCACCCCTTTGTCCAAGAGTTCGCCCAATGTGTGCGCGCGCTGCGGCAAGATGCGACGCTGCCCACGATGCGTCCATGGGCAAGCGGCCCGCCGCCCATCCTGGCCGGCGGCACAGCGGGGCTGGACACGCGCTTTGCCGGCCTCTACGGCGTGCCGGCCCTGGCCTGGGGGCCGAAGGGGGGCAACATGCACGCGGCCGATGAGTATGTGGACCTGGATTCGGTGCTCGCCGTCGCGCACGTCCTGGCCGTCTTCGCTGCGCGTTGGTGCGGCGTCGTGGCGGACGAAAGCGGCACCGGCGACCTCGCCAACTAACCCCTCTTACTGACCCCTTGTCGTCCCGGACACCGGCAGTGGCTCACCCCGTTATTGCTTGACGCTCAAAATAGCCGGGCACAACCTGCGGCGGCGGAAAGGTCATCCGAAAGCCCTGCACGGCCAGCACCAGCAGTGGCCGGCAGCGACGCAGGTCGGGAAAGCACACGCCATCTGCCCACATGTCATGAACGCGACAGAGCCGCGCCCAGCCACGCGCCTTTGGCTGCGTGATCAGCAAATCGCGCCCCCTCGACTGGGCCACGCCCAACGGCAAAAGCGCAGAAGAGATAGGGATGCGAGGTCCGAAGGCGGCCAGCCGCGCCGCGAAGAAAGTCCGGCCATCGCGCGCAGCCCGAAAGACCTCGCTCCCGTCGGGTTGACGCTCACGCGCGATCTCCGCCAGCGCCTTCGGGATGGCCCAATGCTCTATCCCGCCGTGCTGACTGACTTCGGTATTAACGTAGATAGACGTGATGGAGAACCAACGCCGACCAGCGACCTTGAACCGGCCAGGGATGAACAACAGCTCGCGATAAGGACCGACCGTCGTCTCCAGATAGTCCACCGCCATCAGCGCGCCCAGCGTGTCGGAGAGGCTCAGGCGCTGCCACTCGGCCAGTCGCCCTTCCCGCGCGACGAACGCGGGCGGATAGCGAAACAGCCAGACATACCCGTCGCCGGTTAGGTGCCAGGGCGGGACGCTCATAGCGGGATGTTTCCGTGCTTCTTCGGCGGATTGGTGTCGCGCTTATTGCGCAGCATCTGCAACGCGTTGATCAGTCGAGGGCGCGTCTCGTGTGGTTCGATGATGTCGTCGATGAAGCCGCGCTGCGCGGCAACGAAGGGACTGGTGACCTCTTCTTGATACTGGCGGACCAGCTCAGCCTTTTTGGCAGCCGGGTCCTCGGCGTTAGCCAGCTCACGCCGATAGATGATGCTCACCGCGCCATCGGCTCCCATCACCGCCAGCTCAGCGGAGGGCCAGGCCAGCACTAAGTCGCCGCGGGTCGCGCGCGGGCTGAGCACACAATACGCGCCGCCATACGCCTTGCGGGTGATCACGCAGATCTTCGGCACGGTCGCCTCGCAATAGGCATAGAGCAGCTTGGCGCCGCTGCGGATGATGCCGCCGTGCTCCTGGGCAACGCCCGGCAGAAAGCCGGGCACATCTTCGAAGGTGATGATAGGGATGTTGAAGCAATCGCAGAAGCGCACGAAGCGCGCTGCCTTCTCGCTGGCATTGATGTCGAGCACGCCAGCCAACACCGCCGGCTGGTTGGCCACGATCCCCACCGCATGGCCGCCCAAGCGGGCGAAGCCGATGATGATGTTGGTGGCGTAGTGCTCCTGAACCTCTAGGAACCTGCCATCGTCCACGATGCGCGTGATCACCTCGCGCATGTCATAGGGCTTATTGGGGTTATCAGGCACGATGCTGTCCAGCGCGCTATCCGTGCGCAGCGGGTCGTCCTTGGTCTTGACGAACGGCGGCTCTTCCATGTTGTTGCTGGGCAGGTAACTCAGCAACATGCGGATGAGGTAGAGGCAATCGCCCTCGCTCTCCGCCGCAAAGTGCGCCACGCCGCTGGTGGTGTTGTGGACCAGCGCGCCGCCAAGCTGTTCGAACGTCACATCTTCATGCGTCACTGCCTTCACCACATCGGGGCCGGTGAGGAACATGTAGCTGGTGTTCTTGACCATGAAGATAAAGTCAGTGAGGGCGGGCGAATAAACGGCCCCGCCGGCACATGGCCCCATGATCGCGCTGATCTGCGGGATGACGCCGCTGGCCAGCGTGTTGCGCAGGAAGATCTCGCTGTAGCCCACCAGCGACGCCAGCCCTTCCTGGATGCGCGCCCCGCCGCTGTCGTTGATCCCGATCAGCGGAGCGCCGTTCTTCAGCGCCATGTCCTGGAGCTTGACGATCTTGGCGGCGTGGGCTGCGCCCAAGCTGCCGCCCATGATGGTGAAGTCCTGGGAATAGACGTAGACCAGCCGGCCGTCGATCGTGCCCCAACCGGTCACCACGCCGTCGGTCAGCCAGCGCTGGTCGCTCATCCTGATCCCGCTGGTCTGGTTGGTCACAAAGGCATCTATCTCGCGGAAGGACCCTGCATCGAGCAGCAGTTCAATCCGCTCACGAGCGGTGAGTTTGCCTTTGGCATGTTGTGCCTGAATGCGCTCCTCACCACCGGCGACTAGGCTCTGAGCGCGCAGTTCGCGCAGCTTCTGAATGCGAGGGTCAATCGAGTTCTGCATGGGATCACTTGTCCTCGTTAGGAGATTGTAAGCACATCAGCGCGCCTTATCGCGCGCGGTTCGTCCGCTCGTCGCGGTAGCCAGCCCAGCGATCACCAAGCTGGATAGGGCGCTCAGCACGATTAGCCACGGCGTGCGCTGGATGGCCTCGCTCCCGCTCACGAACGCCAAGCGATCGCTCCAGAGGTGAAGCTGATACAGCAGATAAGCAATGATGATCGCGCCGCCGGCCCAGCGCTGCGCGCTGGCCAAGCCGTAGGCGCAAATGGCAAAGCCCAGCGCCCAGAACAGGCCGCTACTTGCGATGTAGGCACTGGGTTGCCAATTCGCCAGCCATTGGGCTTGCTGTGTCGCCAGCCAGGCGCGGGCCAGGTTTGCCGCGATCAACAGCCACAGAATGCCTGTCAGGAGCAGGCGCAGCAAACGCCTCATGGGGTGAGCGTCATCGTGACGATCTGATCGGCCACTGTAGCAGCCCAGGCCAGGCCATAAATCCCCAGGCCAACCGCGTAGAGCACCCGCCTCTTGGCGTCCAAGCAGCCGACCAAGGGCGTGCCATCTGCCGTGGTCGTTGTCAAGGTGGCATGCCATCCGCTGGTTTGCGCCGCTTCTCCCAGGCCGAAGCGGCGCAGCAAGTCGCGCAGCGCCACCAGCGGATCGCGCGCCAGGTCTTGCGTCTGCCAGAACCATGCCACAGCCTGCACGCGACCATCCTCGCTGGGCAGCAGCGCCGCCTGTCCGCCATCAATGACCACGGGCTGCCGCAGCAAGAGTGCCGGCAGCGCCGAAGGCGCCAGCGGGTGCGATACCCACAGCGCGCCGCGGGCCGGGCGAAGCGACTCAGCGAGATAAGGGGAGAGCGCGCCGGCGTAGACGTTGGTCGCCAGGACGACGCGCGGGGCGAAGTACGTGTCGTGCCGACACATCACAAATACGCCGCTGCTCGCCTCGTCTATTTCCAAGGAGAGCACCTCGGTGTGCTGGCGAACGGAAACGCCTGACCGGCGCAACAAACGGATGATTAGGTAATCGAGGTCTATTTGGGCGCCGGCCTTCACCACCAACCCGCCGCTCAGCCCGCCCGGCAACGGGTCACTTGCCTGGGAGAGCCAGGCGAGGCCATCAGTCGTTTGTAACAGTTGCGCGAGCGCACGCTGCGCCGACGGCGATGAGGCAGCGTGGAGCACATCGCACGTCTGGCGCAGGGCGCCGAACGACGCCGCGATCTGTTTGAGCCGCTCGCTGCTCTGTCGTGTCTGCGCAAAGTGCGCCGGCTGCGGGTCGGGGGTCACCAGGCCCAGGGCGCGGCGCGTGGCGCCATGGCCGGCTTTGTAAGCCTCCAGCACCTGCACGCGCATACCTTGCTCGGCCAGTCGCGCAGCAATCAGCGCGCCGGTCAGCCCCGCGCCAATGACGATGACATCGGCGATTGCGCTGTGCATGCCTGGGGCGCGGTGAGGCTATGACTTGCTGGCCTTTTTCTTGGCAACCGATTTCGGCTTGGGTGAATCCGCCTGCTGCGCAGCCGGGTTCAACCGACGGTATACCTCCTCGGCATGGCCTTCGGGCTTGACCTTCTCCCAGACGTGCTCCACGCGACCGTCTGGGCCAATCAGGAAGGTGGTGCGCAGGATGCCCATGTACTTTTTGCCATACATGCTCTTCTCACCCCATGCGCCGAAGGCCTCAGCCACTTTGTGATCCACGTCGGCCAGCAGCGGGAAGGTCAGGCCGTGCTTCTGGGCGAAGCGCTGTTTTGAACTCACGTCCTGGGGGCTGACGCCGAACACCGGCACGCCCAGGGCTTGGAAATCCGGCAGACGGTCGCGGAAGCTACACGCCTCTTTGGTGCAGCCGGGCGTGTCGTCGGCGGGGTAGAAATACAACACGAAGCGCTTACCGCGCAGGTCGGCTGACCTGACTATCCCCTCTTGCGAGGGCAGCTCAAAATCCGGGATCGGATCACCTACTTTCAACATACTCGTTCGGGAATGTCAAGAATAATGGGCGACGCCATTTTTTGAATGACTGGTCACTGCATGCCTAAGTTGCGCTGGTCGGCGCGCGCTGCGCCGGATCAGCGCGCGGAGCTTCTGCCACAGCGCTGCCGCCGCAGCACGGCCCTTTGTCATAGCCTGTGCGTAGAGGGCGCGCAAGCGCGCTTCGCTGAGCGGTTCCTCCGAGCGACACCAGCGATAGACCGCCTCGCCGATGGCATACGTGCCGGCGAAGGCGATCGCCACCTTGGGCGCAACGCCGAGCGCCGGCAACAAGCTCACCGCGCCGCGGGCAGCCTGTCGGAGGGCAAGCCCGCCCCCAATCACCCCCAAGACTTGGGGCATGACATGCTGGACGTTTGCCGGCAGCCCCATCGCTAGTGTGATCTTATACGCCAGCAGGAGCTGATTCTTGGTGAGCACTACGGTGTCGGCCACTGCGACGGGCAAACCGGTGATCGGGTTGATCTGCAATAGGCCGGCGCCTAGGCTATAGGCCGCGTTGGCCGCAGCAGTCTCCTCGATGAGATCGCGGACGACTGGCCGGCGAAAGGCCGGTAAGTGGCGCGCCAACGCCAGGTCGTCAACCGCGCGCATGTCCCGGATCGCCCGCACCAAGCGGTCCACAGCGGTCGTCTCATCTATGGTGTGATCGGGCATCGGGATATACACCGCAGGCATGGTCGCCGGTGGCGCGCCATCGGGCTGGAGGTAAGCCATCAGACAAGGCACGCCCGCTGTCGTCAGCGCCTGGCATAGCCGATGCGCCTCGTCGTCGTGTTGGTCGGCGCGCGCCACGATCACGACCAGGCTGGCTCGTGCGAGGCGCGTCGCATCGCTAAGCAGGGCGCCTTCGGCTGCCCGCAGCGGAGGCACGTTGTGAGCGCGATCGCCGCGATAGAGCAAGCCGGCCAGGTGTTCTGCTATCAGGAGGTCGCGGCTGGCGAAGACGATGAGGAACGGGGCCTCCGCTGCTGCGCGAACGGCGCGCACATCTATCTCGCGCAGGATGTCCAACACCCCACTGAGCGTGGAGGAGAACCTGGCCATGGCGAGCGATAGAAGTGCGAAGGGCTACGGAGAGGCTTTGGTCTCGCTGCCTTCGCTGGGCTTGGCTTCGCTGGGCTTCTTGACTTCGTCACCTTCCAGCCCCTTGCGGAACTCGCGAATGCTTTTGCCGAGCTCGCCGCCGATCTTGCCGATCCGCCCCACCCCAAACAGCAGGATGATCACAGCCAGGATGAGGATGACTTCAAGTGGTCCCAGACTATGCATGTGTTCCTAATCTCCTCGGACTTGTCTCGTGCCTGAGCTGCCAAAGCCCTGGCGATACGATGATTATAGTCGCGCACAATGCCGCGGAGTGCATTCACAGCGAGGGGCGAAAACCCTGGGTGAGCGACGGCACTGCCCTCCCCTGCCCTCTATGTGTCCACCTTTGCTAGCAAGATAGCCCCGCAGAGGGTGGTCCGCATCAAGAACGCGCCCGGCGACGGGATGAGGCAGTGCGCCGGCGTCCTGCGCGATCACTATCGGTCATCTCTAGTCCCTCCCCATCTAACTTATCCCCTGAGCGCGCCCGATTGGATGTTCTATCATCAGCAGGGTCTCATGTTGGCCAAAGTGCATTCCTGCGCCATCGTCGGCCTGGATGGCTATGTGGTTGAAGTCGAGGTGGATAGCAGCCGCGGCCTGGCCTCGTTCACGCTGGTCGGCTTGCCGGACGCAGCCGTAAAGGAGAGCAGCGAGCGCGTGCGCGCAGCCATCCGCAACAGCGGTCTGTTCTTCCCCACCAACCGCGTCACGGTGAACTTGGCGCCGGCAGATTTGAAGAAGATCGGACCGAGCTACGACTTGCCGATCGCGCTCGGCTTGCTGATGGCTTCAGACCAGCTTGATCCTGGTTGTCTGGACGGCGCGATGGTGCTGGGGGAGCTGGCGCTGGATGGCGCGGTGCGCCACGTGCGAGGGGTATTGCCGGCAGCGGCCTTCGCCCGCGAACAGGGCTTCCGGCGCATCTTCGTGCCGGCGGCCGACGCCAGCGAGGCCGCGCTGGTGAACGGGATCGAGGTCATCGCCGTGGAGAGCCTGGAGCAGCTCGTCGCCGGTCTAAAGGGCTTTGCCCCACTCAAGGTCGCTGACCCCATCGCGCTGGCGGACCTGCCGCGTTCCCAGTTCGTCGTCGAGCCGATGGTGGATTTTGCCGAGATCAAGGGCCAGGAGGTGGCCAAGCGCGCGCTGGAGATCGCCGCAGCCGGCGGCCACAACGTGCTGATGGTCGGCTCGCCCGGCGCGGGTAAGACGCTGCTGGCGCGCGCGCTGCCCGGCATCCTGCCGGCGCTGACGCTCGAAGAGGCGCTGGACATCACGCGCATCTATAGCGTGGCCGACATGCTGCCACCCGATACGCCGTTGATCCAGCAGCGGCCCTTTCGCGCGCCGCATCACACGATCAGCCATGCCGGCATGATCGGCGGCGGCAAATTCCCTCGCCCCGGCGAGGTCTCGCTGGCGCATCGCGGCGTGCTGTTCCTAGATGAGTTGCCGGAGTTCGATGCGCGCACGCTGGAGGTGCTGCGCCAGCCGATGGAGGACAAAGTCGTCACCATCTCGCGCGTCTCCGGCTCGCTCAGCTTCCCGGCCCGCTTTCAATTGGTGGCCGCGATGAACCCGTGCAAGTGCGGCTGGTACGGCGACCCAGTTCGCCCCTGCACCTGCACGCCAGCCCAGATCAGCGCTTACCAGAAGAAAATCAGCGGCCCACTGCTTGACCGGATTGACATCCACCTGGAGGTGGCGCGGCTGAACTTCGACAAGCTGAGCGACATGCGCCCAGGCGAGCCGTCGGCCGCTGTGCGCGCGCGTGTGCAAGCTGCCCGCGATCGGCAGCTCCGCCGCTTCGCCGGCACGCCGCTCACCTGCAACGCCGAGATGGGCGTGGCGGAAGTGAGGCGCTACTGTGAGCTGGACGAGGCCGGGCGCAGCCTCATGCGTTCGGCGATGACCCAGCTTCAGTTGAGCGCGCGCGCCTTCCACCGTGTGCTCAAGCTGGCGCGCACGATCGCCGACCTGGCCGGCAGCGAGCGGATCGCCACCGTGCATCTGGCTGAGGCATTGCAATATCGCCCGCGCCGGCGGGAGTAAATGCGTGGCTATCGTGAACAGGGGACCATCGTCCTTGTGCGCCGCATGCGCGCGTCATGCTGAGCGGCAGCACCTCCTTGCTCTCCGCGACGCGTGCTTCTCGCCCACCGCTTGCGATTAATCGAGATGAAAGACCTCTTCAAGCATGACGAAGCTCTGGTCGGCGTGTTTGCCGCCGGTATCCTCGAAGAAGTCCTTCATGTATTCCTGCCAACGAGTGTTCACCTCGCGGGCCGCCATGCCTTGTAAGGCCGCTTGAAAGTCGGGCGTCTCAACGTAGAAGAACAACGTGCCGTCGCTATGCATGAAGATCGAATAGTTGTGCCAGCCCGTCTCCCGCAGCGCTTGGAGCATCTCTGGCCAAACAGCTTTGTGGCGCCGTTTGTATTCCTCAATGAGGTGAGGTTTGACCTTAAGCATGAAGCCTACCCTTTGCATACGACGTAGTTTA
>JAGHYX010000294.1 GCA_017743375.1 Chloroflexota bacterium
ACTCGATCTGGGAAGCGCCTGAAGCGGCCGCCCAGCCCGTGTATGAACTGTTGCCGACGCACTATCAGCCTGCATCGAGGCTTGAGGGCGCTCAGGTAGGTCAGGTGATAGCTTCCTACGTCCATCTGCACTTTCTAGCCAAGCCGGATCTGGCCGCGCGCTTCGTCCAGGCTGCGCGGTCCTGGGTCAAACGATGTCCGAGGTCGAACTCTTCAGCGGCATAGTGCTGCGCCGGCTGCGGGGAGTCATCCACGTTGCAAGCCGATGGCCATTGGACTGCCTCAGCTCAGCAGTGGTTGGCGGCGGCAGCACCCGCGCATCGCATATCCTTAACGTCGGCGTGGCGTCGGATTACCAGTGCAATGATCCAGCCGCAGACCTGCAACGCGTCGCGGACAGCTTGGGGATTCACGAACCTTTTGTTGGGATGCTCACCGCTGCGCGCATTAGCGATGTCCAGGTCGTCGTCGAGCGTGCGGGGGCAGTTTCAGCGGCTGCGATCGTCACGCTGGGCCTCAGCCATCCTACGGCGGCCGGAGTGAGTCCGGCAGCGATATCCCCCGACGTGGGGACAATTAACACTATCGTCGTGGTCGCAGGTCGGCTATCGCCGGCAGCGCTCGTCAACTTGATCGTCACCGCCACAGAAGCCAAAAGCCTGGTCCTGGCCGAGCACCAAGTGCGCACGCGGGATGGGCATCTGGCCAGCGGCACAGGCAGCGATGCGCTCGTCGTCGCGCATACGGGCGAGGGAACCCTTTGTGAGTATGGCGGGCCGGTGTCTCTCGTCGGTGCGCTGGTCGGGCGAGCCGTTCGCATGGCCACACAGACCGCGCTTACCCTCTGGCAGGCCCGCCAAACTGAACCATGAGCGAACAACCACAAACCGACCGTTTCGGCATCGAGTTGGCCAACACGCCGCTCCGCGATGACCCAGAGCGCCGCGCGCGGCGCGAGGCGATTCGGCAAACGCATCGCCCGAAGGGGCTGGTGATCGTCAACACCGGCAAGGGCAAAGGCAAGACCACAGCCGCCCTGGGCATCTTGCTGCGCGCCTGGGGGCGCAACATGCGCGTCGGCGGCGTGCAGTTCTTCAAGCACGAGCAATCGTCCTACGGCGAGCTAAAAGCGCTGGAGAAGATGGGCATCACCTTGACGCCGATGGGCGAGAGGTGGGATTGCGTAGTTCGTAGTTCGTATTGCGCATTCCGTAGCGCGTATGACCGATGACCGAGCAGAATCTTTCGCCCCATTTCGTTCGTGATGAACCTGGCGATGGCGTGATCGAGGGATGGTCTCTGGACAACTCAGAGCAAAGGCTGTTCGCGCTGCTGAAAGAGCTGTTTGAGGAACATTGGCAGCATATCGTCTTCGGCACAATGATCCAGGGCAGCGTCTTCGAGTTCAGGGCCGAACGGCCGCCAGCGCGCGTCTCGCTGCACGATGGCTACCTGACGGTTGACTTCGGCACATGGCACTTCCACGTGTGCATCGGCGAGAACTTCGGCACGGCCGCCCGCCCAACCCCGCCAGACTTGCGCGCAGTCCGCAAAACCTCGCGCGCGGAGCTGGTGCGGCGCTTGAATCCTGACGGCACACCCAGCAGTTGGCGACTGCGCCTATTTAATGGTCGGGGCGAGAATCAACTGACCGTCTTCTTGCCCAACCCATTTATCACAGCCGAGATGAAGATCGCGCGCGAACCGGATTGGAGCAAGTTATCCCTTTGGGATCACCTGCGCGCCAAGTACCTGGGATTGCCGCCCGATCCCAAAGATCGGACGGCCAAGACGTTTTTTCACGGCTGAGCATTCGCCAGATAAGCGCTATGGAGATGAACGATCAATCACCAGAGACCGACCGTTTCGGCATCGAGTTGGCCAACACGCCGCTCCGCGATGACCCAGAGCGCCGCGCGCGGCGCGAGGCGATTCGGCAAACGCATCGCCCGAAGGGGCTGGTGATCGTCAACACCGGCAAGGGCAAAGGCAAGACCACAGCCGCCCTGGGCATCTTGCTGCGCGCCTGGGGGCGCAACATGCGCGTCGGCGGCGTGCAGTTCTTCAAGCACGAGCAATCGTCCTACGGCGAGCTAAAAGCGCTGGAGAAGATGGGCATCACCTTGACGCCGATGGGCGATGGGTTCACCTGGACCAGCAAGGACCTGGACGAGACGCGCGCCAAGGCGCTGCACGGCTGGGAAGTGGCCAAGCAGAAGATCGCCAGCGGCGATTACGACGTGTTCTTGCTCGACGAGTTCACTTACGTGATGCACTTCGGCTGGCTGAGCGCTGAGGAGGTTGTGGCCTGGCTGCGCGTGCACAAGCCACCGATGACCCACGTGATCATCACCGGCCGCGACGCGCCAGAGGCGCTGATCGAGTTCGCCGACCTGGTGACCGAGATGCGCGAGGTCAAACACCCCTATCGCGACCAAGGCATCCGCGCCCAGCCGGGGATCGAGTTCTGAGCAATGGCCGCCCGGCAACCTCACGCGCGC
>JAGHYX010000073.1 GCA_017743375.1 Chloroflexota bacterium
TGCTCAGCCAACTGCTTGCTCGACCCGCGCCCGACGCCGGCGACCACATCCCCCAACCGCACCTCGGCAGTGAAGACGCGCGCATGATCCGGACCTTCAGCAGCGACTATCCGGTAGCGAGGCGTGATACCCAGTACGCCCTGGCTCCACTCCTGCAGCCGGCTCTTGGCGTCGCGATCTAGCCTGGCCTGGAGGATGGCAGGAGTCGCCTGCTCAAACAGCGGGATCAGCAAGCGGCGCACCGCCTCAAGGCCCTGGTCGAGGTAGAGCGCGCCGACCAACGCCTCGAAGGCATCACCCAGGATGTTGTCGCGCTCCCGACCGCCGGTGTCAATCTCGCCTTTGCCCAGCCGCAGCCGGTCGGGCAAACCGATCTGGCGGGCAAAATTGGCCAGCGTGCTCACCCGCACCAATGCCGCCCGCACGCTGGTCAGGCGGCCCTCGTCGAACTCCGGAAATTGTTCAAACAACCAATCGCCGGCGATGAAATCGAGGACGGCATCGCCGAGGAACTCCAAGCGTTCGTTGTCCGGAATCTGCTCTTCCGGATGCTCATTGGCATAAGAGGTATGAGTCAGCGCGCACTGCAAGAGGGCAGGGTCTTGAAAGGTCGGCAACTCAACCGTCATAGCGCTTGAAGATCAACACACTGTTGTGGCCGCCGAAGCCGAACGAGTTATTCATCGCCACGCGCACCCGATGGGCGCGCGCCTCGCCGGGCACGTAGTCCAGATCACATTGCGGGTCCGGCTCGGTGAGATTACGGGTGGGCGGGATGACGCCGCGCTGAATGGCGTAAACGCACACCGCTGCCTCAAGCGCGCCGGTGGCGCCCATCATGTGACCGGTCATGCTCTTCGTGCTGCTCATCGGCACGCGATAAGCATGCTCACCCAGCACAGCCTTCACCGCCTGCGTCTCAGCGATGTCGTTGAGCGGCGTGGCCGTGCCGTGTGCGTTAATGTAGTCAATCTCCTCTGGACGGACGTTGGCTTGGTCCATGGCGCGGCGGATGGCGCGCGCGGCGCCCGCGCCGCCCTCTGCCGGCGCGATGACGTGAAACGCGTCGGTGGTTTGGCCATAGCCGGCCAGCTCAGCCAGGATGTTTGCGCCGCGCTTAAGGGCGAACTCCAGCGATTCCAGCACCATCACGCAGGCGCCTTCGCCCATTACGATCCCGTCGCGGTACTTGTCGAAGGGCTTCGGCGAGCTGGACGGCAGCGCATTGTCATGGCTAAGCGCACCTAGGCGGTCGAAGCCGGCCATGCCCAACACACTGACCGTGGCATCGGCCCCGCCGGCGATCATCGCCACGGCGACGCCGCGCCGGATCAGCTCAGCAGCCTGCCCCAGGCTATCATTGCTGGTGGCGCAGGCGGAAGCCGGCGAATATGACGGCCCGCGCGCGCCAAGGGCGATGGCAACCATCCCCGCCGCGCCGTTGCTCATGATCATCGGGATCGCAAACGGCGAGACCCGCCGCGGCCCTTGCTCGCGCAGGATGTCGTATTGGTTCAGTATGGTGCTAAAACCACCGATCGCCGAACCGATGACGACACCAACGGAGTCCGCGATCTCCGGGGTGATCTCAAGGCGCGCTTGAGCGACCGCCTGGCGCGCCGCGGCCAGAGCGAATTGCTCAAATAGATCCATGCGCCGCACTTCGGTCGGATCAATATAAGGGGACGGGTCAAAGTTCTTCACCTCGCAGGCCACCTTCACCGGCAACGGGTTGGGCGCAAAGCGGGTGATCGGGCCGACGCCAGACTGGCCATTGACCAGCGCCTGCCAGGTGCTCTCCATATCCAATCCCAACGGCGTGACGGCGCCAATTCCGGTGACGACTACTCTGTGATTGCTGCTGTGTTGCATCGGGTGCCCGTAGTGATATATGGAAGTTATGCTTTGAACTTGGTCGTGCGCACACGCCAGAGTCCCTTCAGGTCCTCGATAGCCGTAGGGATGATCTTCACGCGGCTATCCAGGTCCTCGATCCACTCAACAGGGACCTCCCAGATTTTATAGCCACATTGCTCAGCCCGCAGCAGCAGTTCAGAGTCGAAGAACCAGTGATTGTCTTGAATGTAAGGCACGAGGTCTTGGACGGCCTGACGGGAGAGCGCCTTAAAGCCGCACTGCGCATCGGAGAAGCGCCGGCGCGGGAACATCAGTTTGATGATCAAGTTATAAGCGCGCGAGATCACCTCGCGCTTCAGTTGGCGGGTGACGCGCGCCCCCGGCATCAGCCGAGAGCCGATCGCAATATGGTACTGGCCGGCGAAGATCGGCTCCACCAGCGGCATGAGGTGGCGCAGATTGGTGGAGAGATCAACGTCCATATAACACACCACATCAGCGGTCGAGGCCAGCCAGGCCCGTTTGAGCGCGCGCCCGCGCCCCTTCTCTTCGAGGTGGATATACGTCACCTCACCCGGATATTGCTCGGCCAGCGCCTTGGCGATCTCCAGCGTGCGGTCGGTAGAAGCGTTGTTGGCGATCACGATGCGCCAGCGATAAGGGCACGACTGGACTAGAAAATCGCGGAGCTTTGTGATGTTCGGGGCGAGGTCGCGTTCCTCGTTGTATACCGGGATGACGACGTCCAGAGAGGGGGTAGCGGACATTATGCCGTGGGAGATTTTAGCGCGTCTCAATGACGAAGGTCGGCACGGTGCTGCCGCCGCCGGCAGTGACGTTGAGCAATGCCGAGGTGGACAGGCGCGTCAGGCAGCTCGCAGCGTAGGCATCGTGCCAGACGTAAGGATTGGTGTCGAACGAGCGCTCGATGAACTCCAAGCCGCGCTCCCCATAGCTGGGATAAGGCTCGCTGGGCACGTCCACGCGCTGTTGCACGACGGTCGGCGCGTGAAGCGCATCTCGCAGGGCGCGCTCCCACACTTCCTGCGGCACCGTCCATCCCAGGACGATGCCCTTGCCGCCGTATTCATCAGCCGGCTTGAGCACGAAGCGCTCGCGATGCTGCGCGACGAAGGGGAGCAGGTCTACGCGCTGACCTTCATAAACCGTGAAGCGCTCGGCCACGACGCGCGTCCACGGGATGAACTGCGCGATGGCGCGCTGCTCGTCCGGGGTAAAGCGGTCGCCGTTGACCTCGTCGCTCAGGACGGCTAGGCTGGTCTTGCGATGAAGGACCTTACAGTGAAAGGAATTCACCATGCACGCGGCGCGGTCACGCACAGCGCGAACAACCGGATGCTCCAAACCGCCCTGCGCGACCAGCTCGCTGAGCAATACGCGCTTATAGATCACGTTGACGTGCAGCGGCGGGCCGGGTTCGTGGGCGGGTTGGGCATAGAGCTTGCCGTCCCGATATTCGCACTCGCGCGGGTCGGCGATGATGCACGTCAAGCCCTGCGCGCGAAAGTAGTCTTGGAACTGCACGAACTCGCTATAGGTCGGCACCTCCTTCCAATCCAGGATGGCAATCCGCATCGGCTCGCGCCCACCCCATTCGCGGTAGCTCTGTTCGAGCGCGTGGCGCACGTGATGCCGACCTGGTAGGGGAAAGACCTCGTAGTACCGCTCGAAGCGGTGCATGATCGGCAAGCCCAGCATGATCTCGCCGAGCGCGTCGTGATAGCCGATGCCGGCCGGCGTCTCGGCGTTGTATTCCGTGAACTTCAGCGCGCTCGTCTGCGGGACGAAGAAGGTGTCCATCCGTGCGGTGGGGCTGCTGGCGCGGTAGGGCATCGGCAAGCTGACGAGCTGCTCTTCCCATGCGCTGAGCATGAACTGGGCGCGGAAGTTGGGATCGCGCAGCGCAAGGTCGTGCGCGCGCGCGAACGCCGGCATGACCGCGGCGATCGCCTGGCGCAGGGAGCGATACTGCGCCTTGGTCAGAAAGCGCGGGCGCAGCACCGTGCACAGCGGGCGCGCGCCGAAGAAGAGCCCACGCTTGGCTTGTTGTGCCGTCAGCAGCTCCTGGCTGGCCTGAGCGACAGCGTCGTCGAGCAAGTCGTGGTAGGTCTCAATGGCGCGCTGTAGCTCGCTCATTCTGCGCCTCGCCACATGGCTTGGAAGGGCACCCGTTGCCGGCGCGGCGACTTGGCCAGCGCGATGCACATGTCGGCCATCCTCTCCACGCACCAGCGATGATATTCATAGCCACACGAGTTGATGTCCATATCGGGCGCGGGGTTCATGAAGTCAATCGCATACGGCACGCCATCGCGGATGGCCCATTCAATCGTGTTCATGTCGTAGCCCAGCGCGCGAACCAGCTTGAGCGAATCCTGCACCACGCGCTCGTGCATCGCCGGCGTAAGGGTGTGCTTAAGATAGCGGCGATTCACCGGGTCGTATTTGGCGACGTAGACGTGTTCCTGGCCGATGCACATGCAGCGCAGATAGTCGTCCCACTTAATGAACTCCTGGAGCACCATCGTGCGCAGTCCGCTTTCGTTATAGCGCGCGAACAGCTCGTCCATCGAATGCACCACGAACACGTCCTTCCAGCCGCCGCCGTGGGCGTCTTTGAGCACGACCGGGAAGCCGCCCAGATAGGCGACGTGCTCCTCCCAGGGCACGGGATAGACCAAGTTGCGCAGGCTCTCATGGGGGACGATGCCGGGCACGTAATCTTTATTGGGCAAGACCACCGTCCGCGGGCTATGCACGCCGATCTTGGTCGCCAGCGACGCCTCGAAGAACTTATCGTCAGCCGACCACATGAAAGGATTGTTGACGACATACGTCCCCTGAAGCAGAGCGTTTTTGAGATAGGACCGATAGTAGGGCACCTCGTGCGAGATGCGATCCACAATGACCGCGTATTCGCACGGCTCATTCATGCGCGTGCCGCCCAGCTTGACGTACTCTGCGATCACGCCGGCTTGCCGATCGTTCACTTCTTCGATGAACGCCGGCGGCCACGACCATTCACGACCAACGATGACTCCGATCTTGAGCATGGTTTCTCCCTCTATGATGAGTTGGCGAACATATAGCGAGCCTCACGCCGTCCGCCTGACCAGCGGCAGGAGCATGGCGCGCTCCTGGGGCGCAAGCGCATGACCCAGCCACAACACAGCCCCATAAGCGATAAGGCCGAGCACAAGCCCTATCAGGACCATGCCGCCAGCAGCGAAGAGGCCGGTCAGCCCAGCCATCACGCCGGCGGCCAAAAATGGCTTCGCCAATACCGCTATCCAGTCCACCGGCCCGATGTGATTCCGCACGGACACATAGAAAGCCGCGCCCTCGACGATCTCGCTGAAGATCGTGGTCACCGCGGCAGCCACGAACGAGAACGCCGGGATGAACAGCGCATTGGTGATGACGTTGAAGGCCAAGCCGATCACAAAAGCGCGGGTCAGCGCGCGCTGCTGGCCAGCGGCGATCAGCGCGTAGTTCGTCACACTATTGATCCATCCAATCGGCATGCTCCAGGCCATGATCGCCAGGGCGAGGGCGCCGTTGGGCAAGAACTCACGCCCCCCTAGGATGCCGACCAGCGGTTCGGCCAAAAAGGCGGAGGCTACCGCCAGCGGCAGCGCCGCGATCACCAGGAGCTTCAGCGCCAGGGTGTAGGCGCGGGCCAGCGACTCGTCGCGCTGGGCGGCCATGCGCGACATGGCCGGGAAGAGCGATTGCGTAAAGAACGCCGGGATGATGTTGTAGGCATCAATGAACTTGTATGCTGCGCTATACCAGCCAACCGCCAGCGGCCCTTTGATTGCCTGGAGCATTGGCACATCCACCTTGAAGAACATGGTCGCCAGCAGATGATTCAGCATCAGCGGGAAGGCTTCGCGCATCATCGCTCGATTTGTCAGCCGGCTCGTCGTCGTATCAGTGATGGGCTGGCCGCGCAGCAGGCGCTGGGCCGCAAGCAGGAGCAGCGTCAGCGTGATCAGGTTGACCGCAATAGATGTCACGCCCAGGCCAATGACGCCCCAACCGAGCAGCAACAGCGCCGCGCCGATGGCCGCCTTCAGCAGGGCGCTGACGATGGTCAGGCCGGCTGGTATCTCCGCTCGTTCATAGGCAAAGAACAAAGCGCTTAAGCCGGTGGACAAACTGCCCGGAAACTGGCTGAGCGTGAGCAGCAGGATGGCAACGCTGGCTTCTTCGGCCAGGCCAAACGCGCCGCGCCAGACGAGCACCAGCAGCACAATCAGCGGTGTGACGCCCAGCGCAAGCAACAGCCGCAGCCGGCTGGTCTGCCAGAGATAAGCCCGCGCCTGGGCGTGATCGCGCGCGATCTCGCGGGTGAGCAGGGTGTTCAGGCCAAAGTTCATCACGATCTCGAACCAGCCCACCAACACCACAGCAAAGTAGAAATTCCCCGCCCCCTCCGGGCCGAGCACACGTAACATCAGGAGCGCAAAGGCGAAATCAATCGCCCGCGCGACGATGTTCAGGCTGGTCAGCAACAAGCTGTTGCGCGCGATCAATCGCACGCCCGACTGCGCCCGCCACTCGCGCAGCCCATTGCGCCAGACATACACCCCGCTCAGGAAGAGCAGGGCCATGAAGGTGATGAAACTGGCGAACGCACCGATGCGAAAGGAATCCGGCGAGTATCGGAAGCGCACAGTGAGCGCTGCGGGGAACGGCTGATCTACTGTTCGTTCGTCGAGCAAGACGCCGCGAAAGTTGCCGTTGACTTTGACGATAGGCAGCTCTTTTTCAGCGCTATCCGGTGCGCCGAGCGGTCGCACAAAAGCCCGCCAGCCGGGGAAGTAGCTATCTGCTAAGACCAACCAGGCAGCTTCGTTGACCTGCGCATCTATCCATACTTCGTTATTGCGGTATGCGGTGACGCTCGCAGCGATGGGATCGCCTGCCTCAGGGGAGCTGCCGGTCGGCAACCGCGGTATAGCATCGGGATCCACGATGACGAAGCGCCGCGGGTCATAGCGCTGTACCGACTGGGCGAAGTCATCCGTGATGACCGTGCTGCGCAGCGGCAGCATAAACGCGCGCGGCATGGCCCGCTCGTTCTTGTAGATGCGCGTCGCCCCGTCGTCGTAAAACAGGCTGAACCCTGGCGTCGCAATCACCTCTTCGGTGACGACATACTTGACGCCGAGCAGATCCAACAGAGGAGATTCCAAGCTGCGCGCATCCTTGATCGGCGCGATGCGGTTGTATAGCAGCTCGCCCTGCGGCTCGATGAGTTGCATGAAGTCGGTGTATTGCTTGGGGATGATCGAGTCGTAGCCGCGAATGTCCTGGAGGTCGAAGAGCCACGCCGAGTTTGCGTTGAGCGGCTTGCCTGTCCGCGGCTCGTAGGCCGTCAGGCGCCAGAGCGAGGTATCACGCTGCAACGCTTGAATGGCCGGCGGGGTAAAGCGCAGCAGGGCGGGATCGACGGCCGGGTTAAAGCCGGTCCAGGCCCAGAGCAGATCAATGGCCACCAACCCGATCGCCAGGGCCGGCGCATTGCCGATCACGCGCTCGGCCAATCCCTTGCCCGGCTCGGTGCGCACGTGGTGTTTTAACAACAACCACCATACGACGCCGGCTGCCGCGGTCAGCAGCCCAAGCCGGGCCACGTTCAGCGCCTGATAGCTGAAGAACATCTCAGCGCTGGTGAACCCCTGTCGAACTGCTTCGCTGCCGACGAATTGCTCGAAGAATGGCTTGGCCGATGGCCAGGCCAGGCGCAGGACGACCACTGCCGCCAACAACGCACCACCCAGACCGATAAGCGCGATGCTGATCGGCCAATATGCCTTGCCGACCTGCGGTGGGCGCGGGAGGAGCTTTGGGCGATATGTGCCGATGGCGGGATGGCGCCTGACCTCGGCCTCCAGCCGATCCAGCCCTGCCCCGCCTAGCATCGCCAAGCACAGCGTCAGCGGAAAGATCCAGCGAAAGGGTGAATGCAACTGGCTGAAGCCGGGCACGCCGAAGAACAGGATGGCGTAGGCCGGCGTGCCGAAGATGAACAGCAGCGACGCCACCCCGAGCGCGACGAAGAACCAGACAGGCACAACGGTGCGTCGGCGCATCCCCTGTGGCCGGCGGTCCAACGCAGTTTTCGCTGCTTCCGCAATAGCGACGCCGGCCAGCACCAGGGTGATGATGCCCACGTAGGCTGCGCCCTCGACGTAGTTCTTTATCCCCCACGCTGTGTGGCCGCTGGCCGTGGTGACCGGCTGAAGCGCCCAGGTGAACAAGTCGAAGTAGGTGTGGTGGGCTGGGTTGCCGAAGAAATCTGGCCCGAGCCACTGAACCACATAGCGCAGCGGGAAGGCGTAGCCGAGCACCTCCTGGAGCGTGGCGCTGCCCTGGCGAAAGTTGCGCGTGACCAGCTCTAACAAGGGGATGAGCTGTATCGCGCCCAGCCCCAGGCCGGCCACTCCCATCAAGAGCAGCCAGGCCAGCCGGCTGGCCAAATACGGGCCGTCCACCCGCAAGTTGCCGAAGCCGATCACCGTGCTCACCCGCCATAACCCGAAGAGCGCCGTGACCAGCAAGGTGTAAGCGAGGATCTCGGCATGTCCGGCCAGCACCACCATGGCGATGGCGAACGCGCCGACCAGCGCCCAGGGAAGAGAGGACGGACGATTGCCCAGGGCGGGCGATTGACGGATCACCCGCTCGCTCATCGCCAGGATCAGCGGCAGCCAGGACCCGCCGGCGATGATCATCGGGAAGACCGTCGAGACGACGAAGAAGCCGCTGAGCTGATAGACCACGCCGGCGAAGAGCGCACCGTAGCGTCTGATCCCAAAGGTGCGCGCCAGGATAAAAGCGAACGTCCCGGCCAGGCCCAACTGGAGCACGGTGAACCAGCCGTAGGCTTTCTCCAGCGGCAGGATGTAATACAGCAGGCTGAGCGGATACATCGCCGAATGCTGACCCGCAGCCAGGAAGGGGACGCCGGCGAAGAGATAAGGATTCCACAGCGGCAATTCACCACCGCTCAACGAGTTGAGAATGAAGCGCTTCCAGGGGTAGTTCTCTAGGATGAGGTCAGAGAGCAATTCGTTATGCGGCTGTGCGACGCCGAGCGAGGCAGCAGCCGACCGAAAGGGCTGCCAGACAAATAGGTTGTCCACCGGCAGCAGGGTGTATGGCCCTATCGTCACCGGCGCAAACAAGGCCAAAGGAAGAAGAAAGAAGAGAAGGATGCAAACCGCATCAGCGGTGATCAACCGTTTCGTCCACGTCAACCACGACGAACGCATCGGCGTGAATGTTACTCGAAGCGCGCTGCTGAGGGGGCGCGTTTTACCAGCAGGGGCAACCACCTGCGCGCTGATAGCCGGCTACTCCCATCGGATGGCGAGCATGGGCTATTGGCCAGTTGTCGAAGTCTTAAGCGTCATTGGACTGAAACGACATCGCGCCCAGTAGAGCGCTAACTTACTGCGCAAAGCTAGCTTCGCAGTGATGGCTGCCTGGGGGGCCATGTTTGCGGCCTTCCGCGTCGTCCTCGCTCGGAATGAGCCGGCTGGGACGAGGCTTTGAGGCAGGTGCTGAGCTAAAACGCCCCCCGCCCGCTCAGCACCGCCGGCACCGTCCGCAACAAGATGACTAAGTCCATCCACAGAGAGTAATTGCGGATGTAATAGAGGTCGTCCTCTACATGCAGGTGCATGGGCCGCTCGCTGCGCCCGTTCACCTGCCACCAGCCGGTCATCCCCGGCGGCACGGCAAACCGCCGGCGCTGCCAACTCTCGTAGCGCTCCACCAGCCAGGGCAACTCCGGCCGCGGGCCGACCAAGCTCATCTCGCCCTTTAATACGTTGATCAACTGCGGCAGTTCATCCAGGCTATAGCGGCGCAAAAATCGCCCCAGGCGCGTCACGCGCGGATCGCGCGGCCGCTTATGCAGGCCGTCTGTGAGCTTCGGGACGCGCTGCTCCTCGCCGGCGCGCATGGTGCGGAACTTCAGCATCTCAAATAAGCGGCCATTCTCTCCCACCCGCTGTTGGCGGATGATGGCCGGCCCAGGCGAATCCAACTTTATAAGGATGGCAATCAGCAACATGAGCGGGCCACAGGTGATGAGCAACCCTGCGCTGACCACGAGATCCATCACGCGCTTGACCGCGCGCGCCGGCCCATCCAGCGGCGATTCGCGCAGGCGCAAGATCGGAATGCCGTTCAGGTCCTCCACCCGCGTCATGAACCAAGCTAAGTCCAGCACATCGGGCACCAGGCTCACCTGCAGCGGCAGCGGCTCTAACTCGGCGATCAAGGCAAGCGCGCGCGACTGGGCATCGCGCGGCAGGGCCAAAACCACCTCACAGACAGCCAGCTCGCTGGCTATCGGCACGACCTGGTCGGTCCGCCCCAGCACACGCAGTTGCGAGCAAATCTCAGAGCCGACGGCGCGCTGGTCGTCCAGGAAGCCGACGACGACCACTTCGCCGGCAGCGCTGGCCAAAATCCGCTCAGCCAGCTCGCGGCCGGACTGACCAGCCCCCACGATCAGCACGCGCCACAGCTCGCCGGCGCGCCGACGCGCAAAGAGCAGCGCATGGGCAGCGTTGAGCAAGACGACGTTCAACGCGCCGAAGTAGAGGAATTGCAAGCGCGAGACTTGCCGAAAGCTCAGGTAAAGCGCGCCAGCCAAGATCAGCAGCGCAGTCAGCGAGGCAACCGTCACCGTGCGGGCTTCCTGGCGAAAGCGCGTCTGCCGGCGGGTATAGAGGTCGAATTGCGAGAAAGTCGTCACCCAAATCAGGGCGGCCAAAACATAAATAGGCCACTCCAGCCCAGCGCCCTGCTCGCCAAGGGGACGGCCAAGCGGCAGCCAAGCGCGCAGTTGCGTCGCCAGCCACAGCGAGAGCAGCGTCAGGCTGATATCCAGCCCGACCATGAGGAGCAGCCGGTTGGTCTTGACA
Organism: Chloroflexota bacterium; assembly: GCA_017743375.1. Classification (GTDB taxonomy): domain Bacteria; phylum Chloroflexota; class Anaerolineae; order J036; family Brachytrichaceae; genus JAAFGM01. The sequence continues at coordinate 10,827 of JAGHYX010000073.1, forward strand.
GGCGTGCGCATGGCCGCTCAACTACTGGCGCTGGTGTAGCTCGCCACTGCCCGCCGCCAGGCCCAGGCGCTCAGCCACAGCGCAAACAGGGTAAAGCCCAGGCCGCAGAGCGCCAGGGGAAGCGTCAGCCGGCCCAGCAATGCCTCGGCGGGCGCGGTGCTGATGAACGCGATCGGGAAGACAAAAGAAATTAGCCCGCGCAGCGGCTCTGGGAAGGCCTGCGCTGGGAAGCGGGCCACTTCCAAGACGCCCAACACTAGTTCATCAACGTTAGCGATGTCCACCACCCAAAAGCACAGCGCAGCCAGCGCCGCCATGAGCGCATACAACAAAGCGACGGCAGCCAGGCCGAGCAAGCCGAAGACCAGCCAACGCTCAAGGGCCGGCCACAGCCGAAGCTGGGTGAGAGCATACCCGATCAGGACTATCCCCACGAGCAATCCGGATAATTTCTCGAAGCGGAAGCGGCGCAGCGTGGCGTGAAACATCGGGTTGATGGGCCGGATGAGCGTGTAGTCCATCGTCCCGCTGCGCACGGCCTCGATCACATCGCGCACGTTCGGTTGCATGACGGCATCTACGAAGCCCGAGGCGATGAAGAAGAGGCCAATGACGATGAGGGTCTCATGAAAGGTCCAGCCGCCAATGGTCGTGCGATGGGTGTAGAACAGCAGCGCGCCGCCCACCGCCCACAGCGCGTCAAGCAGCGACATCATCAGCGCGCCGGCGAAGTTCACGCGATATTCCAGGTTGGCCAGCAGGCTGTTCTGGATGAACAACCTGAGCAAGCCGGCGTGACGGCGCGCGCTTTGCCACAGGCAACGCATGGTCAAGCTCCCACCGCCGTGTAACTGCGCAGGCCGGCGCTCCAGACGATCTGCGCCCCCAGCCCGGCCAGCCCCGTCCAGGCGATCCCCGCCCCCAGCCGCAGCACGCCCTGCGCCAGGTCGAGCCGGCCCGTGAGTAGTTCAACCGGCAGCGCCACGCTCACCTGAAAGGGCAGCCAGATCAGGATCGCGCCCAGCGCAGGAGG
>JAGHYX010000074.1 GCA_017743375.1 Chloroflexota bacterium
CCCACCGCCGCCACCGACCGATACGCCGCCGCCCCCACCGCCGCCCACGCAAATACCGCTCGAGCCGCGGATCGAGCCCACGCCTGAGCCTATTCCTACCCCGCAAGCGGACCTGCCGCCGCGCAGCCCTGAACGCGTTCCGCGTTCCTCAGTGCGGTGTGGCGTGCGCGTCGTGCATGTGGTCAAGCCAGGGGAGAACCTGTTTCGGATCGCGCTGCGCTACAACACGACGATCCTCTCGATCGCACGGCGGAACAACATTAGCGATCCGCGCGTGATCCGCACTGGCCAGCGCTTGCACATCGTCACCTGTCGCTAGCGCGCCTCGTCCTCACTGGGTGAGGATGGCGATGTCCGTCATCGGCACGACTTGAATCCACGTATTGCCTGGCTTCAGCGCTATCTTCTTGTCGTTCACGTCCAGCAGCTCGAAGTGCCCGATCATCTGCGGATTGCGTCGCCAGCGCCCGCCGACCTCCATGCCATCGCGAAAGACGCGCAGCGGGCCTTCGCCCCATAGTTGAATCTCGATCGAGCGTGCGCCGCTCACATCTTCCACGATTAGCGTGGTGACGTGGGGCACATGCACAACCAACACGTTCGCCGCTGCGATCTGCTCGCCGGTGAGTTTGTCTATCTGTTTCTCATTGCGCAACGACTTCAGCCATCTGCCGCTTGTGGGTTCGTAGGTCCAGATCACGTTGCCGGACTTGTATCCCACGTTCAGCACGCGCGTCGGCTTGCCTTGCGGTGGGCTGGGGTCGAACGTCCAGGAGCGAAAGACCGAGGGCTTATTTACGCCGCGGCTTTCCAGCTCCTCCCACGCTCGAACGGTGTTCGCAAACAGATTGTGTGGCGGCAAGCGATCCGACGTGCGGAAGGCGGGACAGGTGGCGCACTCCTTGCCGCCCATGTCGCTGATCATGGTCAGGTTATTGCGATGGGCGTATGAGTTGCGCATGAGCGGCTTGACGCCTGGGCTGGTGCCGGAACACAGCAGCGCGGCGTCGAAGATCGCCGGCAGTTCGATGTCAATCAACCGGCAACTGCGCACCGAACCCACCTTGGTCGGCGCATTGGTCAGGAACAGCGCGGTGAAGCGCGTGATGCTCCCCTCAGAATAATGCTCCACCACCACGTCGGCGCTGTTCAGGCCGGATTGGGGGCGCACATCCGAGGTGTTGGCCACCTTCACCAACAATGGCCGTCGCCTGAGCGCAGCGGGGTCGGTGAGCGGCAGGCCGGTGAAGGGGTTGATGCCGTCGGCCTGGCCGTTCACTACGGCCGGCGCATCGGAGACGGGACCAGCCGCCTGGAGTTCGGCGGTGGGGGTTGGTTGCGGCGTTGGCGTGGGCGCGCGCGTCGCAGTGGGTGAGGCGGCGGGCGCGTAAATGGTGACAATTGGCTCGAAGGGCGCTGGGGTGGCTGCCGGCTCGCTCGCCCCGCAGGCGGCCAGCAGCATACTCGCCAGCATGAACAGCGCATATTGATGACTTTTGACTCGCATAGCTCGTTGAAGAAGATATGAGTTCGGCAGGGCAGCCACAGCCTTTCGATAATTTTAAGCCTGCCTCTTCTCTTTATGTCCTCTGCGTCTCTGCCAGTTCGCTTGCTCCGAATCTTCTTATCACCTTCCAAGCGGTGTACTCGCCTTGCCCCGGCCGAAGCGCTGGTGACGCCGCCCTATCTCGGCCAAATCGGCGCTCCGCCGCGCCAGCGTGATGGGGTCATCACACGGGGGCGCCTATCAGCTTCCTGCGCTATTTGTGTATTTCGCGTTTAACCGTCTCGTAAAGCGCATCGGCGTGTAGCTCGCGCAGCGAGAGGCAGCGCGCATCCATGTGGTCGGCCAGCTTGCGGGCCAGCCCCTGATCAAAAGCGACGTGCTCCATGTTGATCACCACCGCGCGGATGCGCTCATCACGAATCTGGTTGGCGATGCGGTGGGCTTCCACCTGCGGGGGGAGGTTGCCCACGCTGACGTTGCCCGCTCCATCGGTCAGCAGGATGAGCAAGGGTCTGACTTCCGGGTGCAACCGGCGCTCGCGCAAGATGACTTGAAGCGAGAGCAACAAGCCGGCGCTCAGCGGCGTCTTGCCGCCGATCGGTATCTCCCGCAGCGCCTTTTGCGCCAGCTCCACAGACGAGGTGGGGGGCAGCACTAGCGTGGCGCTGCTCTTCTGGAAGACGATCAGCCCCACGCGGTCGCGGCGCTGATACGCATCGGTGAGCAGCGACATGATCGCGCCTTTGGTCGCTGCCATGCGCTCGGCCACCGCCATGCTCCACGAGGCATCCACTACGAACAGGATCAGATTCGCCGCCCGTCGCACGCGCACTTTGCGGTGTAGGTCGGCCCTTGAGATGTGGAAGGCCGGCGCCGTTTGGCCTTCTGCTTGGCTCGACAGAGACCAGCGCTGCCGGCGGGCGAGCTGATGCACGGCGGCGCTGCGCAGGGTGGCATCGAACGCCACGTCGTCGGCGCGGCCCTTCAGCGGTATCGCCTTGATGTAGCGCCCGCGTTTGCGCTGGGTGCGCGTCGCGCTGCGCTTGCCGGCGATGTTGCGCGTGATCCTATCCAGCGGGGTCATCAGCTTGCGCGCGCGAAAGGCCTCGCCCAAGCCGGTCTTTTGTCCGCCTGACCACTCCGGCGCGCTCTGGGGGGTTTGAGGAACCGTCTGTGGCAGTGGGTGGGCGGGGCTTTCCGAGCACGCCAAGTCCTCGTTCAGCCCCGTCTCGCTTTTTTTGCGTTCTCCGTGGGCGTTGGCGGGGGCTGTTGTGCGCCATTCGACGCCTGTGCTTGGGCCTGTTGCTCGATTTGCTGGAGCTTCTCGCTCAGCATGGCCATCGCCTGCTCGGTGTCCTGGAAGGGATGGCGCTTGAGCCGATGCGGCAGGGCCAGCTCAGCGGCCAGAAGAATATCCTGGTCGGTGATCGCGTCTCGACCGACAAAGGCCGCGTGGGCGCGCGCGGTTTTGAGAATCACCAAGTCGGCGCGATGCCCATCTACGCCCAGGCTGGCGACCAAGTTGGCGATCGTCGCCAGGTCGCGCTGGGTGTGCCTGATGTTGGGCAGGCGCTCGCGCGCCTGGGCGATCTCTTGGGTAAGCGCGCGCTCCTGCGGCTCCCACGCCTTGATGAAGCCGACGGGGTCGCTCTCAAACGCCAAATTGCGTTCCAAGATCAGCATGCGCGCCTGGGGGTCGCGGACGCTCGTAACGTCCACGCACAGGGCAAAGCGATCCAACAACTGCGGCCGCAGGTCGCCCTCTTCTGGGTTCATCGAGCCGATCAGCACAAAGCGGGCCGGATGGCTGAAGCTGATGCCCTCGCGCTCCACCACGTTTACGCCCATCGCGGCCACGTCCAGCAGAAGGTCCACCACGTGGTCATCGAGCAGGTTCACTTCGTCCACGTAGAGGACGCCACGGTTGGCGGCGGCCAGGATGCCCGGCTCGAAGTGGCGCTCGCCTTTCTGAATCGCGCGCTCTATATCGAGCGTGCCGACTACGCGATCCTCGGTGGCGCTGACCGGCAGGTTCACGAAGCGCGTTTTGCGGCGCACGATCTTGAATTGCTCGCCGGCGGCTGCCCGCCGCTTCAGGTCCTCGGTAAAGCCCGCCGGATTGGCCGGGTCGCAGGAGAATGGGTCGTCCTCAATAACGTCTATCTCGGGCAGGATGGCCGCCAGTGCGCGGGCAGCCGTGCTCTTGGCGGTGCCGCGCTCGCCGCGGATGAGCACGCCGCCGATTTGGGGATAAATCGCATTCAGGATCAGCGCGCGCTTCATGCGCTCCTGTCCGACGATTGCGGTGAAGGGGAAGATCACAGCCATGCGCGGCGATCCTATCACAGGCAGCGCGCGCTTCACCGATGTAGGGTGCATGCATGAATAATAGGCAGAGCGCCACGGACGGCATGCCCTCCGTTTGCGGGCCATGCTCGCTCAGAGCATCACTTCGCCGGCTCGACGATGAACCGCGTCGGCAAAAGGATCGAGGCGAAGCGCTCCTCCGCCGGCGGCGAGGCGAAGGCCGGCGCGCGCTGCTGGGTCAGCGGGTCATACAGGCCAACGAACACCAGGTACTCGCCGGCCTGCGCGTCGGGCGGGATGTTTAACGGCATCCTGTCTTCCACGATCTGCCCGCGTTGCCAGCAGGTGGTGGGGTACTTTGAGCGCACCGGCATCTCGTCATGCTGGGCGATGCGCATCTGGTCCTGCGGGTCGGCGGCCACGTGGACGAAGGCTTTGTAGGCGTGCGGGATTGGCCGTTCTGAGACGCGCTCCCAGTAGAGGACGACTTGTCCTTCGCCCCCCGGTTTGGCCGCTTGAAGCTGATAAGCGCGCAGCGCGATCGCGCCGTCGCTCATGAAGCGCGTGTCAATCCGCACGGCCTCGGCGGGGATCTCGACGCGCGGATAACGCTCCGGCGTGATGCCGTAGTCAATCAGCACCCGCAGCACCCCGATCTGGACGACGCTTTGTAGCACGAGCAGCCCTAACACAATGGCCGCGCCCCGGCGCGGGAGCGCCGGCAGGATCACGCCCGTCGCGCCGAGGAAGAGCGGCACGAAGTAGAGCCACACGCGCCCGGTCTCGCTGCGCGCCACGTGGGCCAGGCTGAGCGCAGCGAGGGTGATCAAAGCAGCCGACGTGATGGGCAGCGCGCGCCGCCAACCGGCCGTCAGCGTCAGGCCGACCAGCGGCAAACCGGCCATCGTCAGCAGGTCCCACGGATGCCAGAAGACGAACGGCCAGAACGGGAACGCGATCCCCAGATGGCTATCGAACACCACCTGATAGAGCCGAAACGGGTCGAGCCCGCTCCACAGCCAGGCGGCCAGCCAAACCGTCGCCGCCCCTGCGGCCGCGCAGAGGATCGCGGCGACCCACGTGCGCCAGGCTTTCAGGAGGGTCGGCAGCGGCGATTGGCTGAGCAAGCGGGCGATGGTGTAAATGACCGCGATCAGGGCGATGGGCACCGCGCCATAGGTGATGAACGTGGCCAGCGAGAAGGCCAGGCCTGCCAAGCCGGCGTCGCGCAGGCGGCGCGCGTCGGCGAACCGCTCGCAGCACCAGAGGATCAGCGGCGTGAACAGCGCGACGCCGCGGTCGAACTGCGATACCCACAGCCCAAAGCCCGGCGTGAGGGCATATAGCCCAACGGCCCACCTCGCGCTGCGCGCGCCGGCCAGCCGCTTGAGCCAGGCATACAGCGGCCAGGCGACCAGCATGGCCAGGATCACCTCAACCGTCATCCCGAACAGCGCGCCGGCCAGCCAAGGCGCCGGCGCATCCTCGCCCAGCAATCCCAGACAGCTCTGCGGGCGCAGCCAGTCGGCGATCGCCTGGGTGAGCGCCGGCGGCAGATGCCGGAACAGGAACGTGCCGAGCGTGAAGATCAACGAGAGGGCGGGCGGATGGCGGGATTGATGGACGGGGTAGGTGGGGGCGCGCTCGGCGTAGCGGCCGACGAAGTCGCGCACGTCCTCCACCGGCGCGCCGACCGTCCAGTAGCCGCCGGTGGCCCAGGCGAAGGTGCGGCGGGCGACGCCGGCGAACGGGTCGCCCTCGGTGATCGCCGTGGCGAGGAGCTGGATGATCAGGCCGCCGGCGATGAACAGCGCGACGAGGCCGAGCGTTTGCCTCTTGCTGTTGTCTAGGGTGGGGTGGAGCAGCCGCCACAGCCCGCCGGCGTAGCCGGCCAGCGCCAGCCCCAGGGCGAGCAGCAGTCCTCTGGGAGCGCTGAAGTCGCGCTCCCAGAGGATAAGCACATCTCGATGCGGGTAGAAGAGCAACGCAGCGACGTAGACGAGGGTGAGCGACGCTGCGGTGATGAGCGCGGGGTGGCCGGCTAGCCCCATAGGTGCGGGCACGTGTTATTTCGCATAGGCATATATGTCAAGCGAGACAAGCGAAAGACCACATCATGCTAAGAGGCACTCGCCAGCGCACGCTCCAGATTCTCACGCAACTGCTTATACGTAGCCTCGCTGATCTCTCCGTTGGCAAAGCGCACATCCAGGTTGACTAACGCCTGCTCGATCTGCGCCTTGCTCGGAGGGGCAGAGGAGGGTTGCTGCGGCTGTTGGGGTTGGGCCATGCCCTGGCGGATCGCGTCGGCCATCGCCTGGCCGATGCCGATGCCCGCGCCCAAGCCGGCGCCGATCCCGGCCCCGCCGCCGCCCTCGTTGCGCGCTGCCTCGCGCATGGCCTGGCCGGCTTGGTACTGTGTGTACGTCGCGCCGACCGCGCCCATTGCGCTGCGCGTGGCGATCGCCTTCGCCGTCTCCTCGCCGGGCTGGATGCTGACCACGTAGACCTTGCGCAGGGCGATCCCCAGCGCCTCGAAATCGTCAGCGGCTTTGGCCTGCATGGCTGCGCCCAGGTCGGCCTGCAACGCGGCCAGGTCGAGCAACGAGCGGGTCTTCATCGTCGCGCCGAGCACGGTGGCGAGTTCGCTCACCAAAATGCCCCGCAGGTAGTCCTGAATTTGGGTCGTGGTGTATATGCCCTGCACGCCGACGACCTGATTCACAAAGCGTTGGGGATCTTTGATCTGCATCGAATAGGTGCCGAAGGCGCGCAGTTGCACCATCCCCAGCACAGCGTCGGGGACGGTGATCTCGGCCGGTGTGCCCCATTTCATGTCCACGAACTCTTTGGTGGTGACGAAATAGACCTCGGCGGGGAAGGGGGTGCGGTCGTTCGTCGCCAGGCCGATCAGGTTAGAGAGCAACGGCAGGTTGGCCGTGGTGAGGGTGTGGCGGCCCTCGGTGAACATGTCCAGCGCCTTGCCGTCGCGGTAGAACACCGCCACCTGCGCCCCGCGCACGATCACCTGCGAACCCAGGCGGATGTCGCCGCTGCCCTGTTCCGGCACGCGCCGCACGATCTCGTTTGGCCCTTGGTCGGGCCACTCAATCACGTCAATAATTCGAGCCATTTGGAAATCCTCCTTTCGCTTATACGCCCGTCATCACCTTGTTGCGCTGGGCGAACAGGTCGGCCGTCGCCCGCACGGCCTGGTTGGCCTGGGCGAGCGCCGTTTGCAGCGCGACGGGGTCGCTGGCGGCGCGCTCCAGCGCGTCGAGCGCCGTTTTGATCTTCTCCAGCTCCCCCACCAATTGCTGGTCGAACGCTTCGAGCTGGTCGAGCTGTTCTTCCTTGACGCGCACGGCGTCGAAGAAGCCGGCGTAGCCCTGGGGCGCGTGGCGGATGCGGTCAATCAGCGTCTGGAGCGCGGTCTTCAGCGCGCCCAGCGCGCTCATCCATTCCACCCCCAGCGCCTCCAGAACGCGGTTTTGGACGGCGGTGATGCGGTCCAGTTGGATGGTGTAGTCGCGGACCAACGCCTCGCGCAACAGGCGGTCGGCCTCGCGGCGCATCTCCTTCTCCTTATAGCCTTTGTAGCCGGGGAGATTGCCGAAGAAGGCTTCGATCGCCCCGCGCTGTCTGCGGATGTTCTCGTAATTCGCGCTCATGCTCACTCCTTTTTGCCTGCGTCACGAGATGGTGAAGACCTCGCTGCCGCAGTATGGACACTTGATCAGCCCCTTGCCGGCCAGGGTCAGCGGCCCGCCGCACTTTGGACACGTCCCGCCCTTGAGCTTTGATGCGTCGGTCGAGTAAAGGACGCCCGCCTCCCAGTCCACGTAGCCGCTGAACAGTTGCTTAGCGATTAAATCATAGATGAGCTGCTTCATCTCGGCCCGCGAGACCCCCAGCTCGACGGCGGCCATGGCGATGTCGGCCTTGCCCTGCGTCTGCACCAGGCCGAGCAACTTTTGTTGACGCTTGACCTGGACTTCCTCGGCGGCCTCCTGCCGGCCTTTGTTGAGGACGTAGATGCCGGCGCCGACCAGCGGCGCGGCGACGATGAAGACGAAGCCCAGCGCCAAGATGCGCCCGCCGGTCGTGCCGATCGAGCCGCCGAAGGCCCAGGCCGCGCCGATCAGGAAGATGCCGGCGCCGATCGCTATCAGGATGTAACCAAGCGTTTTGCCTTGACTCACGGTTCACACTCCGCTCGTTAGCCGAAGCCCCCTCTGCCGCCGCCCGACCCGCCACCGCCGAAGCCCCCGCCGCCGCTCCAGCCGCGCCCGGCGCGACCTGTGTTGCTAGGGGCCGGCTGGCTGGTCAGCGTCGTCGCCACCGAATCAAACATGCTGGCCAAGCTGCGTTCAAGCGAGGCAATGCTCCCGCCGAGGCCGCGCTCCAGCCCCTCGATGCCGCCGCCGGCCCGTGCTTGGCCGCTGATGTCGCCGGCCTGGGCCGTCTGCGGCGCGGCGGGGACGCCCGCCGAGGAAGTCGGGACGTGGAGCGGCCGATAGGGAGACATCGGCACATACCAGGGTGGGGGCGGTGCGTCAACCGTCGTGAACTTCCTCAGCCACGAGTGATCCAAGCCGAAGGCGATCGCGTAGGGCAGGTATTTGTCAAACAGGTCTTTGGCCTCCTGGAGCTTGGTGTACTTCTCGATGTTTTGTAGGTAGCGCTTAAAGGCCTCCGCGCGCATGCGCATCTCCGCGCCCTTGCGCGTGCGCAAAGGCATGGCGCGCGCCACCACGTAGAGCAAAAGGCCTGTCATGAGGAGCGCAGCGGGCAGGCAGATGCTGTACTCGGTCAGGTCGCTCAAGACGGACACGGCGATCACGAACAGGACCGCCGCGATGAAGATCACCAGGTTGGCCAGCGCGCGATAGCGCTTGCGCGTTTGATCGGGCGAGCGCGTGTAATAGCCGGCCTCGACCAGCGCCTCGTAGAGCGCGTTCTGTATCTTCGGAATCTCGGTGTAGAACCGATTGCGAAACTCGGAGAGGCTGTGGCGGCCCCGCGCTATCCCCAGCGCCGCGACCAGCGCCTGTTCGTAGGGTCGCAGCGCGACCTGGCCGAAGCGCTCGCCCGGCTCGATCTGCCAGTCGCTGGTGGTCAGCAACCCGCCCATCGTCGGGCGGGCGTATTCGCTGATCTTGAGCACGCCGCGGCGGGCCAGGTCCACCAGGGTTGCCACGATGTCGCGGACGTCGGCGGTCTCGTCCACCAATGTGCCGGCCAGGCCGGGCGAGAGGTCGGGCGGCGGCTCGGTGAGGTATTCGGCCACCAGGCCGACGTTCGGGTCGCGCCCGCGCGCGTAGTAGAGGGCGATCACCGCCGCCGGCCCGCCGAAGAAGACCAGCAGGCCGGCCAGCAGGGCGATGAGGTCGTAGCGCGGCTTCTCGAACGCCTCGAAGCGCCGCCGTTCGTCGAAGGCGCGCTGCCAGGGCGGCGGCTCGCCGCTCACGATCCCGTGGGGAAACTGGACGCGCACCTCCATCTCGCGCCCGCTGGGGATCGGCGCCAGCGCTTCGGCGATAACGACGCCCTCGTTGAGGCCGCGCAGGTCGGCCCGGACGCCGTAGACCTCGGCGTTGGTCGCCGAGGCGCCGGCGGGCAGCCGCACGGTCACGCGCGCGTCCTGGACGGGAAAGCCGGCGCGGTCGGCATACACCGCCACCCAATAGACCTGATCGCCATCCGGGTAGTAGCGCAGCGCGCCGGAGACCGTGTAGCGCAGCGTGAAGGTGCGCTGCTCGTCCCTGGCCGGCCGGGAGAAGTAGTACTTGATCCGCAGCATGTCGTCCTCGGTCTCCGTGAGCTCGACCTGGATCGGCCGGCCGTCTTCGAGCACCTGGACGTCGCGCACGTCGGTCAGCCGGCGGCGGTCAATGTCGCGGAAGCCGAAGCGAAACGTGCCTTGCGTGAAGCGGATGACGTTGGTCTCGGTGATCCGCAGGTCGCCGTTGGGTTGTACGTCAATCTCCGTATCCAGGCGCAGCCAGACCAGCGACTTGCTCTCGGCGCGGGCCGGCGCGGCGATGCAGATCAGGATGCCCAACGTGAGCAGGACGATGTTGAGGGAGGGCAGCAGCCGGCGCGCCGTGGTGGTCATGCGAGTTCAGGTAGTGTAACGCCGTTTTGTGAAGGCTGCCACGCGCTCGGATGCGTGCGCGCGCCTGACGCACTCTGGCGCGTCCATGGTCAGGGGCAGAATCCTGGGTAGGCGGCGACACCGCCGTCGTCCACCCTCTCAGCGAGGATGGATGTTGGCCGGTGAGTAGCGCACAAGCGGCTGCCTCGTCTGGTGAGCGCGCCCGTCATCAGGCCAAGGTGCGATGGACCACGCGCCCGTTGACGATGGTCAGGACCGCGCGCGTCTCGGCGATGTGCCGGGCCAGCTCGGCCTCCGGCAGGGCGAACAGGTCGGTATCGAGGACGACCAGGTCGGCCAACATGCCGGGCCGCAGGCGGCCCTTCTCGCGCTCCTGGAACTCGAAGAACGCGCCGTCCATGGTATAGCCGGCGATCAGCTCGTGCAGCGTCAGGCGATGGTCGGGGAAGTGGCTGCGCGCGTCGCTCAGGTCGAGCTTTTGGCGGCAGAGGCCGGCGCGCATCCCCTCAAAGGGGTTCATCGTGACCACCGGCCAATCGCTGCCGAAGGCCAGCGGCACGCCGGCGTTCAGGATCGTCCGCCAGGCGAAGCCCCAGGCCCAGCGCGCCGGCCCCACCAGCGCGCGCCAGGGGTTATCCGGATCAGTCCCGAAGTCGGCATGGAGTGGCTGCATCGAGGCCAGGACGCGCAGGCGCTTCAGGCGCGTCAGGTCAACCGGGTCGATCACCTCGATGTGCTCCAGGCGATGGCGCGTATCGCGCGTTCCGTTCAGCTTGCGGGCGTGCTGGTAGGCGTCGAGCGTGGCGCGCACGGCAGCGTCACCGATCGTGTGCACGAAGCACTGTAGCCCCAGGCTGTCGGCCTTGACGATCAGCTTATCCAGCTCGCGCGGGTCGAAGTTGGGCTGCCCGTGTTCGCCGCTGCCGTCGGCGTAAGGCTCCAACATCCAGGCCGTCTTGGTCTCGATCACGCCATCGGCGAAGAACTTGACGCAGCCGGTGCGCACGAATGGCGCCGGCGTCGGCAGAAACTTGTTTTTCTCCAATCGGAACCAGGTGTCCCGCGTGTCGTGTGCCCAGTCTTCGAGCGCTTCTGGCGGCGTCCCTGGCTCCACCAGCAGCGGCACGTAGATCCGCACGGTCATCTCGCCGCGCGCCTCAAGCTCGCGGTAGAGCGAGAGCGAGTAGGCGTCGCCGTCCATGTTGTGCACGCTGGTGATGCCGTAGCTGGCGCACAGTTTGAGCGCCTGGCGCAGCAGGTCGAGTTCCTGGTCGCGGCTGAGCGGCGGGATCAGGGCGCGCACCAGGTCCATCGCCGGCGGCTCGCGCAGCTCGCCGGTGGCCAACCCGTCCTCGCCCATCACCACCGCGCCGAACGCGAGCGGGGTCGGCGCGCCGCGCAGGATGCCGGCCCGCTCCAGGGCCGCCGTGTTGGCCCAGGCAGTGTGCAAATCGAAGGCGATCAGGATGACCGGCCGGTCGTGGACGACGGCGTCCAGCAGGTGGCGGGTTGGCGCGCCGCCCTGGGCGAACAGGCTGTATTGCCAGCCCTGGCCGACCAGCCATTCGCGCTCTGGATGGGCCTCAGCGAACGTCCGCAGGCGCGTTTGCACGTCCTCGATGGTGCGCGCGTCGCCGAGCTGGAGGTCGTGCAGATAGCGCGCGCCGCGCAACAGGTGAAAGTGGCTGTCAATGATGCCGGGCAGCGTCAGCCGCCGGCCGGCGTCGATCACCTCAGTCTCTGGGCCGATCCACTGCTGTGCGTCGGCGTCGCGGCCGGTCCAGATGATGCGATCTCTGTAGATCGCCAGCGCCTCGGCCCATGGATCATTACGAACCTGCGTGTAGATGCGCGCGTTGCGGAGGACGA
>JAGHYX010000075.1 GCA_017743375.1 Chloroflexota bacterium
GGTGTGTTCGTGGGCCGCTGGGGCGGGCGGGTCGGCGCGGGGCGCGTCGGCGCGGGCGTCGCGGTGGGCGGCACTAAGGTCGGCTGCGCCTCCGGTGTAGCTGTTGGCCCCAGGATGGTGATCTCGGCTGTGGCGAAGCGGCTGGCCGTGCGCGTCTGGGCATACACCTGCCACGTCCCAGGCGCAACCTGCGCCGGGATGGGCGTGGTCAGCTCGAAGCGCCCCTGCCCGTTGCTGCGCACCACCGCCAGGATGATCGAGCCTGTCGCGGCCGGCGTGCCGGGCAACAAGCCGATCAGCACTTCCTCATCCGGTTGCCAATCGCTGCCGACGATGTTTAGGTTCTCGCCGGCAGCCAGGCTCTTGGGCAACACCGCGATAAATGGGGGCTTCTCGGTTGGGGTCGCTGTGGGCGCAGCCGGCGTGATGGCGGCCGGGAACTGGCAGGCTGTGAACAGGGTCATCAGTCCGACCAGGCCCACGACCAAACCCACGGCAGCGCGCCAGCCGAACGTTCGCTTCATCTGCTTCCTCCGCAAATTACAAACCCACAGCGTAAGACGTCCGTTCTCCTCGTCGAGTTCCGCCAACGAAAATGGATTGTACGCGCGCAGCCCGGTGCACTCCTCACTTTTGCATCTGGGAGCGGAGGCGGCTAGCCTCTTGCTGCCTCCCCTCTTTCCATCCTCCAGGCCGAGCAAGGCATTGAAGCGGCCCTGTTGACCGGAGTTTAGGGCAAGCGTGCGCAGGAACAGGTTGTTCACCGGCGGGCAGGCTTGTCAGTCCACAGGCCATATCGCCTGTAGAAACTTGATCTTCTCCACGACCTGATGTTCGCCCCCACCTTCGTGGTGGTTAAACTCATACACGCGAATTGCCTTCTCGCCGGCCCAGTGGTTATAAGCCGCGAACACGGTGGAAGGCGGACACACCTCATCCATCAGCGCGACCGAGAACAGCGCCCTGGCCTGCGCGCGGGCAGCGAAGTGCATCCCGTCGAAGTAGCTGAGCGTTGCAAAGACCTGCTCCACCTTGTCGCGGTGGGTCGTCAAATAGCGTTGTAGCTCCTGATAAGGGTTGGCATCGGTCAGCGTCGCAGCGCGGCGAAAGTGACAGAGGAAGGGCACGTCGGGCATGGCGACCTTGACCGCCGGCGAGAGCGCGGCGGCAGCGATGGTGATGCCCCCACCCTGGCTCGCGCCGGTGACAGCGATGCGTGATGGGTCAATTCTGTCGAAAGCCTGCGCGGCCTCGATGGCGCGGCAAGCGTCGGTGAACACGCGCCGATAGTAGTATGTCTCCGGGCGCAGGACGCCGCGCGTCATGAAGCCGGGGTAGTGCGGGTTGCTGCCCTCGGTCTCCGGGTCCGGCGTGTCGCCATGTCTCCATGCGCTGCCCTGGCCGCGCGTGTCCATCACCAGGTGAGCGTAGCCGGCCGCGCTCCACGGCAGCCAGGCCGTGGGATAGCCGCGCCCGCCGCCATAGCCGATGAACTCCACCACGCAGGGCAGCTTGCCCGCGCGCTGCCTCGGCAGGATCAGCCAACCTTTGATCGGCTGGCCGCCATAGCCGTTGAACGTCACGTCGAACGTCTCCACAGTGCGCAAGCCGAAGTCAGCCGGCTCGAAGCGCGCGTCCAGCGGGTGCGCGCGCGCCTCCGCCAGCGTGCGCTGCCAAAAGGCGTCGAAGTCCGGCGGCTCCTCGCGCGCCGGCAGATACGTCTTGAGCTGGTCGAGGGGGAGATCGAAGAAGGCCATCTGGAATTCGCTAGGGGCAATGATAGACGGCGCTCTGGCCAACCCGGAAGGCCGGCGCACAGAGCGCCTCGAACTTGTCCAGGCCGTCCACTGAAAAGCGCGCCCGCTCGACCTGGCCGATGACGACGTATGTAATCCCAAACTGGCGCAGCAGCGCGCGCGCTTCTGTGGGGTCTGGGGTGTTGTAGAGCTGCTCAATGAGCGGGAAGCGCTCGGCCTGGATGTCGGTGCGCCCGCGCCATTGATGCTGATGGCCGCCCCAGCCGAGGACCGTCGGCAGGCCGGTAAACGTCGCCATGCGGCCCTCGTAGGCATACGCGCCAAACGCGCCATCCGGCGGCGCTTCCAGGATGCGCGGCGCGCCCTGGATGTTGGTGTTGAGCCAGGCGATCAACGCAGCGTCCTCGGCGTGCTGCGTTCGCAAGTAGGCCGCGCCGTCCAGCGTCGGCGCTTTGCGAAACCCATCGCTGCGCGCGTAGATGGCCATCGGCGGATAGGCCATCCCCAGCGCGACCGCGCACAGCGCCAGCGCGCCGAGCGCGCGGTAAAGCCGGGGGGGCGCGCTCAACAGGCGCGTGATGGCATATCCGCCGGCGATCGCCCAGAGCGTCCACGCCTGATAGTAGAACTTAAACACGGTGTTCATGCGCGTGCCGAACAGGTCGCGCACAAAGGCGAACTCCACGACCAGCGCCAGCAATGCGCCGACGGCGAACAGCAGCAACGCGAACCTGTCGCCGGCGAAGCGCGAATGGGCAACCTCTCGCTGGTTGGCGATCACCATCGCGCCCCAGGCAGCGATGCCGGCCAGCAGCAGGATCGTCCACGGCGACATCGCGCGCGCGATCAATCGCTGCGTCACCAGCGCGCCGGGGTAGCCCAACACCGAACCGGTCGTTTGCCACGCCTCGAAGAGCGCGCGGCCCTGGGGCGAGAGCAGGCCGATGGTCGCCGTGCCGAGGATGCCGGCAGCGATTGTCAGGCCGGCCAGGCCAACCGCGCTGCCGAGCACGCGGCCCGTTGGCGCGCGCGTCTCGCGCGTCGCCCAGGCCAAGAAGCCCAGCCCAGCCACCAAGAACGGCGCAAAGAGCACCCCGAAGTGGGTCAGGCGCGTGCTGTTGAATAGGTTGATCCCGATCCCGCTGGCTTGCGAAGCGAAGGTGAGCTGCCAGGGCAGGTAGAGCGCATAGCCCAGCGCCAGCGCGCCGGCGCCCCGCGCCAGCGCAGGGAGCAGCCGCGGGCTGCCCAGCACGTTCGCTGCGACGAAGACCAGGCTGTAGATCGGCCAATCCCACGTGTTCATAAACGCCAGCCCGCCCAGCGTGACCGCCGTCAGCGCAAAGCTTGCTCCTGCCTGCGCCGGAGTTGACTGCGCCTGCGCCGGGCGCAGCGCGGCGAAAGCCAGGCTCAAGACCAGCATCGCCAACGGCAGGCCCATCACGTGCGGATGGTTATCCCCCAGCACAAAGCTGAAGATGGGCACCTCCGTGATCGTCTCCTGGTAGCGCCCATCAGGTGTTGTGTCTTTGACCACCCGCGACCAATCCCACCACCAGCCGTAGAACTCGCGCGGAATCAAGCCGTCGCAGGCATAGCTACGCGTCGCCGTCTCGCGCACGTCCAGCCAGGCCCAAAACGCGGCGGGCAGCGCGTCGGCGCACTTGAGCAGCCCCAGCGCGCCGCCCAGGTTGCCCATCAGGGCGAGCATCGCCGCCGTCAATAGGCCGGCGGCAAGGGCAGCACGCGATAGGCGCGCCTGTGGCGCGAGGCCGGCGCGCAGGTTATAGCCCAGGCTGAACGCGCCGACGACGGTGAGCGCGAAGATCATCGCCCCGCCCAGGTTGAAGCCCACTGCCGAGGGCACGCCGCTGAGCAAGATCAGCATGGCGAAGATCAGGTAGCCGAAGTAGTAGTAGCTGAGTGGGTAGCCGGCCAGCCAGGCGTCGTTCGGCGGGAAGGCGGGGCTGCGCAGGATGGCGTTGATCATCATCGCCTCCATGAACTTCTCGCCGCCTGCGCTAGTGATCTCCGGGCTGTAGGCGCGCACCAGGCTCCAGCCGGCGAAGGCCAGCCCAAAGAGGAGTTCAACCACGGCAAGGTATGGCAAAGGCGGAAGCGGATCGGTCGCTGCTCTGCGCAACCAGAGGCCGATCAACCAAACTGCGGCCAAGGCCAACAATGCCGCGCCGCTATGATTGCCCGAAAGCCCCAGCGTGACGCCGGCCCAGTAGGCGAACCCGCCCATGACCAGGCCGACCACTTTGCTGATCCCGTAGCCGCGGTCGGGCAGGCCAGCCAGCCAGCGCGAGGCGATCAGCCAGCCGCCGAAAGCGAAGGCCTGAACCCAGAGATACCAGCGCAGGATGTCGCCGAGCATCAAGGATGCACGTCGGCCAGCGAGCGGATGGGGATAGGCTGGCCAGCAGCGCGCAGCGCGGCGCGGAGGTCCTTAAAGCCGCTGCCGGTGAGCTGGAGCACCACTTCTTCGTCAGGCGCAATCAGCCCCATCTGGCGGGCTTTGACCAGCCCGACATACGCGGCGGCGCAGGACGGCTCGACAAAGACGCCGGCGCTTTCAGCCAGGACGCGCACCCCGTCGAGCATCTCCTCGTCGCTGGCTTCGATCAGCACCCCGCCGCTGTTGCGCACAGCGCGCAGGGCCATCACCCCGTCGCATGGCCGGTCGGTGCCGATGCCGCCGGCGATCGTGCGCGAGGGGATGGTCTCGAACGTCTCATCCCCGCGTTGCCAAGCGCGATAGAGCGAGGGGGAGAGCGCTGCCGTCACGCCGATGAAGCGCGGCAGGCGGTCAACCCAGCCCAGCATGCGCAGCTCATCAAAGCCCTTGTAGACGCCACTGATGATGTTGCCGTCGCCGACCGGCACGATCACCACGTCGGGAGCGCGGAAGGGGACGGCGCGCTGTCGATCAGCTTGGGCGAGCTGCTCGGCGATCTCGAAGCCGGCGGTCTTTTTGCCCTCGCGGGTATATGGATTGAAGCCGGTGCTGCGGTTGTACCAACCGAACACCCGACAGGCCTCCTTGGCCAGCGCGACGGCGTCGTTATACGAGCCGTGTACTAGATACACGCGCGCGCCGTGGATCAGCATGCCGACCAGCTTGCCCTCCGGCGTGTGCTCAGGCACGAAGATCACCGCTTGCAGGTCGCTGCCCGCGCACAGCGCTGCCAAGGCAGCAGCAGCGTTGCCGGTGGAGGCCACGCAGATCGTCTTGATCCCCAGCGCCTGGGCGCGCGCGATGACCATCGCGCTGGCGCGATCTTTGAACGAGGCGCTCGGCAGGCGAGAATCATCCTTCAGCCAGACAGCGCGCAGGCCCAAGGCACGCTCCAGAGCCGGCGCGCGATAGAGCGGCGACCACCCCAGCGTGCTGAGCGGCGTGGGCAAATGGGCGTCCGGACAAACGGGCAAAAGCTCGGCATAGTGCCAAATTGACCGATCCGGGCGGTGCACGACCTGCCAGGGGTCGAGTTCGCGCGCCATGCGCGCATAGTCGTAAATCGCGTCCAGGTTGCCGCCGTCCCGCGGACAGGTGTATGTGACCTGATCAGGCGCATAGCGTGCGCCACAGGACGCGCAGCGAAAGCCAATCAGATAATCGTTCACAAGCCGAGGCCTTGCGCTTGTGCCCGCCGATACTCGTCGGCCACCATGCGGATGAAGCGCCAGATCGCCGGCAGGGCGAGCAGCACGCCGCCGGGCGTCCCCACCCGCATCCCAATGTCCGCAGCGGCAGCGATGACGACGCTGAGCAACTGGATGAGCATACGGCGACGCTGAATCGCTACCCGCATGCTGTATATATGCTGGAGCGCCTGATCGGCCGTCAGATCCTCGCGGCACCAGCTTGTGAAATCCCCGCTCCAGCCGATGCACGTGCGGGCGAGCAGCGTGCCGTTTGACGCGGTCTCGATCACCGCATAGTTGCTCAGAAAGGCGTGGACGCGGCTGAGGAAGGCCTGGAACTCCTCGACGATGTCCGGAATATCGCGGATGATGCCCCGCGCCTGTGTGCTGCGCAAACCGTCTATCGCTTCGGCCAGCAAGTACTCCGGACTGCCGACTGTCTCGATGCGTGCTTCTGCCTCGGTAGGCTGGTCGAACACCCAGCTATCTACGAAGTGGTATAGCCGCTTGGCGGATTCGAGGATGCCATCGCGGTCGAGAAGCAAGGTGAAGGCATGGATGTCCAGCGCATTCATCGCAGCCTCGTGGTCGGTAGGGAGCTCCAACCGCCAGAGCGCGTGCACGGCTGATGAGTCAACGTCAGAGCGCTGCGCACTACTCAGCGTCCAGACGCCGAACAGGTCCTGAGCGATGTCCATGTATCGCCAGGGTTGATGCGCAGGGATTATCGCCGGCTGAACATGCCGATGATCTTGGCGGCCAGGTCGGCCATCGAGCTCAGGAATTGCGCGCGTTGGTTCTGCGCCTCACGCACCATCGCCAGGTGCAGCACCCACAGCCCCTCGTTCAGGTCGCCTTCCCGCTGCGGCACCACAACTTGAACGTCGCCGTCGAAGGCAATGCGCGTGACGACCCGCGCGTTGACCGGCCCATTAAAGCGTCCGGTGGTCGGGTCATACTGAACCTGGTTGAGGTCATCGGAGGTGTAAGTACACACCTCAAGGCTGGTGACGTCATGCCCCAAGCGCTCAATGGCCAGCGCAAGCTGACTAATAAAGGTCTTCAACGCATCACCTACTGTTGGGCCGGTGAGGCTTTTGGCGGCAGAATCCAGGCCCATCGCTGACCGGCTCGTTGATGGCAACACCATGGCGCGCAGCTCGGCCAGCACAGGGTCCTCACTGGGCAACAAAAACGATCCTCCATTCTTTCTTGCCATTGTTCATCCTCTCCATCGGTAATCGGTTGAGCGAATCGTCGCGCGAATGTCTTCCTGCACACCGGGTTTGTCTACGATGCTGTAGTGGTCATCGCGCGACCAACGGTAGAGCAGCAAACACTGGATTTGCTGGGCGTGCGGTTGCTCATTGTAACGTGCGATTTCCGCATACGCAGCCTGTACCCAGCCGTTTCTCCCGCCGCTCCACGGCTGCGACCCGTGCGGGTTAGTCTCGGTGATATACACCGGCTTGAAGCGATGGCGGGGCGGGATGACATCGAGGAACGTCGTGTAAGCTCGGAAGTGGTAATACTGCCAGCGCAGTGGATCGTCCTTGAAGGTCTCCAGCGAGGTTACCAAGTCGGGCGTATAGCCGTGCGTGTAGCAGTGCAGGGCGATGCCGTCCAGGTCGGTGATGGCGGCGAGCATGCGTTCTAAGTACTCCAGGCAGCTCTGGCGCGGCCCCTGGAAAGGGTCAATCGCGCCGGGGACGACGATCGCGCGCGGCTGGACACTTTTGATCGCAGCACGCACTTTGTTAAAGCACGCTGCATATCGCTCCGGGGTGATCGCATCGGCAGGGTTATTGCCAGGGTTCCACGGGTCCTGATTGGGCCACTCGCGCGGGTTGTTCATCTCGTTGCCGATCACCCAAATGAGATTGCCGCGCGAGTTGAGCACCCATCGCCGGCACTGCGCAGCGAATTCGTCGTAGCGCGCCGGCACGGGGATCGTTCCGCTACCGCCGTAGTCGTTGTTAAGGCGGACGATCACGCCGTAGCCGCTGCGCGACCAGCTCTCGTAGTTAAAGCCATTTCCATCGGTCACGCGGTGGGTGAACAGCACCCAGCCGGTCTTATTGCTGCCGGCGAACAAGCTCTGGTCATAGGGGTCATGCAGGCCATACGTCCATGCGCAGATGCCGAAGGGCAAAGGTGCATCTTCGACTTTGACGCGCCGATCGGGAAAGTCCGGCCGGCGCAGGTGCAAGCCGCGCACGAAGCCACGCTTGAAGGCGAAGGACTCGACCTCAATAAAAGCATCCTCGTTGCCCAGCTTGCCCCAGTCGCTCGGATTGAGCAGTCGCAGGGGCGTGCCCGGCGTCACCCGCCAGCGCGTGCGGCTGTTGGTCGTGGGGCTTTCCAGCAACGGGGCTTCGACGCTGGCCAGCGCCACGCCTTGCGCCTGGATCTCCTCCGGCGTGGGCGCTGCGCCTTGGAGCGCGACCCACTCGGCAGCGACGAAGCCATCCACGGCGTAGGTCGTGGCAACGCTCAACCATTGGCCAGGCCGGCCGATCTTCGGCAGGGCCGATTCGAGCGGTTCGCGCAGCAGCAGCGCCGTGCCATAGGGCAAGACCAACTTTGTGCCAGAGTTGAGGTTCGGCGCTGTGCGCAGGCGCAAGCCAAGCTGGGCGATCACGCGCAGCAACGGCTGGGCGTCAACTTCGATCGTGATAGACGGCGTCGCGATGCGCGGTTCAGCGCTTTGCTTGCGGCGCGCCGGCAACCTTGGCTCGGCTTCCAGGTCCTTGTTCTGGACGTAGCCGATGCGCAACGGCCGCTCTAAGAGCACGCGCAGCCAGCGGCTTTGCCCAGTGTTCAGCGCGCGGGCCACGGCTTGCGCGTCGTCCAGCGCAGGCAGCTTTTTGCCGCCCCGCACCTCGGCCAGCACTTCTCGTCGGCGCGGGTTGCTGTAGATGGCGACTCGCTGCGCTGATTTCCTCGTCATCACGAAGATGCGTTCGCGCAGCGCCGGCTGCGCTGCCGATTCATCTTCGCGCCCGTCGCTGGCCGATGACTCGGCATCGCCGAGCGCGCGCACATCCCTCGCCTCGCGGGCATGCACATACCAGGCAGCCACCCAACCGCGCTGTCCATTGGGCGCAGCGACGTTCAGCCACTGGTTGAACACACCGACCTTCTGGATGGCCGAGCTGGCCGGCTCTAGCAGCGTCAGGACTGTGCCAGCCGGCAGGCGCTGGAGCACCCGTGTGCCAACCACGCTCGGTTGATCGCGCAGCGCCAGCCCTCCTACAGCGAGCACATCCGGTGAGTGGTTCACCACGATGGAGAGATTGGTTGGGGGTTGAGAAACGCTACAGTCGTAGAAAGCACAGTAGGTAATGATTTGGGCCGGCGGGCCGGCGAAGCCATAGCGTTCGGTCAGCAAGGCGCGCTGCTCCGTAGGAAACGGCCAGGGATCGTGGATCAGATAGTCGTTGCCCTGACGGGCGTAGATCAACACCCAGTGGTTTTGAAAACCGGGGCTGGGCGACATATCCAGCTCGACGATGACCGGCTTGCCGGCGCTTAGCGCGGCATCAATGTCGCCCATCGGGGCAGGCGTTTGTCGGCATTCCACCAGCTTGCTCACGCGCAAGCCAGGCAAAGCGCGCGCCACGCCATACCAGGCGAGCAGCGCGCCGAAGAACCCCTGATTAGGACCTATTGCTTTTAGCTTGTCGTTGAGGGTTGCCGGCGTCTCCTGGAAGCCGAAGCCGTTGGCCATCATGGTCACGCAGGTGAGCGTGCACCCATCCGAGCCAATTGTTCGGCCCTCGGTCGTGAAACCGAGCAGGATATCCTTCCATTGCGGGTCCTGCTGAGAGAGTGGAAGTGTGTAGAACATGGCAGTAGGTCTCTCCTCTGGCGAGATGAAGTGAAACCGGCCGTTGACGACGACGAGCGCGCGGTCGCTGCGGTCCTCACCGGGCGGCGCATCGTCGTCAAAGAGTCCAAGTGGCGCGAGGCGTTGCGGGCGAAAGATGAAGTCCAACAGGCCGAAGTTGCGCCCGGGCACCTGGCGCAGGTAGAGGTATTGGAAGATCTCCTTGCCGCTATCGTTGGCGATCACCGGATAGCGAGTCCAGGGTATGCCGGTGACGGCATCCACTGCCGGCACGCCAGGCCGCACGGTGACCTCGTCCATCCCTGGCCCGATGCGCTTGTGGTACTGAAGCGCAGCCAGCAGATAGTCGCCCTGCCATGTGTTGTTCACTTCGCGCGCGGCGCGGGCAGGGCCGGCGTTGTAGGCCAGCCCGGCCAAGGCCACAAAGCCGTGAAAGCGGTCGAGCTGCTCTTTGATGTATTGCCCGCCGGTCACGATCTGGACGAGCAGGTTGCGCTGCGCAAAGGCTTGGGCGAAGCGGGCGTTTATGTCTGCATCGCTGAGGGTGGGGTCGTCGCTTAGGCCAAGCGCAGCGCATTTCAAGCGGCGCGGGATGCGCGGGATGAGGCCAGCGCGCGTGCT
Source organism: Chloroflexota bacterium (assembly GCA_017743375.1). Classification (GTDB taxonomy): domain Bacteria; phylum Chloroflexota; class Anaerolineae; order J036; family Brachytrichaceae; genus JAAFGM01. The sequence goes on from JAGHYX010000075.1 coordinate 9,877, forward strand.
GGCGGTGACCTGCAGCACGCCATCGGGATGGTCCATCCTCGCGCCTTCCACGCCCATCAGGGCCTTCAGCAGCAGGGCGGGCAGCCCGAGCAATTCAGCCGCGCGGTATGTTGCGGTCAGCAGCGCATGGTTCTTTTCCACTATAGCAGATTACATTATATCACAGAGTATCCAACTTTACAAAGTACTAATACAATCGCCCACCGCCGCGCACTTGTTTGTTAAGTTGCGCCATGCGCCGCTTGCGCTTCAGCTCGCGCGGGTCAGGTGGCGGTTGAGAGGGCGGGGACGGCGGGGCCTCCGGCTCCTTGAAGATGGCGAGCCAAGCCGCCACGTCGTCCTGGCTGCTGGTTGGTTTCTCATCGCTTGGGCGGCGTGGCCCGTCATCAATCAGCGCCTTGGCGAATTGGCCGGCGGAGACCACGCGGACACCGCACTGGCGGGTGAAGTTGGCCAGCGCGCCGTCGGACGTGACGACCAGCAGACCCTGGCGGTCGCGCGTCGCGCCGACGATGGAACGGATCACGTCATCGGCCTTTTGGCCTGGGTCGGCGTAGATCACCTCAACGTAGCCATGGCGGCTGCGGCGCTGAAGCGCCGGCGGCACAGCCTGCGGCCCTGGGTCAAACACGACGGTGATCCGCCTCTCGCTGCGCGCAGCGTATGCTTGTAAACGGGCGACGAGCTTGACCTCGTCTCGCGGGTCGCTCAGCGAGAGGTCGGGCAAGTGGCCGATCAGGTTGTGGCCGTCAATCAGCAGAGGCATAGGGAATGCGCGCTTGTTTTACATGGCAGTGCGGTCCATTGCCGGCCATTCAGCCGGCAGCGGTTCGGGCGGCGAACAAGCACTCTCCAGCGAGACAAACTCGCCACGCGCGGCGCTCTCGTGGAATGCGTGCATTAGCTCTAAGACGTGAAAGGCCATCGCTGCGTTGGCGCGATGAGGGCGACCCTGTGCGATCGCCTCAACCATCTCGGCGACGCCGATGCCGCGGCTGTTCTCCACCCACCGATGGCGAATTGGGATGGGCTGCCAATCCTCATCCCCGCGACGCTTCAAGAGCACCGGGCCGCCGAAGGTGTTCGGATCGGGACAGCGCAGCGCGCCCTCGCTGCCGTAGATCGTCAGCTCATATTCGCTCCTGCCGCAGATGTCAAACGTCGTGACCACGTTGGCCACCGCGCTGCTCGCAAACTCCACCAAGCCGGCGACCAGGGTCGGCACCTCGACGAGGATGCGGGTGCCGCGCAGGGGTTGGCTGGTGATCACGCGCTCCGGATAGGTGATGCGGGTCATGCCGCTCACGCGCTTCGCTGGCCCCAAAAGTGAAACGAGCGCGGTGAGATAGTATGGCCCCATGTCGAACATCGGCCCGCCGCCGGGCTTGTAGAAGAACTCCGGGTTGGGATGCCACGATTCGACGCCGGCTGAGAGCATGCGGGCGAAGGCCAGCACCGGCTGGCCGATTGCGCCCTTTTCTATAAGTGCGCGACAGGTCTGCAGACCGCCACCCAGAAAGGTGTCCGGCGCGCAGCCGATGCGCAGCCCTTTTGATTCGGCCAGCGCGATCATGCGGCGCGCGTCTTCGAGCGAGATGGCCAACGGCTTCTCGTTATAGACGTGCTTGCCGGCTTCCAGGACCCGCATGGCCACCGGCGCATGGGCCTGAGGTGGGGTGAGGTTCACCACAAGTTGAATCTCAGGATCGGCCAGCAAGTCATCCACGGTGACCGCTTGCTTGCCGAACTTCTCAGCCTGCGCGCGGGCGCGCGACATGTCCAGGTCGGCGATTGCGGTAACGCGGATGTTGGGGAACTTCTGGTCGGCCTCTAAGTAAATACCGCTGATGTTGCCGGCGCCGATGATGCCAACAGGGACGG
>JAGHYX010000076.1 GCA_017743375.1 Chloroflexota bacterium
TCCTGCGCTGGTTGGCTGGCGATCGCTACGAGGTCTTCAGCGCCGGCAGCAAAGCCACCTTCGTCCATCCCTTTGCCATCCGCGCAATGGCAGAGCTAGGCGTGGACATCAGCAACCACCACTCAAAGACATACGAGCAATTTATCGGCCAACCATTCGACGCCGTCATCACCGTCTGCGACGCGGCCAACGAATCTTGCCCCTTCCTGCCGGGTCAATACCGACGCATCCATTGGAGCTTTCCCGACCCAGCAGCCGTGGAAGGCGAGGAGGCCAAACTCCAAGCGTTTCGTCGGGTGCGTGACGAGCTAATTGAGAAGTTCAAGTCGTTCATCCAGACTGACCAAGAGGTTTGCTAATGTCGAAGCGTAACGTGCTATTTCTTTGCACTGGCAACTCCGCGCGCAGCCAGATGGCTGAGGCCTTCCTGCGCCACTATGCATCGGACATATTCAATGCGTTTAGTGCAGGCATCGACCCACGGGGCATGAATCCGTTGACCGTCAAGGTGATGGAAGAGGTGGGCATCAGCTTGGAAGGACAGTATTCCAAGAGCCTGCGCGAGTACTTGGGCAAGCAGCTCTTCGCTTACCTGATTACGGTGTGCGCGGATGCTGAGGAGAAATGCCCGAGTGTTTGGCCTGGGGTACAGCACCGCCTGCATTGGAAGTTCGATGACCCGGCTGCTTTTGAAGGGGATGAAGAACAAAAACTGGCCAAGTTCCGCCAGGTGCGCGACGAGATAGACGCCGCGGTCAAAGCGTTCGTCGCCGAAGCGCGCGCTCGCTTAAGCGCAGAGGCGCAGCAGAACCAATAGACGCCGCTCACCCATTCAGCGAGTCAGTCCAAAAAGCAAACGCGCGCAGGAAGCCTAACAATGCGCGCGATCTTGCTCGCGGCCACTGGCCAGAATATGTAGGCGAAGTCACCACCTTTGCTCCTCTAAGTGCTGTGCATGCGCCTACTTTCCCAAGAACTCATCACAGAAGCGGTAAAACGTTAGCCACTCGGGGCGCATCCACAATTCTGGGCGGGTGTTCTTAGTGTGACCAGTAGTCATTGCAATGGGTCACCAAAGTCCTGCCTCCTCCCCCCGTATTCTGAGCAAAGCATCTAAAATCCTGCCCAATTAGCCCCTACTGTTCACAGGTCGCTGTGCCGCGAAACAAAGGCTGCGCAGCCTTGGTGACCCCGCAGCAATTCGATTGGGCGCGCGCCTAGATGCTTCGCTGGCGCTAGTATGAGAAGTCAGTGGACACGGTATGCCGTGGCTCACGCTCAGAATGACGGGATGAGGCAGGGTGCGGGTGACCCTGATGCGCTCAATACGCCGAGCATCACTGACCTGCGCGGTGCCTCGCCGCGATGACGTGAGCAACGCGCTTGTGGATGACCAAAACGTGTGCCCAATGATGCAGCCTTTCATTCCGAACTAGACCACTCTCCCTAAAACCTGCCCCCGCTCGGGAGTGCGCCAATTGAAGGTGATGCAAGAAACACGCACCTCAGAGACGCGAAGGACGCAGAGACTTTTTGCATATCCTCTGCGCCTCTTATGTTAGTGAGCCAAGTCACCCTAACGTTGAGCACTCCCGGCTCTAAAACCTGTTAGTATTCAAAGTAAACTTAACACAAGCATGCGCAGCATTGGAGCAGGAGGGAAAGACGAGCGATGGAACTCATCAAGGTCTCTGCGACATCTCGGCCCACCGCTGTTGCTGGTGCGATTGCCGGTATTGTGCGCGAACATAAGCGCGCCGAGGTGCAGGCCATCGGCGCAGGTGCGGTCAACCAGGCGGTCAAAGCAGCCGCTATCGCGCGCGGCTACCTGTTGCTCGACGGCATTGATGTCGTGGTGATCCCGTCGTTTAGCGAGGTCGTCATAGACGGCAGCGAGCGCACCGCGATAAAGTTGACCATAGAGCCACGGGTGCGCAGCGAATAGTCGCGCGCGGCAGCACCGGCATGGCAGGTTAGTGCGTGACTGCGCCATCACAGGCGCGACCGACCAGGCGAGCGTATTTCGCAAGTGCGCCCGTCGCGTAATTCGGCTTGGGGGGCTTCCACTTCTTCAGGCGCTGAGCAATCTCCTCTTTGCTGAGCTTGACGTTCAGCTTGCCTTTGGCCGGGTTGGTGGCGTCAATCTCGATGATGTCACCATCGCGCAGGATCGCAAGCGGGCCGCCGACGAAGGCTTCTGGCCCAATGTGGCCGACCATCAAGCCGGTCGTCGCGCCGGAGAAGCGTCCATCGGTGAGCAATGCCACCTCGTAGCCCAGGCCCTGGCCGCGGATAGCGGCGGTGACTGCGAGCATCTCCGGCATGCCGGGAGCGCCCTTCGGGCCGACGTAGCGGATCACCACCACGTCGCCGGGCTTGATCTCACGGCGTGCCACTGCCTCAGCGCAAGATTGTTCATCGTCGAACACGCGCGCCGGCCCGACGTGCTTCAGATTTTTCACGCCCGCCACTTTCACCACCCCGCCTTCCGGCGCCAAGTTGCCCTTGACGATCACGATGCCGCCGCTCTCGCGCAGCGGCCTGCTGACCGGATATACGACGTCCTGCTTGGTCAGTTGCTCGGCGTTTTTGACGCGCTTGAGGTTCTCGGCCACGGTCTTGCCCGTCACGGTGATGCAATCGCCGTGGAGCAAGCCGGCGTCCAGCAGGGTCTTCATCACCACCGGCACGCCGCCGATGCGATGCAGGTCCTCCATGACATATTTGCCGCCTGGGGTCATGTCGGCGATGTGCGGCGTGCGACAGGTGATGCGGGTGAAGTCGTCGAAGGTCAGCTTGATGCCCAGTTCGTGGGCGATTGCCGGCAGGTGCAGCGCGATGTTGGTCGAGCCGCCCATCGCCAACGCCACCGTTAGGGCGTTCTCGAACGCCTCCTTGGTCATGATGTCGCGGGGCAAGATGCCGCGCCGCATCAGTTGCATGAGCGCCTTGCCGCTCTGATAAGCGAAGGCCTTGCGTTCCTCGTCCACCGCCGGCGGGGAGGCGCTGCCGGGGAGCGACATGCCCAGTGCTTCGCCGACGCTGGCCATCGTGTTCGCCGTGAAGAAACCGCCGCACGAGCCGATGCCTGGGCATGCGGCGCACTCCAGCTCGTAGAGGTCTTCTTCGCTGATCAGCCCGGCCTCGTATTGCCCAACTGCCTCGTAAACGGTTTGGATGGTCACGTCGCGCCCGCGGAACTTGCCGGGCTTGATCGTGCCGCCGTAGAGGAAGATGCTCGGCAGGTTCAGCCGAGCGATGGCCATCAGCGTGCCGGGCAAGCTCTTGTCGCAGCCGGCCATGCCGAACAGGGCGTCGTAGCAGTGCGCCCGCATCATCAGCTCGATGGAGTCGGCGATCACCTCGCGACTGACCAGGGACGCCTTCATGCCTTCATGGCCCATGGCGATGCCGTCGCTGACGGCGATGCTGACGAACTCGCGCGGCGTGCCGCCCATTTCGCGGATGCCGCGCTTGGCTTCCTGGGCCAGGAAGCTCATGGACATGTTGCAGGGGGTGGCTTCGTTCCACGTGTGCGCTACGCCCACCAAAGGTTGGCGCAGGTCTTGATCGGTCAGCCCCATCGCGCGCATGAACGCGCGGTGCGGGGCGCGGGCAGGTCCTTCTAGTTCACGGCTGCGCGTCTTAAGACGCTCGGTTGAGGATGCCATAGGGGTTGTCAGAGGCCTGATTCATTGGGATCTATTTTGGAACTTCATTTTACGTCTGCCGGCCAAAATTGCACGCGGCGGAGAGTGCGTTCATTCAACGGAGGTTGAGCCTCCATCGGGCTATGTAAGGGTGAATCTGTAGAGGGTGGGCGACGGCACTGCCGTCGCCCCCGGAGTTAGCTGTGAATGCGCTCACGCTCCATGCCTCGGGTGCACTCACCGGACGAGAGCAACACGGCGCGCCTTCCGGGCAGCGACCGAAGAAGCTGAGCAAGTCCTTCGACTTTTGGAGGCCATCGCACATTTGGCGCGCACAGGCCGCGAAGTGGCGTTGACGGCTTGTCGGCTCGCCGCGCTGGGGCTATAGTGCCCAGCATGATCGAGACACCGGATATCGTCCGTCCCCCACAATCGCTCATCGAGGGCTTGCGGCAGATCAGCGCCGCGACGGCCGCCGGCGAGCTGGCGCGCCTGGGCATCCGCGACCCGCACATCCGTGGGCCGGTGGCCTGGAATCGTGGCAAGCGCGTGGTCGGGCCCGCCCTCACGCTCCAAATGATGCCCAAGCGGGAGGACCTGTATGGCCAGAGTGAGTATGACAACGTCGAATTGCAACTGCACCGTCATGTGCTCTACCACACCCAACCAGGGGACATTGTGGTGGTGGACGCGCGCGGCGATATGAGCAGCGGCATCTTCGGCGAGATGATGCTGACCTATTTCAAAGGGCGGGGTGGGGCCGGCGTGGTGATTGACGGCTGTATCCGCGACTACCCGAATGTGCAAAAGCTCGACCTGCCGCTATGGATTCGCGGGGTCACGCCGAACTTCCACACCCAGACCAACTTGATGCCCTTCGCGGTCAACGTGCCGATCGCCATGAACAATGTGCTGGTGATGCCCGGCGACATCATCATCGCCGACGATGATGGTGCGGTGGTGGTGCCGATCAAGCTCGCGCCGGAGCTGCTGAAGAAAGCCACCGAACACCGCGAGTGGGAGGAGTTCTCGCGCATCAAGCTGGCCGAAGGGGGCGACCTGCGCAAGTATTATCCGCTGCGCGAGGATGCGCGCGAAGAATATGAAGCATGGCGGCGCGCCCGCTCGGCAAGCGCGTAAACAAAAAAAGGCGCAGGGGGCAACCCCTGCGCCTGTTCAGCGATGCGCCTAGAAGTCACCGCCTGCGTCTGGCGTTGACTTGGCCGCCTTCTCTTTCTCCGGGATGTCGGTCACCAGCGCTTCGGTGGTAAGGATCATGCTCGCAATCGAGGCAGCGTTCTGCAGCGCGCTGCGGGTCACCTTCGCTGGGTCAATGATGCCCGCCTTGAGCATGTCCACGTAGTCGCCGGCGATCACGTCATAGCCGAAGAACTTCTTCTCCTTGCTCATGCTGCGCACCTGTTGCACGACGACGCTGCCGTCCATGCCGGCGTTGGCCACGATGCGGCGGAGCGGCTCCTCCAGCGCGCGGCGCAGGATGTTGATGCCGACCTGCTCATCCTCGTGCTCCATCTTGATGTCCTCCAGGGCGCTGACAGCACGCAGCAAGGCTACGCCGCCGCCGGGCACAATGCCCTCTTCGACCGCCGCGCGGGTCGCCGAGAGCGCGTCCTCCACGCGGTGCTTCTTCTCCTTCAGCTCGGTCTCCGTAGCGGCGCCCACACGGATGACGGCCACGCCGCCAGCCAGCTTGGCCAGCCGCTCGTTCAGCTTCTCCTTGTCGTAGTCGCTGGTGCTCTTCTCGATCTCGACGCGGATCTCCTCGATGCGCGCCTTGATGCGCTTCTCGTCGCCGCGCCCGCCGATGATGGTGGTGTCGTCCTTGGTGCTCACCACGCGGTCAGCGCGGCCCAGGTCCTCGATCGTCACGCCCTCCAGCTTGCGGCCCATCTCCTCGGTGATCACCTGGCCGCCGGTGAGGATGGCGATGTCCTGCAACATGGCCTTGCGGCGATCGCCGAAGCCGGGCGCCTTGACCGCCAACACGTTGAGCATGCCGCGCAGCTTGTTCAGCACCAGCGTGGCCAGCGCCTCACCGTCCACGTCCTCGGCGATGATCACCAGGTCGCGCTTGCCGCGCTGCACCAGTTTCTCCAGCAGCGGGATCAGGTCGGCTGCGGCGCTGATCTTCTTGTCGTGGATCAGGATGTAGGGCTCCTTGATCTCCGCCTCCATGCGCTCCGGGTTGGTGATGAAGTAAGGCGAGATGTAGCCCCGGTCGAACTGCATGCCCTCCACGTATTCGGTCTCGAAGCTGAGCGACTTGCTCTCTTCGACGGTGATGACGCCGTCCTTCCCGACCTTGTCCATCACCTCAGCGATCAAGTTGCCTATCTCGGCGTCCTGAGCGCTGATGGTGGCGACTTGGGCGATCTGGTCCTTCTTGTTGACCTCGACGGCCATGTTCTTGATGTATTCCACGACCGCCTCGACGCCGCGCTCGATGCCGCGCTTGATCAGCATCGGGTTCGCGCCGGCAGCGACGTTCTTCAGTCCTTCGTTGACGATGATCTGGGCCAGGACGGTCGCTGTCGTCGTGCCATCACCGGCGACGTCGTTGGTCTTGGTGGCGGCTTCCTTCAGGAGCTGCGCGCCCATGTTCTCAAATGGGTCGGCCAGCTCGATCTCCTTCGCCACGGTCACGCCGTCGTGGGTCACGGTCGGCGCACCATACTTCTTATCCAGGGCGACGTTGCGCCCCTTCGGACCAAGCGTCGTCGCTACTGCGTTCGCCAGAATGTCCACGCCGCGCTTCAGGCTGCGGCGCGCTTCCTCGTTAAAGACCAGTTGCTTTGCCATACGTGCTCTCCTCTTAAGATGTATTGGGGATGCTATGCGCGCAATGCGCGATTACTCCATAACCGCCAAGATATCGCTCTCCTTGAGGATGAGGTACTTCTTGCCCTCCAACTTGATCTCAGTGCCGGCATACTTGGCATACAGCACCACGTCGCCTTCTTTGACGTCCATCGGGATGACCTTCCCGCTGTCATCCTTGCGACCTGGGCCGACGGCCAGAACGGTGCCCTTCTGCGGCTTCTCTTTCGCAGTCTCTGGCAGTACCAGCTTACCACCGGCAAACGTGACCTCTTCCTCCTCAATCGGCTCCACGACCACGCGGTCAGCAAGGGGACGAACATTGAGCTTTGTGAGAGTGGAATCCGTTTTCTTGGACATTGCTCTTCCTCCAAGGCTAGAACTGCGCATGAGTTTGCCATGCGACTGTTAGACGTGCATTAGCACTCGGCCGCTGACAGCGCTAACTGGACCGATCTTAGCACACGCCCCCTGAGAGTGTCAACCCCTGACTACGCGGCAGTCAATCTAGGCATCAGCGCGCATCTGCTTCACCGAAGCGCGATGGCGTTGCGTGCTGATAGGTCAACCAGGCCGCTGGACATCCGCGCGCTGTGTCTGTGCCGTCGGCGCGGTGGATCAATCTGAGGGCCGGCGCGAAACAGCCCAGGTCGGATTCTATGATCCCCACCTGGTTGGTTTGTGCCTCGGCCCTGAACATCACATAGAGGAGAAAGGTGCCATCTGGCGCGAGCAAGCGTCGCACGTGCGCAGCGTAGGCCGATCGCCCGCCCGCCGGCAAGCCGTGGAAGCAGCCGAGGTCGAAGATGAGGTCGAACGGGCCGGCCAGCCAGCCGAGGCGCGTGACATCGCCCAGGCGAAAGTCAACGGCCACGCCGGCAGCGCGTGCCTTTTGGCGCGCCAGTTGGATCGCGCGCCAAGCGAAGTCCACGCCGGTCACCTGCCAGCCGTGCTGCGCCAGGGTGATGGCGTTTGTGCCCGTCCCGCATCCCAAGTCCAACGCCCGCCCTGCCGGATGGCTGTTGATGAAAGCATATAGCTCCGGCGGCGAGACGCCCGTATCCCACGGCGGCCGCGTTCTCTGCCAGTAGCGATAGTTAAACCTCCACCATCGTTTGACGCTTAACCACCTCTCAGATGCCACCCCTAGACTTTAGCAGACAGAGTCTGCCGAGGAGAAAGAGAAGAATGGATACGAACGTGGTCTGCTTTAACCTGGGTCCGCGCGAGCGCCAGAAGCGATTGATGGTGGGCCTGATGGGCATCATCGTCGGCATCGCTGCCTTTGTGATGCTGCGCGCGTCTGCTGCGCCCTGGTGGGGGTATCTGGTGTTGATGCCGATCTTCATGGCCGGCGCGATGGGCTTGATCCAGTGGCGCGAGCGCACCTGCATCGCCTTTGCGCGCCTAGGGGTGCGCAACCTCGACCGCGGTCCGGAGCCGATCACAGACGAGGCCGAGAAGCAGGCGCTGCGCGCGCGCGCGGCCAGCATTCAGCAGCGCGCCATTTTGATCGGCGTGCTGCTGACCGTGATCGCCGTCGCTCTGTCGTTCGTCGGGTGAACTGGCTGGCGCACCTTCTCCTCGCGGATGAAGATGTCGAGCATCGCGTCGGCAACGTCATCGCGGATTGGGTGAAGGGCGCCGCGCGCGCCCAGTTCAGCGCCGGCATTCAGCGCGGGTTCGCCAGCCACCGCCAGATAGACCTTTACACCGACGCGCATCCGGTCGTCGCGCGCAGCCGCGCCCGCATCGAGGCGCCCTTCAAGCGCTACGCGGCGGTGCTGGTGGACGTGTTTTATGACCACTTCCTGGCGGTGGACTGGCTGCGTTATTGTGCTGTGCCGTTTGAGCGCTGGACGCGCGATGTCTATCGGCAGTTCGCAGCGCACTGGCAGCACTTGCCTGAGCCGGTGCAAGCCGGCCTTCGGCGCATGGTGGCGGAGGATTGGCTGGGCACATACGCCACGCCCGAGGGCATCGCGCTCACCCTGGCGCGCATGTCGCGCCGGCTCAGCCGGCCCAACCTGCTCGGCGCGGCGGCCTCTGAGCTACGCGCCCACTACGCTGGGCTGCGCAGCGACTTTCACCTTTTCTTTCCCCAGCTCCAGGCGCACGCGCGCGCCGGCGTCATAGCGTGATCAACCCCAACCGCGCGGCGCGGCTGACCGCCTCGGTGCGGCTGGCGACGCCGAGCTTGGCATAGATCGAAGAGAGGTGGTATTTCACCGTGGATTCGCTCACGCCCAGCGCATGGGCGATCAACTTGCTGGGGAGTCCCTGGCTGACCAGCTCCAGGACCTCCAGCTCGCGTGGGGTTAAGGGCTGGCGCGGCGCTTCAATGGGCCGCGACGTCGAAGGCGCGGCGATGAGCAGAGCGGCCATGGCCGACGGCAGCGCGACCATGCCATGAGCTACCGCCAGGACTGCCGCCCGCAGCTCCGGCGCCGTGGCATAGGTTGGCAAGACGGCCCAACCGCGCAAAGGCAGGCCGCGCAGCGTCTCCGCGATTGCTTCGTCGTTGCTGAGCACGACGACGCCCTGTCCGCCCTCGCCGATCAGCGCGGCCACGTCCTCTGGGTCGGCGATCACCAGCACGTCTGCCTCGTCCCGCCCGCCCTCTGTGTCGTCCAGCAGTTCCAACGCGGGATCGGCCTGCGCCAACAGCGCGCTCAGGCCGGCGCGCAGCGCGGGGGTGGGCGCGAGGACACAGACGCGGAGCATCTCAGCGCGCCGGCGCGCGGCCCAGGCGCTCGGCCAGCCATGCGTCGGCGATGTGGCTGGGGATGGCGATCCCAAGGTCTCCGCCCAGGATCATCGCGTTGATGCCGATCACTTGGCCGCCGGCGTTGAGCAATGGCCCGCCGCTGTTGCCGGGCGCTAACCGCACGTCGGTGCGGATATAGGGCAGGTTGCGCATGCTCTGCGGCAGCCGGCCCAGGCCGCTAATTACGCCGGCGGTGACCACGTTCGCCTGTCCCCACGGGTTGCCGATGGCGAAGGCCAGCTCCCCGACGCGCAGCCGCTGTGAATCGCCCACCTCGGCGGCCGGCAGCGCGGCGTTCACGCCGAGCAGAGCCAGGTCAAGCATGCCGTCGCTGGCCAGCAGCGCTGCGCCGAAGATGCGCCCGTCGGCTGTGACGATGTCCACGTCACCCGCAAAGATGACCACGTGCGCGTTGGTTAGGATCAGGCTGCTTTGGCCGGCGGCGCGGCTGGCTGGCCAGATGATGCCGGTGCCAACGCCGCCTCTCCCCACCCGCACTTGGACGACGCTCGCCTTGGCGCGCTCAACCGCGCCGGCCAAGGCTTGCGTCGTGTCTATCGCTGACGCGAGCACCATAGCATCCTAGGGTTTTTGACCCACGACCACGGTCAAGGTCTGGAGAACCCCGCCGCGGATGATGCGCACCGTCACCGGTTTGCCCACGCGGTCGCCGCTCAGGGCAGCGATCAGGTCGTCCGCATCGCGGATCGGCTGCTCCTCCACAGCGAGCAGGATGTCGCCGATCAGCATGCCGCCGCGCTCGGCTGGGCTATTCTCCTCGACGCGCACAACGAGCAGGCCGCTTTCCTGTCCGCCGCTGCGCTGTGCCGGTGGCAGCTTGACCTGCTGGCTGATGATGCCTAGGTAGCCGCGCTTGACGTAGCCCTGGCGGGTGAGCGTTTGCGCCACCTGTAGCGCGAGCGCCATTGGGATGGCAATCGCCAAGCCGCGCCCGAAGCCGGTGGTGAATAGCCCAAATGGCGCGCCGCTGGCGTCCACCAGCGCCCCGCCGCTAAAGCCGGGGTAGGGGACGGCGTCGGTCTGGATGTAGCGCTCTAGCGAGGTGCCGCGCCCTGCGCGCAGCGGCCCGCCGACTTTGCTGACCACCCCCAAGCTGGCCATCACGCCCTCCGGCGACGGGCGGGCCACGGCGAGGGCGAGCTGGCCGACGCGCGCCTGGGCCGCCGGCCCGACCACGGGCACGGATAGGCCGCTGACGCGCAGCACGGCGAGATCGGTCGAGGCGTCGCGCCCGACAATCTGGGCATTGAGCACGCGCCCATCGTATGTTTGAACCGTTAGCTTGTCCTCGCGTTCCAACACGTGATCTGCGGTGAGCACCAAATCTGCTTCGTAAGCGATGCCGGTCGCCGGCTGGCGAGGCCGGCCGTTGACCATGACCAGCGATTTGCCGATCATCTCCACGGCGTCGGCCATCGCCCGAGAGAGCGCAAGTAATGGGTTGTCTGACATTCCTCCAAACCTCCTGGCGCGCCCGACGTCCACAGCGCGCCGATGATAGGCACAGGATAGCCGAGGCGCGTGTGTATGTCTATCCTCCTTTCGTATAGCGCGTTCGGGACAGCCCCTATCCGTTCGTCGGGGAGTGGCCCAAAGGAAGTAACGATAGACCCTTGAGTCGCGCCAGGGTCGGTTCTAGATGCCGGCCGACGAATAAAAGAGCGGGGCAGCGCGCTTTAGCACTGCCCCGCTTTGCGCTTCTTCTGCCGCCGATTTCAACCTATTGGCGGCGCACAATTGGCATATACGCTTTGCGCGCCTCCACCTGCACTGTGCTGCTTAGGTTGATCCCAGTGTCCTCGTTGTTCACGTATACCCGCGGCTGGTTGACGATCTGGCCTTCCAGGATCAGCACCTGCACGACGTAGCTCAGCGTGTGCGCCGCGCCCGGCCCGAGGCTGCCCGACCAGACCACCGCGTTTTGGACGGCCTGCGGGCCGAACACCTCCTCCATGCCCATCAGGTTCAAGCCGGAGAAGTTCCCGCCGCTGGCGCTGCCCGGCACGTAAGCCGTGCCGTTCGGGATCGGCGCCACCAGCAGGATGTTGTTCACCGCCCCATTGCCGCTGTTGGTGATCGTCACCGTGTAGGTGATCAGGTCGTTCTTGCGCACGACGCCCAGCGTCTGGGTGACGGTCGTCAGGTTGCCGTTCAGGCCCAATTGCGAGGTCGGGGGGAGCTGATAGGTCACCGGCGTCTGCGCGACCAGCGTCCCGACCGTGGCGAAGATGTTCTCCGTCGCGGGGAAGATCGAGGTCAGCGTCGCTGTCACCTCTCCGTTGGCGTTAGTGCTGCCGCTGGTCGGGCTGAACTGACCAATGCCGGCTAGGAAGTTCACCACCGCATTGGGCACCGGGTTGCCGAAGGCGTCGCGCACCGTCGCCAAGACCGTGCTCTGGCTAATGCCGTTGGCGAAGATCAAGGCTGGCGT
>JAGHYX010000003.1 GCA_017743375.1 Chloroflexota bacterium
ACTCCCGCGGCGCTTATTGCCTCCGCGGGGCTATCTTTTGAGGACCGCTTCTCCCACCTGTCGGGACGAGCCATCGGCGTCCCATGCTGCGGTGGCTTCTCTGCCCGCTGATTCCATCGCGGATGTGTTCCCGGTGTTGTTCAGCGATTCCCTGGGAGTGAGCTCTCGCCGTTCACGGCAGCCAGGATGAGCATCGTGAGTGAGCGGATTCATCCGTCCTTGCCCGAGCGGTTCAGACTCGTTGAAGTGAGAAGTTAGCTCCCCCATGTCCTGTTATCGCCGCTCGTCCGAATACCCTCAACTTGCTCATGTGGTGACTTGACAGGCGGGGTAAACGGTGTTATAAAGTACATCGTTATCATTACTGATACTGATATGTACTCGCGGAACTTTGAGGTAGTGAACCATCCGGTGCGGATGCGCATCTTCCAAGTGCTGCTTGCTGAGCAACTCTCTATACACCAGATAGCCAAGCGCTTGCCCGATGTGCCGCTGCCCTCGCTATACCGGCATGTGAAGAAGCTCCACGATGCTGGCCTGGTGGTCGTCGCGGCCACGCGCTCGATCAACGGCATCGAGGAGCGCTTTTACACCGCCGTCCAAGGGCTAATTGACCCCGATGCGCTGGATAAGCCCGAATCCATGGACGCCTTTGCTGAGCACGTCAGCGTCTACGGGATGGTCGTCGCTCAGGCTGCGGCGCAGCATATCGCGCAACGCAGCGCGCCGGATTTGAACAATCTGGCGGTGCGCGATCACTTCTTCTACGCCACCGAGGAAGAGTTCCTTCGCTTGCGCGAAGCCATTTACGCCTTGTTGGAAGCAGCGGCGGAGCAACCACCCGCGCCCGGTCGGGTCAAGCGGCGCTGGTTCGTGGTCGCTCATCCGTTGACGGGAAATCTTGAAGAAGGAGAAGCATAAATCGTGAGCAACCAATCTTTTTTCAATGGCTGATTCTGGAAAGAACAGCCTGTGGCGCTATGTATTAGGAGTTATCCTAATCGTCTTTACTTGGATGGTGATCACTGCCGTGATCGTAGTTGCCGTCGGGAGCAGCGCGACGAGTGTGCAGGCTGCGCTTACCCTCTTGGGGTTTCTCCCCATGCTCGTGATGCCTCTGGTGGTGACGCGCGTGCTGCATGGCCGCCCCGCTGGGACGCTGATCGGGCCGGCGCAGCGCTTGAACTGGGAGCGAATCGGACGCGCAATGCTCGTCTGGGCTGGGCTGATGGTCGCGGCTGTAATTGCAGAGATGCTCTGGAAAGGCTTGTCAAGCTACAGGTTAAACGTTGACAACTTCCTTAGCAACTTAGCGACCATTTTCATGTATATATTCTTGATCCCGATCCAAGCCACAGCCGAGGAGGTCTTCTTCCGTGGCTACCTGCTGCAGGCAACCGGCCGCCTGACGCGCAATTGGGTCATCCTCGGCATCATCAATAGCCTCTTCTTCATGTTGCTGCACTTGAGCAACCCAGAAGTGAGAGCTGCGGGCATTGTCTTGGCCGGGCTACACTGGCTGACCAGCGGGATGTTTTACACGTTGCTCACGCTGCGCAGCGGCAGCCTGGATTATGCGATCGGCGCGCACGTCATCAACAACGTCCTTAGCGCGACGCTCATCGGTTATCCAGGCGGGGCGCTGGGGGAGATCGCGCTGGTGATGACCAAAGAGCTTGACGCTGCCTTTGGCTTGGTCACCTTCGTCTTGGCTGCGGTGATTGCCTACGTGGTATTGACGCGCGCGGCTGGTGCGTCGGCCCAGGTTACAGCAGCACAGCGCGCGGAGGCTGCCTCGTAATGCTTGTCTGGATTGCCCAGGATGCGCCGGCCCGTCGGGGTCAGCGCTTTGGGCGGGCGTCTCGGCTTTAGGCGTGAGCCCGTTGCCCGCCCTATGGACAGCCCTATCCTGCTGCTCTTGCCATGGCCAAGGGCAAATGTAGCACCAATTCGATTTAGCGAGAGCGCATTCGCAGCCAGAGAAAGAATCTCGGCTGGGCGAAGGCAATGCCTTCGCCCAGCTTTTTTGCCTTCTGACTTCGCCAGGCAGTAGCCTGCCGCACCTTGTCTCTTATCGGCGGGGCGGCGAATTGCTCCATGCTAGGCCAGCCAAGCGTCAACCTGTGTTTGCCATTCGGATGGATCATCGTGCCGATCTGCTCGTTTTGTGCTCCAGAACCGCCTGCCGGTGAGACCTTGAGCATCGGTCGGCATGCGCTGGATAGGCCGGTGAGGTGAAAAAGTCCTATCAAACCATTGACGATTGGCCAAATACCTGTTAACATTCATTTATGCGGTACCGGCTGCGCAAGCTGGTTTATGGACCGGTAGGGGGGTCGCACGTTGAACAAGTTGACTACGGTCCGATTGCCCTTGACGATTTAGAGGTTGCTTATCTGCGCGGTCGGCTTGAGTTCACCCGCCTGAACGACGCTGTACTCCTTCGTGGCGAGCTGGAGACAGAAACGCCTGTTCAATGCGTCCGCTCACTTGAAACCTTTGGGTTGCGACTGAACATCCGCCTGGATGAGATCTTGCTGGGGCTGCCCCAGTACCCTCGTGACGACATCGAACCCTGGCAGCGTATCGGCGAGGATGGATGGATAGACCTGACCGAGACACTCCGCGAGGAGATCATTATGGCCATCCCCATAAACCCCATTCATCCTGAATACGCTGAGATTACTTCTGACGAGCTGCTTAGCGCGCTCGATGAAGACGATCGGGCGTGGATCAATATCCGGTTGAGTAACTCCAGACGGGCCTTGGAAGGAGAGGGTGATGATGCAGTTTGATGAGGATCAGATAATCGCTTCTTTGTTGATAAAAGCAGAAACGCAGGGCGCGGTTGTCTTAGATGATATTTTGGAGCTTATCCCAGAAGCTGAAGATAACTATGAGCTGATAGAACAAGTCGTCAAAGCCCTTGCAGAAGCCGGCGTAAAGGTACACGACGTCTCTGGCCGAGAAGACGAGGAAGAGTTTGAAGATGAGCTAAGCAGCTCGGACGAGAACGAGGAGGAGGAAGAGGATGACGATGAAGGGGCATTCGCCGGCGAGGACGACGACCTAGCCAACATCAGCGTAGATGACGGCATCGGCCTATATCTGCGCGAGATGACTCGCGTGCCGCTGCTGACCAATAAAGAAGAGGTGCGGTTGGCGCGAGCCATTGCGCGAGGGAGAAGCGCCGAGATGAAATTGAAGTTGCACGGCCACCGCCTCAGCCCCCAGCAACGACGCCGATATGAGCAAGCCGTTGAGGAAGGGCGACAAGCACGCGAGCATTTGATCAAGGCCAACACGCGCTTGGTGGTGAGCATCGCCAAAAAGTACATGGGACGTGGCGTGCCCTTTTTGGACTTGATCCAAGAAGGAAACCTCGGCCTGATGAAATCAGTCGAGAAGTTCAACTACAAGCTCGGCTTTCGCTTCTCCACTTATGCCACCTGGTGGATTCGCCAAACGATCACGCGGGCCATTGCCGACCAAAGCCGCACAATCCGCGTGCCGGTGCACATGAACGATCGCATCCGCCGGCTATACAAAATCATGCGCGAGCTGGAGCAGATGCTAGGCCGGCAGCCTACGCCCCAGGAGGTGGCCCGCGAGCTGGGCGTAGAGAGCGAGCAGGTGGAGTGGATGCTCAAGGTATCCTGGCGCCCGCTATCGCTAGAACAGCCGATCGGCGAAGAGGAGGATAGCGAGTTCGGCGCGTTCGTCGAGGATGAGAACGCACCCTCCCCTGCCCAAACGGTATATGAAGACCTGCTCAGGACAAAACTGGAAGAGGTGTTGAGCACGCTCACGCCCCGCGAGCAGCGCATCCTGCGCTTGCGGTTTGGGCTGATCAACGGCCGGTGCTATACCTTGGAAGAGGTTGGGCAAAAGTTCGGTCTCACCCGCGAGCGCATCCGGCAGATCGAAGCGCGCGCGCTGCGCCGGCTGCGCCACCCGCGCCGCGCGCGCTACCTCAGGGACTATCTATAAGCCAGACAAAGCAGAAGGCGTGGTGACTCAGGCGAGCGTCAGGGCGTCCTGGATGCGCGCCACGCCTTCTTTTATCTGCTCCAGGCTCATCGCGTAGCTCAGCCGCGCGCAGCCCGGCGCGCCGAATGCCTCGCCGTGGACAATGCCCACCTTCACCGTGTCCAGCAGATACATGGCCAGCTCCTCGGTGGTGGAACAGGTGCGTCCATACTTCAATGGCTTGCCGAGCAGGGCGCTGAAATCGGGGAAGACATAGAACGCGCCTTCCGGCATGAGGCAGCGCACGCCGGCGATCTCGTTCAGCGCCCGAACGATCCAGTCCCGCCGTTCTTTGAACGCCGCGACCATCTTGGCGATCTCCGCCTCAAGGTCCAGCGTGTAGGCAGCCAGGGCAGCGGCCTGGGTGATCGAGCTGGGGTGGGAGTTGCTATGGCTTTGAATCTTGAGCATGGCCTTGATGATCCACTCCGGGCCAACTGCATAGCCCAGCCGCCAGCCGGTCATCGCGTATGCTTTGGATAAACCGTTGATGATCACCGTGCGTTCGTAGAGGTCAGGCGCGACCCGCAGCCAGCGCGCGTAGGGCGGATTAAACACGATCCGGTCATAAAGCTCGTCGCTCAGGATGATCACCTGATTGGTGCGTGCCCATGAAGCGATGTCCTCCAGTTCAGCCTGGCTATAGACCATGCCGGTGGGGTTTGAGGGCGAGTTCAACACCAGGATGCGCGTACGCGGAGTGGTGTAGCGCGCCAACAGCGCGGCGTTTACCTTGAAGCCGGTGTCAGCCGTCGTCGGCACGATCACAGGCGTGGCCTCGGCCAGCCGCACCTGTTCTACATAGCTCACCCAGTATGGCGCCGGGATGAGCACCTCGTCGCCGGCTTCGCACAGCGCCTGAAACGCCAGGTAGAGCGATTCTTTGCCGCCGGTGTGGGTCGCTACCTGGCTCGCTTTGTAGTCCAGGCCGGTGTTCTGCCGCTCGCGGGCGGCGATCGCCTCTTTGAGCGCTGCCATCCCGCCGGTCTCGGTATAGCGCGTGAAGTTGTCCTGGATCGCTTTGATCGCGGCCTGTTTAATCGGTTCGGGCGTGGGGAAGTCCGGCTCGCCAGCGCCAAAGCTGATCACAGCTTCGCCGGCAGCGCGCATGCGTTTGACCTTGCTTTCCACGGCCATTGTGGCCGAGGGCTGCACGGCCGCCGTGCGAGCGCTGATGCGGTCGAGCGGCTTCGTCTCTGCTAAAGTTGCTTCCATATCTCTATATCTCTATCTCTACTTGAGCACTTTGAGGATTATAGAGACCCATTCTGACCCTTGACAAAGACATTGGGGGAATAAAAACGCTCCAGGGGCGACACCTTCGTCGCCCCCGGAGCATTTCGGGAGCAGAGGAAGTAGCAATCAGCTTGCTTCCGACTCTGCCACCGGAGACGCCTCTGCCGGTTTTGTCTCCGGCGCAGCCGCCGGCTTGCTGATCGGCACGCCGACCCGCTGGAGGATGTATCCCTGGCTGCGGAAGTTGGCGATGCGCCAGCGCGCGTTGGGCACCGATTCGAACTTGCGGCGCAGCCGGGCGATGTGCGGCCGCAGCAGACGGAGCGCATGCTCTTTGTCGGTGACGGCTGGGAAGGCAGCCTGCATCAGCTCGTCATAGGTAACCAGTTGCGAGGCGTGCTGGATCAGCGTCTCCACCAGGCTCAGCTCGATGGCGGAGAGCAGAATCGGCACGTCTTCGACGAGCAGGACGCGCCGCGCTGCGTTCAGCTCCAAGCCCGTGGCAGAGCGTGCGCCGTTGGCTGAGGGGCGCAGGACACCGCCTTCCTCACGCTGACGCGCAGCCTCGGCGGCAGCGCGTCCCTTCTCGATGTGCATGATGAGCCGGCTGACCAACTCTTGATCGCCATCACTGACGAAGAGGTAATCGCTCACGCCTATCCGCAGCGCCGCAATCACGCGCTTGAGATCGGGTTCGCTATCGAGGACCACGACAGGCGGGCAAAACGGTAGCCCCATCAGCGTGTCGGCCAGGTCGAGCATCACCTGACCGCTCGCCAGGTCCAGCAACACGGCGTCTGCCTGGCTATTGACCACAGCCGATACCGCATCCCGCATGCTGGAGACAGTATGCGTGCGATATCCCTGCTCGGCGATCAAAGCTGCCACACGGTTGCTGGCTTCGCCAGCACCGACAACCAATAGGGTTCCTTTCGCCTTCCTCAGTTCGCTTCGAGAGATCATTTCTTCAACCTCCTTTTCGATTAAATAGGATTAACTCGCGATGTCGCCGCATCTCGGGCGTGTTCATTGGTGCGCGCTCACGGGACCTCGGCGAAACTGGCTGCATGCAAAACAAGTAGCTTGATCGAGATGCGCTGTATAGAGAATGCGGTACTCCATAAAAAGCGCAGTGATCACGTGCCGAGGATGGACCTTTGGTTTTCCCGAGATTACCCTTTGTGCATGGTGAAGTAGTCCCATAGCACTCCTTATTATTCTACCATAAGAGAAATAAGCCCGATTAGCAAAGTTGAATATAAGCTCGAGGCCTCTTCTTAGAGAGCAAACACGCTCAGCGTGTCGCTCTCTTTGTCTTTGCTAACGAGCGACATTTTACTAAGTAGTTGGCAGAGAGTCAAATCTGATTAAGAGCAGGTAAATTGACCGTGCGCGGTTGAGGAACGACGCGAAGGGATTTCCAAGCGTAACGGCTGTCAGCGCTTCTGTTTACGCACTGAAAGAGGTCAGTTTCGGATCATCAGAGGGCTTTGTCGCAGTGCGGCTGCTTGTGAATGCTGAGCGTGCGAGGGAAGGCCTTCACCTTGTTGACCGCAACATCTGATGATGGGCGGGCCATCATTTGGCCCAGGGGAAACAGCGGTTTCCCCGGGAACACTTACGTTCGGCGAAGCTCGTCTTTGATCTCTCCATCGGCGACGAGCACTGCCCGCGTCGCGCGACGTGCAAGGTCCTGATCGTGGGTGACCATCAGGATGGTCTTGCCTTCCTCAACGAGCTTTGTAAAGAGGTCAAAAACCTGATTGGCTGTTTTGGAATCCAGGTTACCGGTTGGCTCATCGGCCACGATAATCGGAGGGTCGTTTGCTAGCGCGCGCGCAATGGCCACGCGCTGTTGTTGACCGCCAGACACAGCAGAGGGCAACTTGTGCGCATGTTGCGCCATGTTCACGTGCTCGAGGAGATACATAGCGCGCTCATAACGCTGGCGCGGCGGATAGGTGTTACAAAAGTCCATCGGCAACATGACGTTCTCCACCAGGGTCAGCGTAGGGAGGAGCTGGAAGAATTGGAAGATCACGCCGATGTGTTTGCCACGCCAGATGGCCATTTGCCCTTCGCTCAGGCGATGCACGGCAGTGTCGCCTACGAACACCTCGCCAGACGTCGGGCGGTCAATCCCGGTGATCATGTTGATGAGCGTCGATTTGCCGCTGCCGCTCTTGCCGATGACTGCTACGAACTCGTGTGTGTCCACCTGTAGGTTGATGCCGCGCAGCGCGTAGAACTTACCGGCCGGGGTTTCGTAGACCTTGACCACGTTCTTCAACTCAATGAGGTGGCAGTTGCCATGCCGATAAGGCTCTGCGCACGCTGGCTGCTCGGCGAGGGCCATGGTCGGTTGCGGACGACCGGCCGATAAATATCCCCTCAATAAGGCGAACACGCCTTGATGCTACGTCATGAAGTTAAAAGAGTATGAATTGCGTTCTTCAGCGGATAGTTACTCGCCACTTTCTACACGCTGCATGACTGCCTGCCAGAATGCCTGGGCGTCTGCGATGTCCTTTCGCGTCTTCTCGTCGAGCGGCTGGCGGAAGGGCAGGCGCGCTGCGCGCTCGAAGAACTCGGCGATCAGCGCGTCGGTGTCGAGGGTGAGCAGCTTGCGGTCGCGCACGACCAGCCGTCCATTTACGATGACGTGCTTGACGCTGCTGCCGGTTTCACAGTGAACCAGCATTCTATAAGCATCGTTCATCGGGGCAAGCACGGCGCTGCGTGTGTCCAGCAGCACAATGTCGGCCAGGTAGCCGACGCGCACGCGCCCTAGCCGTTCGCGCAACAATAACGCCGCCGCTCCGCCTAGCGTACAAGCCTCGAACGCCTCGCGCGCGCTGATCCAAGTTTGCGGGTCATGATGGTTGAGGTTGTGAATGAGGGCAGCGAGTTTCATGGCGTCGAACATGTTCTGGTTGTCGCTGCTACACGCCCCATCCACGCCCAATGCTACGGTGATGCCACGGTCGAGCATCTCGCGCATCGGCATCAACCCGCTGCCAAGCTTAAGGTTGGCTGCTGGGTTATGGACGGGGATCGCGCCGCACTCGGCCAGGCGATCCAGGTCTGCCGGGCTGCGAACCCAGACGCTATGCGGCAGCGTCACTTCTGGGGAGAGCAACCCCTCGTCGTAGAGCCAGTGAATCGCTGTCTTGCCACGCACGCGCCGAATGCAGTAATCCTGGACGCGCGTTTCGACGCAGTGCATATGCACGCCGGCGCCATGTTTGCGCGCCAACGCCAGCGACCATTGCAAGCACTCGGTAGTCACCAACTGGCCGGCAGCAGGCCCTAAGAAGGCTTGTAAGCGGCCGTCGTCGCGCCGATGCCAGTCACACATCCAGGCATCGAGCATTGCTAAGGTGTCGCGCAACAACCCACGCCGATAGTCCTCCCTATCCGGTCGGTAGCCGCCGTGAGATTGTCCATATACGCTGCCGCGCAGATCGAACCCTAGTTGATCGGCGACGTCCAGAACATAATCGTGGTCATCGTACATGGGCGCTACGGCCGCGCGAATCCCGCTATCGCTGTACGCCTGCATAGCGGCATCCAGATACTCGCGCTGCCAAGGCCCGCCGTGCCAAAGGTGATCTAATGTCCCTGTGACGCCGCTGAGCAGCATCTCGATGGCGCTCATCGCCGCGCATAGGTAGTGGTCGCGCGCGCTATATTCACCGCACGTGCCGTAGAGCCAAACCAGCCATGGCTCTAAGGGCATGCGTTCAGTCGCCCCGCGCATGAAGTTCTCTGGCGAATGCGTGTGCGCGCTGATCAGGCCAGGAATGGCAAGCAAGCCGCGGCCGTTGATCACTTGTAAGGGTTGTGCGCCGATCTGCAGCGATGGGAGGGCAAGTTCTGCTGCCGGCGCGATGCGCGTGATTGTGTTGCCCTCGATCAAGATAGACTGATCATGCGCAGTGCTGCGCGGAGCTGCCGGATCCAGAACGTCAACATGCTCGATGAGGATCGCCATCGCACCGAATGATACTGGGCTGCGCATCAGAGGAGCGAGACGTTCACTGATAGGGGCAAACGCTCGCCGGATGCTACTCGGGTGAACGCTGATGAAATAGGGGATAGGCAACGGCGCTGCTGTTTACCCGCCTGGATTCGGCCTCGCCATGAGACGCATTGATGGGGCAACCTCCGACAGGCCATGCTGCCGGCGAAGGATAAGAGAAGTGGGCAACGGCGTTACCGTCCCCCACCCAAGGTTCTACCTAACTGTGAACGCACCCTCTTCGCGTAGCTATAATCTCCTGACCTGCAGCGAGAGATATATGGAGGCGAAGGTTTACGAGCTACCGCTCTTTCCTCTGGGCGTCGTCTTGTTTCCCGGTCAGACGCTGCCTCTACATATCTTCGAGCCGCGCTACCGCATCATGATCCGGAGCTGTATTGAGCACAACACGCCGTTCGGGGTTGTGCTCATGCGCGATGCGCCGCCGCACGTGCCACACACCATCGGCACCTCGGCACGGGTGACCGACTTCCGGCGCTTGTCCGACGGCCGCATGAACATCCTCACGGTCGGCGAGGCGCGTTTTCAAGTGCATCACTTCCGGATGAGCGAGCATGGTTATCTCGTCGGCGAGGTGAGCACGTTGCCCTTCGTAGAGGACGTTGAGCCGTCGCATCCTCTCCTGCGCTCGGTAGCTCGGCGCGTTAAGCGCTATCTGACGCTCGTCGCTGAGGCCAACGAGCAGCGTTTCAACTTTGATCAATTGCCGACGCGCCCGATAGAGCTGGCTGTGTTCACAGCGATTGCACTGGATTTGCCGCTGGAGGATAAGCAAAGATTGTTAGCTCAAGAGCGCATTTCTGACCTGCTCAGGATGGAGGAAGACCTCTTGAGCCAGGAGACGAAGATGTTGCAGATCGTGGCTTCGGCCATTCGACCGCCAGAGGATGGGCTCTTCTTCTCGAGAAACTAGCCTGCTGGCGATCACCTTTCTGCTTGTGGCGTGCAATGAAGATCGTATTAGATGCTATGGGGGGCGATTTCGGCCCTGCACCAAATGTTGAAGCCGCCGTCAGCGCTGCGCGCGAATTCGGCTGGGAGATAGCCCTCGTTGGCCGCCAGGAGTTGATCCGGCCATTGCTTGTGCAGCACAACACGGCCAACCTCCACCTGCCCATCGTGCATGCCAGCGAAGTGATCGAGATGGGCGAGCATCCCGCCCAGGCCGTAAAGACTAAGAAAAACAGCTCGATGGTGGTGGGCATGCAGATGGTTCGCAATGGCGATGCCGATGCCTTCGTCACGATGGGCAATACAGGTGGGGCGTTGGCTGCGGCGCTCTTCCACCTTGGGCGCATCCAGGGCATTCAGCGGCCAGCCCTTTCGGCAGTCTTCCCCACTGCCAAGGGATGGGTGTTGCTCCTGGACGTCGGCGCCAACGCCGATTGCAAACCGGAGCATCTGCTTCAGTTCGCCCTGATGGGCAGCATCTATGCCGAGCGCGTGATGGGCATTCGCAACCCGAGGGTGGGCCTGATCTCCAACGGCGAAGAGGAAACCAAAGGGAGCGAGCTGGTGCAAGCGGCGCATCGCTTGCTCAAACAAGCCCCGCTTAATTTCATCGGCAACGTCGAAGGGCGCAATTTGCCGGCCGGCAGCGCCGATGTATTCGTGACCGATGGCTTCACCGGCAACGTCATGATCAAGCTCGCTGAGGGCATGGGCGAGTTCATCAAGGGCATGTTGCGCGAGGAGATCATGCGCACAACGATCGGCAAGCTCGGCGGCCTGCTGATCAAAGACGCGCTCACGCGCATCAGCAAGCGCACCGATTACCAGGAGATCGGCGGTGCGCCACTTCTTGGCGTGGATGGTGTTGTGATCATTGGCCACGGGCGCAGCCAGGCGCGCGCCATCCGCTCGGCGCTGATGCGCGCAGCGGAGGCTGTGGAACGTGGCGTAGTGGATGCGATAGAGACTGGCCTGCAGGCGTTGCCAAAGTTACGACCAGCAATTGCCAACGAGCCTTCGTAGGAATATGGCACGACCGAAACGATTCTCCAGCCTGCGGCGTGGGTTAAGCCGCTTTACCAACGCAAGCTGGCGCATGTTGCGCCGCCGGCGAAGCGAACAGGTCAACGCGCCAACCATCATCATTCCCAACACCAACAAGCGACGCCGGATCGTCGTCACAGGGATCGGCGCCATCACCGTTCTGGGCCTGAACCTGGTGGACACATGGAATAACCTCGTCGCCGGTCGCAGTGGCATCGGCCCGATCACCCAATTTGACCCCAGCCATCTGCCAGTGCGCATCGCCGGCGAGGTAAAAGGGTTCGACCCGCTCAAATACTTCGATCCCAAGGAGCTGCGGCGCATGGCGCGTTGTTCGCAGTTTGCTGTAGCCGCCGCCCAAGAGGCCATCGAGCATTCTGGCCTGCGCATTGGCAAAGACGTCAAGAGCGACCGAATCGGCGTGGTGATGGGCACAGCGCTGGGCGGCTATGAGATGTCTGAGGGTGGCTCGCGCGAATACTATCAATATGGCTACAAGCGCGTCAATCCCTTTGCCCTGCCGGCGGCACTGCCCAACGCGCCGGCACACCACATCAGCACGCGCTTCGGCCTGAAAGGGCTGCTCAGCACAGTCGTGGCAGCCTGCGCCTCCGGCACGCAGGCGATCGGCGACGCCGCTGAGATGATCCGACTCGGCAAGGCCGATGCCGTGCTGGCCGGCGGCGTGGAAGCCGTCGTCACGGAAACGGCCATCGTCGCCTTTGCTAAGATGCGCGTGCTGAGCACCCTGAACGAGCAACCGGAGCTGGCCCAGCGGCCCTTCGACCTCACGCGCGATGGGTTTGCCTACAGCGAAGGATGCGCAGTGATGATGTTGGAGGATTACGAGCGCGCAAAGGCGCGCGGGGCGACGATCTACGCCGAAGTGCTGGGCATGGGGGTTTCATCAGACGCTTATCACATCGCTATTCCCGACCCCTCTGCCGGCGGCGCGATCCGCGCCATGCAGTGGGCGCTTCAGGACGCTGGCCTTGCTCCACACCACGTGGATTACATCAACGCGCACGGCTCGGCCACACAGACCAATGACGCGCTGGAGACAGCGGCCATCAAGCACGTCTTCGGCGAGCATGCCTACGATATTCCCGTGACCAGCACCAAGTCCATGGTCGGCCATGCGATGGGTGCTGCCGGCGCTATCGAGGCGCTGAGCACAATCATGACGATCAAGACCGGCATCATTCCGCCGACGATCAACTTGCACCACCCAGATCCAGCTTGTGACCTGGACTACGTGCCCCATCGTGCCCGCCTCAAGGAGGTCGTATACGCGATTTCAAACTCTTTTGGGTTGGGCGGGCAAAACGCCACGATCGTCTTTGGCAAGGTGTGACCTAAGACTGATGAAAGTCGTCATCAATGAGAGGAAATATCGTCGGATGGCGCTGATCGGGCGCGTTGCGCTCTTTGGGTCGTTGGGCATCCTGCTGGTCGGCCTGCTGCTCACCCTCTTTGGCCCTCAACTTGGCCTCCTCACGCCCGATAACTCCGGCGTTTTCTTCGCCCTCTATCTGGTCATCCTGCTGGTGGGCCTCATTGCCTCGCGGATTGGGTTTTACTATGGCAATCGCTACCTCGCCGCGACGCGCCCCGACGTCGTTCTGCGCGAGAGCCTGAAAGGGCTAGAGCGTAAATATGCCCTGATGCTCTTCGCCGGCCCGACCAACTATCTGCTCATCGAACCGGGTGGGGTAACCGTGTTCGTGGTGCGCACCCAGGATGGGAAGATCAGCTACCGCGATGGGAAGTGGAAACGGCGGGAGAGCCTGCTGCGCTTTTGGTTCGGCCGAGATGAGCCGTTGGGGGATCCGACGGAAGACCTCAATGAGGAACTCCAGAAAGTCCAGCGTGTGCTTAACGAGCAGTTGCCGACCTTAAAAATACCGCTACGCGGCATCATCGTCTTCAGCCATCCGCGCGCGGTCCTGGATATCGAGCCATCACCCTTCGTTGTGCTGCGCGCTGATGAGCTGAAGGACTATTTGCGTGGCGAAGGCAAACTCAAAGAGTTGCCCGCTTCCATCCAACGCAAGGTGCGCAAAGCGCTCGGCGCACCTGATCTCCCCCGCCCGGAGCCCGTGTCCGTTTGATGGGTGCTTTGCCGTGAGGGGCAGCCGCTTGCCGGCCGCAACCAGCGACAAGAGAGCAGGTCACAGCGTTGCCATCGCCTGCCTAGGGTTCTGGCCCCTGAACGCGCCCTGTTGAATCAGTTTGCCCGCGCGAGCGGGCGCCTGTCCCCAACTCGCCATATACGTCCAGCAGCAGGTCCACCACCTTTTGCCACGAGTAACCTTCGGCGTAGCAGGCAGCAGCATGGCCCATGCGCCGGCGGAGCGCGTCGTCATCCAGCAATCGCTCGATGGCGCGCGCGAGTTCGGCAGGATCGTTCGCCCGCACCCGCAGACCGGTCTTGTGATGCTGAACCAACACGCTCAGCCCGCCCACATCCGAAGCGATCACCGGCGTGCCACACGCCATCGCCTCCAGCGCCACCATCCCAAACGACTCGTAATGCGATGGCATCACCAGCACCTCAGCGGCGGCGTAGTAGTACTGCAGGGCATCCTGGTCGCGCGCGCCCAGGAAGATGATCACGTCGTCCAGCCCCAGCGAGCTGCGCAGGCTGTGCAGCCGCGCCATCTCCTCGTTTGCCCGCTGGCCGGCCTCGCTAGGGTCGCCGCCGATCACTGCCACGCTCACGTTGCGCCAGTCCCAATCCGGCCGGTGCTGGCGGAGCATGGCCACTGCTTGGAACAAAGTGTCCAAGCCCTTCAGCCGCTCAATACGGCCGGCAAACAGGATGAGCCGCGTTGGGGCTGGGATGCCGATGACTTTTCGCGCGTAGCCCTGCTCGATCGGGCGGAAGCGCGCCAGATCCACGCCCGGCGGCACAATGCGAATGCGAGATGACCTGGCGCCATACAAGCGCACCAACTGCATCTTCTCCACGTGGGTGTTGGCGGTGATTCGGTCGGCGACGTCGCATAGATGGCATTCGCTGCGCAACCGCAGGTCGCTTTCGCGATCCTGCTCTCGCGTGGCGATCTGGTTCTTCAGCTCGGCCAGGGTGTGAAAGGTCATCACGAACTTCACGCCCCAACACCGGCGCAGCGACTCGGCCACCAAGCCGGAGAGCCAGTAGTGAGCATGAATCACGTCGTAGGGCGGACCGGCCTGTGCTTCGTCGGGCTGGGCGATAAAGCGACACACCCACTCAGCGAAGTCCGGCACATACTGGTGCAGCGCGTGCTTAGGGAGCGCGATCTGTGGGCCGGCAGGCACGTGAATGACGCGCGTGTTCGCGCCCAGTCGCGGGTCTATGCGCAGCGATTCGTTGCCTTGGCTGCGCGTAAAGACATCGGCGGCGATGCCCCGCCGCCCCAATTCGCGCGCGACCTCGCGCACGTAGACGTTCATGCCGCCGGTGTCCTTGCCCCCCAGGGTGGCCAACGGCGAGGTATGGAAACTGATCAGCGCTACCCGCATTGTGATGCGGCTAAACATTCACCGCCAGCCCGTCGAACGCGCAGATGAACAGCGTGCGCAGGGCTTCGGCCGATGGCTGCCGTGGCGAGGCAAAGATCACCGTGTCGTTCATGGCGTTGTCCACCAGGGCATCCAACTTAGTTGAGAACTCGGTCGCTGAGATGCCGGCTTCAGCGAGCGTCAGCGGCTGATCAATGGCGCGCGCCAGGGCGCGCACCCGCTCGGCCAGCGCATGCGCAGCGACGGTCTCATCGTCGTGGGGTAAACCGCAGAACTGCGCCAGCGAGGCGAAGCGCGTCTTGACCTCAGCCGAACGCGCCGGGCTGGCGTAGAACGCGATGACATAGGGCAAGCACAATCCCACCGCTCGGCCATGTGGCAGATGGAAGAGCGCGCCAAGCGCATGTCCCATCGAATGTGCTAAGCCCACCATGCTGTTGATGTAGCCTAGACCGCCGATGGCAGCGCAGTTGGCCATCTTCTCCAGCGCTTCTGCGTCGTCAGGATTGCGATAAGCGCGCTCCAGGTAGTCCAGCGCAAGCTTAGTTGCAACAAGGCAAAGGCCGTCGGTGTAATCGTTGGCCCAGGTCGCCAGATAGCCCTCGATGGCTTGGGTCAGCGCGTCCATGCCGCTATCGGCGATCACGCGCGGGGGCGCGGTGCGCATCATGCACGGATCAACAATCGCCAAGTCAGGCACGGCCAGCGGATGGCCGCTGCCCAGCTTGCGCGGTGGATCGCCGGGCATGGTGATCACGAACGCCCAAGTGGCCTCGCTGCCCGTGCCGGCGGTGGTAGGGATGGCAACCAGGCGCGCGCGGGCGCGCAGCGTGATCGCCTCCAGCGGACTGAGCGCCTCCAGGTCTAGCCCGGGGTTCTCGTAAAGCACCCACATGGCCTTTGCGGCGTCTATCACGCTGCCGCCGCCTACGGCCACGATCCAGTCGGGCGCATATTCAGCGAGCACCGCCGCGCCGCGCTGAACAAGACCAAGGGGAGGGTCGGGCTGCACATCGGCGTAAATGGTGTGCGCGAGCCCCGCCCGATCTAGGTGCGCGGTCACCATCGCCAGCAGGCCGGCTTGTTGGATGTTGCGGTCGGTGACGATGAACGCGCGCGCGCCGCGCAGCTCAGCCAGGTATCCCAACGCCTCTTCGCCATGCACGATCGTTGGCGAACGGAAGAACCACATCGTTGCATGATGGTATCACGAGGTGGGCAGACGCAGCGTTGAGTTGTTCTGTTGGAGCGAGGGGGCAGCGGACGGCGCTGACTCCGACGCAAGCGCTGGTTCCCCAAGCGCCTCCGCGGGCGAATCGCCGCGCAATCGCCTATACGCATACCGATAAAGGTCGCGCGCGATCGCCAGCGTCGGCGCAGTCAGAAAAACCCCGACCAGCCCAAACTGGTTGCCGAAGACCACCAACGCGACGATCAGAATGGCTGGATGCACCCCCGTGCTCTCACCGATCACCCGCGGCACCAAGTAATTGTTCTCCACGAATTGGATCACTGTGAAGAGGACGAGCACGGCGAGGGCGGAGAGCGGCCCGCCGACGAAGAGCGCCACAGCCGTGGCCGGAATCGCCCCCAGCAGCGCGCCGATCATCGGCACTAACTCGGCGATGCCGGCCCAGATCGCCAGCAATAAGATGTAGTCCACCTCGATCCCAGGGATGAGATCGAGCGCGGCTAGGCCGATGCCGGCTGACACCCCTACAATCAGCCCCAGCGTGAGCTGGCCGCGCAGATACGCGCTCAGGGCGCGGTCCACGATCCGCCAGACGTTCCAGAAATCGGGGCGCAGCCGGTAGCTGATCTGTCGGTTGAAGACGGCGCGGAATCGGCGCGCGTCGTTAAGCACGTAGAACAGCCAGATCGGCACCACCAAAAAGCTCACGATAAAGGACAGCACGCTAAATAGCTGCGCGATCTGACGCAGCACGAATGAGCCAATGCTGGCCGCGATGCTCGTCAGGTTTTCCTGGATCGTCGGCAGGACGCGCTGGAGTAGGAACTGTTCGATAGGCGCTTGCAAGCTGGCCGGCACGTTCTCCCGATACCAACGCAGACCTTCGTCTGCCAGCCGCGCTAACCCCTCAGGCTGAGTGGCAGCAGACACCAGGCGGATCACCTGGCTGATCAGCGTTGGAACAAGGAGGACGAGGAGGGTGCTCACCACTGCAATGCCAGCGGCATAGACCAGCAGGATGGCAGCCCAGCGCGGCAGCCAGCGATTTAGCCGATTGACGATGGGCGTGAGCAAATAGGCGAGCACCAGGCCGATGATGAACGGGGTGAGCACGCTGCCGGCTGTGATGATCAGCATCAGCGCGATCGCGACGGCTGATCCGGTCAATGCAAATCGGATGACGTCGCGCGCAGATAGCTGGCGAAGCGCAGACCTCAAAGCCTCCATAGCGAGGCTCGGTCTAGCCGATCATGAGGGGTGGCATTGGGTGCATTCACCGACAGGGTTCCACTTCTACCGAGCGATGCTGCTGGTGAGGGCAAATCTATAGAGGGTGGGCGAAGGCACTGCTGTCGCTCAACCCCAAGCTCTGCCACTTGCCGGGAACGCACCCATAATTAGCCGTAACCCATGGCGCTACACCCGTGGACGGTCTCCCCAGATGAGGCTATCGCTATCCAGCAGCAGTTGCGCTGCCGGTTGATCCTGCGCTGGGACGGCCGGCCGATCGAGACGGTCGGTGGGGTGGACGTGAGCATCGCAGCGCAGGAGGCGCGGGCTGCCATTGCCGTGTTGGGCCTGGCCGACCTATCGCCCATCGAGGGCGTCGTCGCTAGCGCGCCGCTCACCTTCCCCTATGTGCCCGGCCTGTTGGCCTTCCGTGAAGGGCCGGCCATCTTGGCCGCTTGGGCGCGCTTGCGCCACAAGCCGGATCTGCTCTTGTTCGACGGCCAAGGCATCGCCCATCCGCGCGGCTTGGGCATTGCCTCGCACATGGGCTTGTGGCTGGCGCGGCCTGCGATTGGCGTGGCCAAATCTCGGCTATACGGACAGTTCAAGCCACCTGGGCCGCAGGCCGGCGACTCCAGCGAGCTGCGCGATCCGAGGACTGGCGAAATCATCGGGATTGTGTTGCGCACGCGCGCGCGGGGCGCGCCGCTGTTCATCTCGCCCGGCCACTTGATAGACCTGCCGACCGCCGTGGCCTTCGTCAAGCGATGTATGCGTGGCCATCGCCTGCCGGAGCCAACGCACTGGGCGCACAAGCTGGCCGCCGGCCAGTCACTGTTCGCCGCTGGCGATCAGCCATCGCTGTTCTGAACCGCGCTCACGAGCGCGTCGTCATCCAGCACCGTGCGCAGGTCGAGCACCACGTGGTCGTCGTCAATCCGCGCGATCACGCCTTGCTGGCGCAGCGCAGCCAGTAGATGGTGGGGGGAGCGCGTCGCTGATGAGATCGCGATCAGCGTCGTCGGCAGCGACTCATCGGGCAAGGTGCCGCCGCCAACCGCGCCGTGACCATCGCGCAGCGCCAAGCGCAGTCCGCGCGCATCAGCCCACGCCGCGAGACGGTCCATCACCTGCCGGGCGCGCCGGCTGATATCGTCTTTGCTCATCGCCAACATCCGCAGGACAGGCACTTCGCGTTCGGCCTCGCCGCGCGCATAGTGGAGCAGCGTAGCGGTCAAGCCGGCCAGGGTGAACTTATCGGCGCGAAAGGCGCGCGCCAGCGGGTGGCTGCGACAGCGCGCGATCCAAGCGCGCTGGCCAATCAGCAGGCCGGCCTGTGGCCCCCCTAGCAGCTTATCGCCGCTGAAGGCCACCACCGCTGCGCCGGCGCGGATGCTCTCTTGTGGCATTGGCTCGCGTCGCAGGCCGAACCGGGCGGTATCCACCAGCGCGCCGCTGCCGATGTCGTCGAGCACGGGCAGCGGCTCGCCGGTCGTCTCGGCATGCTCGCGGGCGAGCTGCACCAGTTCGGCGATCCCCACCTCCTGCGTAAAGCCGCGCAGCCGAAAGTTGGAGGGATGCACGCGCAGGATGGCCGCAACCCCACCAGGACGCGCAGCGTGCGCCCGCAGCGCTTGTGCATAGTCGGCGACCCGCGTGCGGTTGGTGGTGCCGACCTCAATCAATTGAGCGCCGCTCTGGGCCATGATCTCCGGGATGCGAAAGCCGCCGCCGATCTCGACCAATTGTCCGCGCGAGATCACCACGCCGCGCCCAGCGGCGATGGCAGCCAGCATTAACACAGTGGCCGCGGCGCAGTTGTTGACGATCAGCGCGTCCTCCGCACCGGTCAACATGCAAAGCAGCCGTTCAGCCTCCTGGCCGCGCCGGCCACGCTGGCCGCTGTGCATGTCGAATTCCAGCGCGCTATAGCCCGCTGCGACCGCCTGCATCGCTTGCTGTGCAGCTCGGCTGAGCGGGGCGCGCCCCAGGTTTGTGTGGATGACTACGCCAGTGGCGTTGATCAGGGAATGGGGGTAGTCAACAAGCGCGCGCAATCGGTCATGCGCAGCGCGGATCAGAGAGTCAGCGTCGGGTGTCTCGGCACCATCGAGGATGTCTGTCCTGGCCTGGGTCAGCGCCTCTTGCAGGGCCTGCTTGGCCAGGTCGTATCCCGCTTGGGCGATCAGATCGCCGGCTTGCTTGAGCAGTTCTGACACGCTGGGCAAGCGACGCAAGCGCTCTTGCACAGAGAGCACTCGTAGGATTATAGGAAGTGAATCCGATATGAGCGCTCGTGGGACGCGCCGAGTTGTTCATACCAAGTGGGACGAAGCGCCCACCTAGCTCACTGGACCTTGCGGCGATTGCGCGCGTGCGCCGACGCTCAGGATGACTGATGGGAGCAGCACAGCGGTAAGCGACCACGTCGCCCGTCCGAGGCGAGCCATGAATGCCTGCTCAGCGCGCGGTGCTACACTCTTCTCGTAAACCTATGGCCGATTCAGGGTATGCCCAACCGCCGGAATGGGCGCGCAGTTTAGACGCGCAGGGCTTCCGCACGTTTATCTCGTTGGTCGAGGACTACTTCGCCAGCCGGCAGATCTCAGCACAGGTCAAGCCACAAGAAGGGGTCGTGCAGCCGCTCAGTGGCCGGCTGCGCGCCAGCGTGCTTGGCCTGCAAAACATCGCGCGCGCATGCGCCTTTCTCGCCATTGAGCAGTGGCCACAGGCAATCGCCCAGCATTTCGACAGCATCTTCGCCATGAGCGAGGACAAAGACGCCCTGCTGCTCGACGTGGCCGACTTTGAGGCCGTGAAGCCGCGCTTGCGCGCGCGCCTGTATCCGGATAGCCTGCTCCAGGAGTCCGCCGAGTTGATCTACCGCTCCGGACCGGAGGGCACGATCGAGACATTGGTGCTCGATCTGCCGACGACTGTGCGCACCGTCGCGCCAAACGAGGTCCAGCGCTGGGGACAAACGGGGCAAGACCTGTTTGAGCTGGGCCGGCATAACCTGCGCCAGAGCGGTCGCTTGAGGGCATCCACAGCCAGCCTGCTGCCCGGCACCGACGTGGTGCTCTATCACGGCGATCCATACTACGCCGCCAGCCACGCGCTGATCATTGAGGATTATCTGCCGGCGGACCTCCCGTATGGTGCGCTGGTGGGCCTGCCCAGGCGCGATGCGCTGCTGCTCCATGTCATCCGCAATGTTGGCATGGCCCACGCAGTGAACGCCATGTTGCGCGTCATCGTCGGCTTGTATCACGAAGGGCCCGGATCGCTCAGCCCGCATTTGTATTGGCTGCGCGACAGCGAGTTCCTCCCGCTGCCCTATAGCTTGGACGGCCGGTCGCTGGACTTTCAACCACCGCCCGATTTCGTGGCCTTGCTGGAGCACCTCGGCCAGCTCGCCGAGCTTTCTTAGGTGCTTTATCAGCCTATTCAGCACGAGGTAGCTGCGCTCAAGAGATAGACCGCGCATGGTGAGCTATGGCGTTTTCGCTGATCCTCTTTGACCTCGATGAAACGCTTTATCCCCGTTCGGCGGGTTTAATGGCGGCGATTACCGAGCGCATCACCCAGTTCATCGCCAGTCGCTTCGGGATGTCCATTCAGCAGGCCGACGACCTGCGCCAGCGTCTGCGTGCGCTACACGGCACGGCACTGCGCGGCCTGATGGAGGAAGGGTATCCCGTCAACATAGAAGATTATTTTGCCTACGTGCACGACATCGCCCTGGACGGCATGCTGACGGCTGACCCGCGTCTGCGCGCGATGCTGCTGAACATCCCGCTGCGCCGCGCCGTGCTGACTAACGCAGACATCGCGCACGCCCTGCGCGTTCTGAACCACCTTAACATTCAGGATTGCTTTGAACGTGTGATAGACATCCATGCGCTGAGCTATCGCAATAAGCCCGACCCGCTGGCGTACCGCATGGCGATGGAAATGCTGGGCGTGCAACCGCACGAGGTGATCTTCGTAGAGGATACGCCAGCCAATACGCGCGCGGCGCGGGCGATCGGCATCACCACTGTGCTTATCGAATGCCCGCCCAGCGATGCGGCGGATTACTTCTTGGATAGCGTGCTGGAGGTCGGTCCGTTGGTCGCTGAGCTGCTTGCTGATCGCAGAGGAAGATGATCTCCGTAGACCTGTTGCTGGATCTAGGATGGTGGGGGCTTATCTATGTGTTGCTCCCGACGGCTTTAGGCGCGTTGGCCGGCCTGCCTTTCTGGCTCAGGCGGCGCGTCTTGCTCGGCAACGCAGTTGGCTCAACGGTGATCGCCGTGGTCATGATCGCCTTTATCCTTCAGCTTATCTTCTCGCAGTTGGCCGATGGCTTTCTCACCCAAGCCGACCTGCTGCCGGTGGGGGTGCTGGTCGTGGCCGGCTGGGTGGATGTGCTGCTGATGTTCTTCTTAAGCGGCGCTGTCGAGGACCGCGTGAAACGGCGAATCATCAGGCCCGATGACTTCTAATAACCCAAGGTACTCTTCGATGCGCGCCTCGACCAGGCCCAGGCTTTGCGCCCAAAACGCCGGCTCGCGAATGTTCAGCCCAAATCGGGCTGCCAGTTCGGCAGGGGTCGCCTCGCCGGTGTCCGCCAGCAGCGCCTCGTACTGCGACACGAACGTCGGTCCGCACTGCTTGTAGATCGCATACAGCCCCAGGCCGAAGAGCAAACCGAATGCATAGGGAAAGTTGTAGAAGGACAGGCTGGGATAGTAGTAGTGCGGCTTCCACGTCCACATGTATGGATGGAGGTAGCGCTCATCCAAGCCATCGCCATACGTCTCTTTCTGGCAGCGCAGCATGAGTTCGCAAAGCTCCGTGGCCGAGAGTTCGGCCTTGGCCCGCCGCTGAAAGACCTCGCGCTCGAACAGGTAACGCGAGGTGATATCCACGATGACTTGGGTCTTGCCGATCAGATCGGTCTCCAGGATCGCCAGTCTCTCATCCGGGTTGCGCGCTTCGGCCAACGCTGCGTCGGTGATGATGGTCTCGCACAGGATCGAGGCAGTTTCGGCCAACGTCATGGGGGTGACCGATTGAAGTTCGGTCTTGCCCGCGGCGTGCCGGCAGTCGTTGTGAAAGGCATGGCCCAGCTCGTGGGCAATGGTGAAGACCTGGTCAAGCGAGCCGTCGTAGTTGCACAGGATGCGCGATTCTTTAACCAGCGGCACGTCCATACAAAACGCCCCCGCCCGCTTGCCTGGGCGCTGCTCAGCGTCTATCCAGCTCTGGTCAAAGGCGCGGCGGGCCAGCGCGGCCAGGCGTGGGCTAAAGCTGGCGAAGTGGGTGAGGATAAAGTCGCGCGCCTCTGCCCATGCGTAATGCCGCACATGGCGCGATACCGGGGCCATCAGATCCCACCATGGCAACCCACCGGCATGTCCCAGCCGTTGGGCTTTTGCGCGCAAGTAACGCCGAAAGGCCGGGAACGAAGCTTGCATCGCGCTCAGCATCGCCTCTAGCGTTTCCTGATCGATGCGCGCGCTGTCCAGCGCGGCATGCAACGGGTCGCGCCGCCCCCGCCGCCGCTCCAGCGTCAGCGTCGCGCCCTTGACGCCGTTGAGCGCAGCTGCCAGCGGCTCCTCGACCGTCTTCCAGGCTGCCAGCTCGGCCTCGTAGGCGCGCCGGCGCACCTCAGGATCGGGGTCATGCTGCATCAGATTGATCAGGGTGGGCATCGGCAACTTCTCGCTGGTTCGTCCATCGCGGCTGAATTCCACGCTGAGTTGCGAGGTGATCGTCCCCTGCAGCTTGCTCCAGGCATTTGCGCCGCTTAAGCTGAGCTCGGCGGCCAGGCTTTCTTCGGCCTCGCTCATGAGATAGCGGCTCTGCGCTGCGGTCTCGCGCAGGTAAAACGCATGATCCCGAGCCGGCGCGCTGTTCGCTATCAGCGTGGGCAGCGCATCGGCAAGCTGCCCGATCCAGCCGCTGAAGCGGACGTCTATCTGTCGCAGGCGCACGCCCAACGGCTCGATCTCGCTGAGCAGCCGGCGGGCGAGTAGATCAAAGGCGTCGCCGGCGACATGGGCGAAGACGTAGGCGCGAATCGTGCGGTAATGCGCCAGCAGCTGATTGACGTGCGCCAAGTAGCCCTCCAGCGCGGCCTGCGCTGCGTCAGAGGGTGCGACCGCGGTTCTGGAGATGCCGCATCTATCCATGAAGACCTCCAGTGCGCTTAGCTCGGCTTCGCAGCGCGCGATCGCTGCTCGCAGTTCAGCCGAGTCCAGGGCCGGGAAGATGTTCGACAAGTTCCAGCGAGGGGGAGTCGGCGATTCGGCATTCAGCATACGCCGACTATAGCGCGTGCCGAAGCAGGGGGCGCATTCACGCACGGGGGGCAACCTTCCAACAAGCGACGCTGCCAGCAGAGGCAGGTTTCTTATAGAGAGTGGGCGACGGCAATGCCGTCGCCCACCCAGGGTTTTGCCCATAGCTGTGAATGCACCCAAACCGGGCTTACCCGGGGAGCATGCTGCGCGGTCGCTAAACGGGCGCGGTCCATTTTAATACGCGAAGCGCGTCGTGCGTGCACGCATTTGCCCTCGCCCGCTGCGTCAGCGAAGCATCGAAAGGCTTGCCAACCAAGTGGCGTCTACCGTTGCGACGAATCATCCGCCGGACCAAGCGGCACAGCCTCTGTGCTCCCCGGTGGCGATGTTCAGGCGTGAGCCTTAGATGACAGAGGGAGTGGGGTGGTTGATGATTCTGTGGGCTCATCACCGGTCAACGAGCGCCAGCCGCGCGCATAATATTGGCCATGGCCGAACGCTGCTTCCTCGTCACCGGCGCGTTGGGGTGCATCGGGGCCTGGGTCGTGCGCAACTTGATCCGCGCCGGCGAGCGGGTTGTCGCCTTTGACCTGGGTGAGGACCTGCGCCGGCTGCGCCTGATCATGACGCCCGAGGAACTATCGCGCGCGCTGTTCGTCCGCGGCGACATCACCGACTTCGCGCAGGTGCAGCGGGCGATGGATGAGCACGACATCACGCACGTGATCCACCTGGCCGGCCTGCAGGTGCCCTTCTGCCGGGCCAATCCGGTGCTCGGCGCGCAGGTCAACGTCGTCGGCACGGTCAACATCTTCGAGGCGGCGCGCCGGCGCAGCGGACGCACCGAACGGGTCGTTTACGCCAGCAGCATCGCGGTGTACGACGCCGATGACGCCAAACCAGGCGAGCCGCTGCCGAACGACGCTGCCGGCCACCCCACCACCCTCTACGGCGTGTATAAGCAGGCCAACGAGGGCACAGCGCGCGTGTATTGGCGGGAGAACGGCGTCTCATCGGTCGGCTTGCGCCCCTACATCGTATTCGGCCCCGGCCGCGACCAGGGCCTGACCTCCGCGCCGACCAAGGCGATGCTGGCAGCCGCCGCCGGCCAGCCATACCACATCCCCTACGGCGGGCGGGCCGACTATGAATATGCCGACGACGTGGCTAAGACGTTCATCGCCTGTGCGCTCGTCCCGTTCCACGGCGCAGAGGTCTATCACCTGCCCGGGGCCATGTTAAGCATGGCAGAAGTCGTGGCAGCCATCGAAGCCGCCGCGCCCGCGGTGCGCGGGCAGATCACCTTTGAGGACCAGCCGTTGCCCTTCCCAGAGCGCATGGACGGCGGGCCGTTAGAAGCCTTGCTCGCGCCGCTCGGCGGCCTGCCGCGCACGCCCTTCGACCGCGCGGTTGGCGAGACGATCGCGATCTTTCGACAGGCGCTCGCCGATGGGCGCTTGCACGTCGAGTGAGGTGGGGGCTAGGCTGAAGCGAGGCCCTCGGTGAGCTGGCTGAGTGCCTTGGTGATGCCGGCCAGGTCTTCGGGCGGCAGCTTGCTCAGGTGCATGGCGACCCGAAGGTAGGGCAGGGCTGTCGGCGCGGTGATGAAGGCGCGCACCTCTGCCGGCAGGTCGTCGAAGCGGGCATGCTGCGCCAGGCGCTGCTGCGCCTCGCCAATGGGGCCAACGCCCAGGTCGAGGAGCTGGTCCATGGTCATGCCGAAGTGCAGAAGCGCCTTCTCCAACAGCGTGATCGGCAGCGGCGAGCGACCGAGTTCGTAATTGTTGAGCCGCCCACTGGCGATGCCGAGCGCCTGTGCGGTGGCCTTTAGCGACTCCCCACGCTGCAAGCGCGCCTGCTTGAGCCTAGCGCCCACCACGCGCGCGCGAAGCTGGGCCAGCGCCGGCAGCTCGTTTGCCTTGGCGCTGACGCGCTTACCTGCCTCCTCGTAGAGCAGCGCTTGGATGGGCACGTCGAGGTAATACGCCAGCGCCTCCAACTCGACGAAACTCGGCTCGCGCTGGCCTGCCTCATAGGCCAACAGGCGCTGAGGGGAGATGCCGAGGGCACGCGCGCAATCCTTTGCACTGCGGCCGGCGGCCTCGCGCGCGCTGCGCATCAGCCGGCCGATCGTCAATCGCCTGAGCAGGGCGGTGTCGAGCGCCGATGAATCAGGCATAATCGAGAAGCGATTGTATCCCTCGCCATGAAAGTCGCCGTCAACGCCTGGTTTCTCGATGCGCCGGAGACGCACACGACAGGCAGCGGCCAATACACGACTCAGTTGCTCAGCGCGCTGGCGGCCGTCGCGCCGGATATTCAGCTTGAGCCTGTGCTGCCCCGCCGACGTGGGGACTGGGCCAAGCTGTATTTCGAGCAGGTGGAGTTTTCGCGCGCGGCGCAGCGGATGAACGCCGATATCGCGCTTGTGCCCTACTGGGGGCCGCCGCTGGTCAGCGATGTGCCGGTGGTCGTGACGATTCACGATGTGATCCCGCTGGCGTTGCCGGCCTACCGCGGCGGGCCGCGCCAGCGCGCCTATGCCGGCTTGGTGCGGGCGGCCGCAGCCAACGCCGCAGCGGTCATCACCGACTCCGAATTCAGCAAGAGGGACATCGTGAAGCATCTCGCCTTGCCGCCTGAGCGCGTGACGGTCGTGCCGTTGGCCGCCGGCGCGCACTTCACGCCGTATGTATCAGCGGATGACCTCGCCCGCGTCCAGGCGCGTTACCAGTTGCCGGAACGCTACGTCCTCTACCTGGGCGGCTTCGACGTGCGCAAAAACATCGAGACGCTGATGCAGGTCTATGTGTGGTGCGGGGAGTCAATCGGCGAGGAATATCCGCTGGTGATCTGCGGCGCGCCCTCGACGCCGGTGGTCAGCGACGGTGGGGAACGCCTCACGTTGGCCGAGATGGCGGCACGGTTGGAGATAGGCGATGTGGTGCGCTTCATCGGTCACGTGGAAGAAGAGGACAAGCCGGCGGTATATGCCGGCGCGCGCTGCTTCCTCTACCCCTCCACTTACGAAGGCTTCGGCCTGCCGCCGCTGGAGGCGATGGCGTGCGGCGTGCCCGTGGTGGGCAGCAACGCCGCCAGCATCAGCGAGGTGGTGGGCAACGCCGGCATGCTGGTTGACCCCAAGGACGCGCGCCGGATGGCCGGCGCCTTGATCGCCGTTTGCATCGAAGACGACCTGCACGACACGCTCTGCCAGCGCGCCTTGTTGCGCGCGGCGCAGTTCACGTGGGAGCGCACAGCGCTTGAGACCGCAGCCGTGCTCCGCCGCGTTTATGAAGGGCGCCGCTGATATTTGGGTGCGCGTCCTGGCGACGCTCGCCCCAGCGCTGGCCTTCGCCGGCCTTTACGCGCGCACGCTCAACGGCGATGTGCAGCCGGCCGACAGCGGCGAGTTTCAACTGGCCGCCGTGGCGCTGGGCATCCCCCATCCGCCCGGCTATCCCTTGTTCACCCTGCTGGGCTGGTTGCTGGCCCAGATCCCGCTGGGATCGCCCTTCGCGCGCGTCTCCTTCCTCTCGATCATTGCCGCCGCGGGGACGCTGGCGCTCGTCTCGCTCACCGCGCAAACTTTGACCGCGCACGTCGCTGACCTGCGGCTGAGCAACGCCTGGTTGCGCCGCGTGGTGACCGCGCTCGCCGGCCTGGCCGCCAGCGCGGCGCTGGCCACCAGCACTACGTTTTGGGCGCAGGCCACCACCACCAACATCCGCAGCCTGACCGCGCTCTTCACCGCGCTGATGCTCTACGCCGCAACGCGGGTCGCCATCGCCGGTCGCGCCAGCGGGCTTCCCTTCTTCGCGCTTGCGCTTGGGCTGGGCGTGGGCCATCATCTCTCGCTGGTCGTCGTGGGCGCCGTGCTGGGCGGCGCGGCGCTGTTCGCGGCCTGGCGCGGAGACCGCGCCGGCTTTTGGCGCGGCTTGGCGTGCGCGGCGCTGGTCTTCATCGGGACGCAGGCGATTTGGCTCTACCTGCCCTTGCGCGACGCCGCCGGCGCGCGCTTTGCGCCGGGCAACCTGACCACCGTGGAAGGGCTGCTCTTTCACATCTTCGCGCGCGGCTTCGCCGGCGACATGCTGGCCTTCGCCGAGCCGACCCTGCTGGCCGATCGCTCGGCCTTGCTGTTGCCCCTGCTGACGTTTCAGTTCAGCGTGCCGCTCTTGGCGCTGATGGGCATGGCGATGCTGGGGCTGCTGCTCGTCCGTCCCGGCATCGCTCAGACTTGGCTGTTTGCCTGGGGTGGCCATCTCTTCATCACGCTGACCTACCGCGCGCCGCAGACGGTGGAATACGCCATGCCGTGTTGGGTGATCCTGTGCGCCCTGCTGGGCGCGGGCCTGGGCGGCAGCGCCGTGATGCTGCGCGGGCGGGCGTCGCCCGTTTCGCTCGCGCTGCTGCTGATGGCGCTGTTCATCGCCCTGAGCGATGGCGCTCAGCGCTGGCCCAGCTATGCTTTTTTGGCCGAACACCGCGGGACGCGCGCCGCAGCCGAGGGCGCGCTGCGCGCTGCGCCGGCCAACAGCGTCGTCCTGGCCGGCTGGCACCAGGCCACGCCGATGTGGGCGCTCCAGGAGATCGAGGGGCTGCGCCGGGACGTGAGGGTGCGCTATGTCTTCCCGCGCGGCGCGCAGCCATACGCCGAGACGTTCGCCGAACAGGCCGCGCAACTCGCGCCAAGCCATCCCACCTTGGTCACGTCGCCCTTCGTTGAGTCGCTGGCAGCGCGCGGCCTGCGCGCGCTGCCGTTGGCCGGCCAGCCGCTCTGGTTGGTCACCAAGGCGCCGCCCGCGCCGCCGGCGGCCCGTCACGTGTTCGACGGGCGGCTGGCCGTCGTCGGCCAGCTGAATGGGCCGGAATGGAAGGCCGAGGTCGGCCAGGCGATGGCGGTCGATCTGGGCTGGTATGCGCCGACATCGCCGCGCGAAGGCGACTCGCTCACCGTGCGCTTGCTGCGGCCCGACGGTCGCCTGGCGGCCAACGCTGACGTGCGCCTATCCGGCGACGCGCCAGCCGGCGCCTATCACGCGCGACGATTGATCCTGGGGCTGCCGCCGGACCTACCCCCAGCCGAGTATGACTTATGGCTGGGCGCGTATGGCCTGGCCGATGGGCGCTTCGTCCCTTACCAAACGGCCGACGGCGCGACGTTCGTCGCGGTGGGCAAAGTGGATGTCCAGCCGGCGCGCTGGCCGCCAGCGACGCAGCACCCGTTGGCCAATCCTTGGGGGCCAACACCGGCGACTCCCCTGCTGATCGGCGTGGATTACGACGCCGGTCTGCCGGGCCAACTGCGCGTCTGGACGCACTGGCAATTGGGGAAGTCGCCCACTCAGGTTGCGCTGGCCGACGCCGAGGGCGCGCCGTTCACCGAGGCCAAGCTGCTGCCGGCCAACCGCGATCCACAGCAACCGCGCTACTTCTCGCTGAGCTTTGACCTCCCGCCCAGGCGTGGGATCCAGATCGCCCAATCTGGCCAGCGCCTGCCCGACTACCGCGACGGCCAGCGCTATGTGCCGTTCGCCGACCAGATGGCGCTAATTGACGCCCAGACGCACCGCGACGGCAAGGCGCTGAAAGTGGACCTCCACTGGCTGGCGGCGCGACCGCTGACCGACGATTACGTGGTCTCGGTGCGCGTGGAAGGAGAGGGACTGTATCTCACGCACGACAGCGTGCCGGCCTTGGGCGCCATCCCCACCCTGAAGTGGATCCGCGACAGCCTCATCGTGGACCGGCATCCATTCGCGCTGGAGGGCCATCATGGCCCACTGCGCGGGAGCGTGGTGGTGTACGATAGCGTCAGCCAGTTGCCCCTGCCGCCGCTGGATGAGCGCTATCAGGGTAAGGTGACCTTCGCTATTCCTTGAGCCATGCAGTACGCCTTTCAGTCGCTTTTGCGCACCCCCGAACCGTTGAGCGTCTCGGAGGTCACCGCGCGGGTGAAGGAAGTAATCGCCTGCGACGACCTGCTGGCGGACGTGCGGGTGGCCGGCGAGGTGAGCAACCTCTCGCGCCCGGCCTCGGGCCACCTGTATTTCACGCTCAAAGATGAGGGGGCGCAGTTGCGCTGCGTGATGTGGCGCAGCTATGCCGCGCGGCTCAGCCGGCTGCCGCGCAACGGCGATGCGGTGATCGCGCGCGGGCGCATAGACGTATATGAACGCGATGGCGTCTATCAGCTCTACGTCGAAGCGCTGGTCGGCCAGGGCATCGGCGACCTAAACGCCGAATTCGAGCGCCTGAAGCAAAAGCTCCAGGCCGAAGGGCTTTTCGACGCGGCCCGCAAGCGCCCTTTGCCGCGCTTCCCCCGCGCCTTGGGGATCGTCACCTCGCCCACCGGCGCGGCGCTTCAGGACATCCTCAACGTCCTGCGCCGGCGCTACCCGCTGCTTGAGGTGTATCTCTCGCCGACGCTGGTGCAGGGCGAGGACGCGCCGGAGCAGA
The DNA here is from genome assembly GCA_017743375.1 of Chloroflexota bacterium. Classification (GTDB taxonomy): domain Bacteria; phylum Chloroflexota; class Anaerolineae; order J036; family Brachytrichaceae; genus JAAFGM01. The sequence continues at coordinate 29,984 of JAGHYX010000003.1, forward strand.
TCGTGCGGGCCATCCAGCGGCTGAACGACGCCGGCTGCTGCGACGTGATCCTGGTGGCCCGCGGTGGCGGCAGCCTGGAGGAGCTATGGGCCTTCAACGACGAGCGCGTGGTGCGCGCGATCGCTGCCTCGCCCACGCCGGTGGTGAGCGGCATCGGCCACGAGATTGACTACACGCTGGCCGACTTCGCCGCCGACGTGCGCGCGCCCACCCCGTCGGCCGCCGCCGAGATCATCACGCCCGACATCAACGACCTGCGGCTGCAAGTGGACGCGATGAGCCTGACCTTGACCGAGACAATGCGGACGCGGCTGACGCGGGCTAGGGCCAGCCTGAGCACCCTGCAGCGCGCGCTGCGCCTGCTCAGCCCTTTTAACCAGTTGGCCCGCCAGCGCGAACGGCTGGACGAGGCGCGCACCCGCCTGGCGGCCGCGCTCGCGCACAGGTTGGCCGTCCTGCGGCTGCGCCTGGATGGGCTGCGCGCGCGGCTGGAGGGGGTGGGGCCGCTGGCGACGCTGGCGCGCGGCTACGCGATCGTGCGCGATGCCGACGGGCGCATCGTGCGCTCGGTGCGGGCGGTGCAGCGCGGCGCGCGCTTACAAATCACAGTGGCCGATGGCAGCTTCGACGCTCAGGCCCTAGATGGTCAAGGCGAACGGCGCACGACGGAGTAGATGAGCGCGCTGATGGCCGCGATCAGCATAGGCAGCGGCAACGCCGGCAGCGCCAGCGACACCTGGATCAAAAAGGCGCTGAGCTGCGTCAACGCGAGCAGCGCCGCGACGAGCCAGGTGGAATTGGGGAGCGTCCACGTGAACGCATCGCCCCACTGCCAGTAGAAAGCCAGCACGATGCTCGCCTGCGCGACGGCCATCAGCCCCAGCGCGCGCAGCACGGCAGCGACGGCCTCCAGCGCGTCGCTGCGGCGACCCGTGCCGACAGCGACCACGGCGCCGGCCAGGCCCATCAGCAGCGCGGACAGGCGCTCCCAGGCGGCAAACACCCCCTCTGGGTCGCCGTCGGGGAAGAGCGAAAGCGAGAGCGGCTCGCGGCGGATGACGAAGAAGACGACCAGCCAGGCCAGCAGATAGCCCAACGTGCCGATCAGCGGGCCGCTGATCCAGTCGTTCAGCAGCAGGCTGGCCACGAGGAGCAACAACAGGCCCAGACCTAGGACGAGCGGCAGGCGCGTGGCGCGCTCGGCGCGCAGCCGGGCATGGGCAGCCTCCGCTGCGGCACGGCCCAGCTCCGCCTGCCAGATCGCGTAGGCCAGCCGCTCGCCGGCGGCGAGGCGGTCGCCGTAGCGGCGTAACAGGCCGGCTGCGAAGCGCGGTTGGCCGATCGCAGCGCTCCATTGGTCGTAGAACGTGGTCAATTGCTGGGCGGAGGCGAAGAATGCCGCCGGCTCGACATCCACCACGTCGGCGATGAACCCGCTTTGCGCATGAATGGGGAACGGTGCGCCGATCAGCGCGGCCAACGTCGGTGCGATCGCTGTGGCCGGCGCGACTGCGACGCTGCCCGGCAGCACGCCTGCGCCGGCCATCACCAACGGCACGCGGACCACTTCGGCTTCCCCGCCGCCATCGCGCCCATCGCGCGCAATCCCCCTCTCGGCAAGCACGGCCAGCGTCTCGGCCTGTAGGTTTATCTGCTCCATCAGTTGTTGAACGCGAAAGTCAGTGGCCGCCGCCGCGCTGCTGTATGAGTCCGGATCTCGGCGCGCGGTCTGCGCGACCAGCGTGAGCGACACGATGAGGAGCTGAGGTTGGCCAGAGGGAGCGCGCAGCGCCTCCAGGGCGAGCGCAATCGCCTGTTGATCGCGCTGGCTTGGCTCCAGGTCGTCCACGAACGCGGCGCGCTGTGCGCCGCCGAGCCAATCATGGCGCTGCTCCGAGCCGATGAAGGTCACCTGCCAGCCGGCAGCCTGGGCCGCGCGCGGGAATGTGTCGGGGGGGCTGAGCAGCGGCGATTGATTCGTCGTGACGCCGTGCACCTCCGGCCAGGCGCCAGAGAGCCACGTGAGCGTCGCCGGCAGGTCGTAGGCCGGCGGCTTCAGTTCAATCGTGACATCGGCGCCGCGCTGGCGCAGCGCGTTCAGCGTCGGCATCCTGCGCGATTCGTCCAGGCGCAGGCCGTGCACGATCACGACCACGACGCGCTGGGCGCGCGGCGGGCGGGCCGCGCCCGCCGGCCAGGCATCCAGGAACGGGCTGCGATAGCTGGCGTAGCTCCGCCAGAGCGATGCGCGCACCTCTCTGGCCGCTGGCCCCAGCGCGCTCAGCGCGATCAACAACGCGAGAACCGCAAACGGCGTCCACTCAGCAGTGCGGCGCATGACAAGCGTGAAGGAGCGCTGCCTTTGGGACAGCCGGAGATGTTGGCAGGGATGCCGGCACTCGGCAACCCTGCCGGCGCCGCATGAGCAGGTGAGGAATCTCGCCCTGCGCTGCGAATGCGCCAGAGTGCATTGATAGGGGCAGAACGCTGGGGTGGGCGACGGCAGCGCCGTCGCCCACCTTCTATAGGTTCGCCTTCTTTGGCAACATGGCCTGTGGGAGGGTTGCCTCTGTCGGTGAATGCGCCCAAACGTCGCTGCGCTAGAATCATCTCGAGGCGTCCAGCGCGCTCGCCCTGCCATATTATCAGCCGCCCCTTGCGCGGTCAACACAATGAGCGATTTCTTCTGGGTTATCCAAAGGTTGAACTGGCTCGCCGTCCTGGACATCGCCCTGGTGTCGCTGATCTTCTTTGTCGCGTTGCTGCTGGTGCGGGCAACCCAGGCGGTGCCCCTGCTGCGCGGGCTATTGGTCCTCGGCGTGATCAGCGTCCTGCTGAGCGGCGCAGCGCAGTTGCCCACCTTCAACTTGGTGATGCGCACGGCCCTGCCGGCGCTGCTGGTGGCCATCCCGGTGATCTTCCAACCGGAGTTGCGGCGAGCGCTGGAGCGGCTGGGCCGCTTCAATGAGATGCTGATCACGGCGCGTAAGAGCGAGCTGGAGGTGATGGTGCGCAAGATCAGCGACGCCGCCCAGCGCTTGGCCGCTCGGCGTCACGGCGCGCTGATCGTGATCGAGCGCGACACCGGCCTTCAGGCGATCATCGAGACCGGCGTGCCGCTGGATGCCGAGCTGACGCCTGAGTTGTTGCTCACCATCTTTGACCCTCATACGCCGCTTCACGACGGCGGGGTGATCATCCGCCAAGGGCGAGTAGCCGCCGCCGGCTGCGTGTTGCCGCTGACGAACTCGGCGCCCGCTGATGTGCGCATCGGGCTGAGACATCGGGCCGGCATCGGCGTCACGGAGGGGACCGACGCGATTGCCGTGATCGTCTCCGAAGAACGCGGCTCGATCAGCATCGCGCACAACGGCCGGCTGATCCGCCACATCGAGCCCGGCCAGCTACAGAGCGCGCTGATCGCGTTGGCGCAACCGAGCCTTCAAAAGGCGACCGCGCGCTTGCCCGACTTCCTGCGCCCGGAGAGCGAGCGGGGGGTCAGTTGACACGCGCCGGCTCGACCAGCGGCTGCGCCAACAGCGCGCGCACCTGACCGACCAAGTGGCCGAACTCGGGCCAGCTTTCCATCCCCCAGTGCCGCGGCCTGGGCAGCGTGACGCGCACAATCCCCAAGGGCCGCCCCGGACGGGGCGACGAGACCACGACCTGATCGGCCAGGAAGACCGCCTCGGCGATGCTATGGGTGACCATCACGGCCGTCGTCTGGGTGGCGCGCAGAATGCCCTCCAGCGCCGCCGTCAAATTCTCGCGGGTCATCGCATCGAGCGCGCCGAACGGCTCATCCAGCAGCAGCACAGGTGGGCGGGTGATCAGCGCGCGGGCCAGCGAGACGCGCTGCGCCATCCCACCGCTCAGCTCACGGGGATAGGCATGCTCGAAGCCGCGCAGACCGACAAGCTGAATAAGTTCCTCGACCGAGAAATGGGCGTTCCCTCGCCAGCCCAGCTCCAGCGGCAGGCGGATGTTCTGCGCCACAGTGCGCCAGGGCAAAAGGGCCGCGTCCTGAAACATCATCCCGATCCGCGGCGAGGGCTGGGTGACCGGCTCGCCCGCCAGCCAGACCTTGCCCGACGTGGGCCGCAACAGGCCGGCGAGCACGCGCAGCAGGGTGCTCTTGCCACAGCCGCTGGGTCCGACGATGGCCATGAACTGGCCGGCGCTGAGCTGTAGCGAGAACTGGCGCAGCGCCTCTACCCCGTTTGGATAGGTGTGCGAGATGTGTTCGGCGATGAGCATGGCACATGGCGCGCTGGGCGCTGCGCCGCGCGCAACGCCCAGCGACGCGATGAAGCTACGGCAAAAAGGCGTTGGTGAAGTAGGCGTCCACGTCGAGCTTGGTGCGAACTTGGCCCATCTTCAACAACACGTCCTGCGTCTTCTCCCAGGCCGCAGCCGTCGAGGCGCCCAGCGGCTCGCCCTTCATGAGTTCGATGGTGGCTTGCAACACGCGCTTCTGAATTGGGTCATCCGGCTGTAGCCCCTCGACGAATTTGGCGGAGATGCGCATGGCTGCGTCTGGGTCGGCGAGCGTATCGCGGATGCCGCGCAGCACGGCGCGCGCCATGCCACGCACCAGGGCGGGGTTTTCCTCTATGGTCTTCTCGTTGGTGATCAGCCCATTGGCCACCATATCCACCTGGTCGCCGACGCGAAAGACGTTCACGGCAAAGCCGTTGGCCTCGAGCACAATCGGCTCGTTGACGATATAGCCCACGGCGGCGTCCACCTTGCCCTGCTGCACAGCGGCCGCCTGGGTGAAGCCGATCTCCTGTACGTTGATGTCGCCCTCGCTCAACCCGTGAGCATCCAGGAAGGCCCGCCAGCCTACGTAGGTCGCGCCGAAGAAACCGGGGACGCCCACCGTCTTGCCCTTTAAATCTTCTGGCTTGGTGATGTTGCGCTCTTTCAGGCTGAAGATGGCGATTGGGAAGCGGCGGTACCACTGGACGAAGTATTTAATCGGCAGTCCCTGGGCGCGGGCCAGGACGACCTGCTCGCCGCTGACCACGGCGAAGGGCAGATCGCCGGCGGCGACCAACTTGACCCCGTCTGTCTCAAAACTGTAGTCGAACTCGATCTCGATGCCAGCTTCGGCAAAGTACCCGCGCTCGACGGCGACGTAGAACGGGGCAAACTGGACGTTCGGGATGTAGCTCATCGGTAGCCTGATCCTGGTCAGGCCGGCCGGCGGCGCGCCGGCCCGCGGAGGCGGCGCCGGCAGGGCACATCCACTCAAGGCGATCGCACACGACAACCCAACTAACGACAACGTGAACCTTCGCATCTTTAAGCTCCTCAACAACTCAAACTGTCACGCCGCCCAGCGTTCCACGCGCAGCGCGCGTTCGGCCAGGCGGATCGCGCCATACACGCTCAGCGCCAAGCCCACAATGGTGAGCACGCCGACGATCACCAGCGGCGTGTCGTAGAAGCTGTTGCCCAGGTTGATCAAAAAGCCTAGGCCGCGGTCGGCGCTGAGGAACTCGCCGGCGATCGCGCCCACCATTGATAGCGTGCCGCCCACGCGCAAGCCGGCGAAGATGAACGGCAAGGCAGCCGGCAATTCCAGCTTCATGAAGGTCTGGGCGGGCGTGGCGTTCAGCGCGCGGAACAGATCGCGCAACGTCTGCGGCGCGCTGCGCAAGCCGGCGATGACGTTGATGACTATTGGGAAGAACACCACCAGGGCGCAGACCAGCACCTTGGTCAGCGGGCCGTTGCCGAACCAGATGAACAGCAGGGGCGCCACCGCGATGAACGGCACGCCCTGCGAGGCCACGATGAACGGCGAGAGCAGGCGATCGGCCAGCCGCGATCTCGAGATCGGGATGCCCAGCGCGAACGCCGCCAACGTCCCCAGCAACAGCCCGGGCAGCGCCTCCGAGAGGGTGACCAGGGCGTGGAAGGGCAGCGAGCCATCCGCGATCTTCTCAAGGAAGCGTTGCGCGACGCTGCCCGGACCGGGCAGAATAAACGGCGGATAACGCAGCGAGAGCCAATGCCAAACACCGATGAAGAGCGACAAGCTCAACAACGGTGCGAAGCGCTCAAGCATCCGCCCCGCGAGCAGGACAGGGCGCGAGCTGCTCGCTTGTCCATCATCGCGGATGCGTATTCGGTTGGTGAATACAAACATGAAAACAACCCCTTTGACCTTTCTGGTCTCCGGGGTTGTTGATACGCCATAGCACACCTCCGCCTTGGACGGCGAGGTGTAGATCAAAAGCGCGCTTTGCCCCGCAAAGGGAACGGCGCCTTGGCTTGGCCTTCTTTACATCCAGACTGTCACTGTCGGCCCCGGAGTTTCACCGGATCCTGCGTGCCTCTCAACACGCTCGTGGGCTATACCACCGATCGGGAATTCCACCCTGCCCCGAAGACCAGAGCTATTTAGTTCAAGCGCGAGGAGCGGTTCACCCGTGCTCGCGCTGGTTGCGAATTAACTTAGCTTGACCTCGACAGCGTCTCCTACGATCCTCGTCTCGTAGATGGGAATGCCGATAGCCGCCGGGAAAGTGGGCTTGCCGGTGAACAGGTCGAAGCGCGCACCATGGCGCGGGCAGACCACGCAGTTATCTTCTATGTGTCCTTCGGACAGCGGCCCGTCGTCGTGGGTGCATACGTCACCAAAGGCGCGCACCTGGCCGTTTAGCTTGGTCAGCGCCACCGGCACCTCATCAATGCGCACCGACAGGATGACGCCTTCCTGAAGGTCAGCCAGTTTGGCAGCGAACACGAATCCGTCGGCCATCTCGCTTGTGAAAGATTATACAAGCTGAAGCGTCTAACATCTTGCCCAGCTAGCCAGATTCGTCCATAGTGCTGCGCCGCGAAGCCGGTGACGCCGCCAACAATTCGAGCGGGCGCGAGTCTGGATTCTTCGCTTGCTGATGAGACAAAGTCAGAGGCCACAGCATGCCGCGCTTCGCTCAGGTCTCAGAGACCACTTCTGAGTATTAGCAGCCGTGTCCCAGCTCCGTTTTTAACACTCAACAGTTACCCGGGCCTCGAGCCCGCATGTGCTCAGAATGACAGAGGGAGGCAGGAGCTTGGCGACACTGCGATAGCCATTGGTCACACCGAGGATAGGCAAAGGCAGTGCCTTCGCCTACCCTCGGGCTTTGCCCCTCACCATGAACGCACCGGAACGCGCTCACGTTGTATGATCATTCCAGAATAAGTTTTAACGATGTTTCAGCCCGTAGCGACCCAAATTGACTTCCCCGCTCAGGAGCGGGCGATACTCGCCTTCTGGAAACGCACCCAAGCCTTTAATCGTCTGCGCGAACTGCGCGCAAACGCCGAGAAGCGCTTCTCCTTCATTGACGGCCCAATCACAGCCAATAACCCGATGGGCGTGCATCACGCTTGGGGACGCACCTATAAGGACCTCTGGCAGCGATACTTCGCCATGAAAGGCTACAACCAGCGCTGGCAGAACGGGTTCGACTGTCAGGGCCTATGGGTCGAGGTGAACGTTGAGAAGGACATGGGCTTCCGCTCCAAGCGCGATATTGAAACCTTTGGCGTGGAGCGCTTCATCCGCTTGTGCAAGCAGCGCGTGCTCAACAGCGCTGCGCTGCAGACCGAACAATCCATTCGCCTGGGCTACTGGATGGACTGGGACGACCCAAGCGAGCTGCGCATGCTGGCTGAGAAAATCGTCGCCAACCCACAAGAGATCATCACGCTGACGCGTGACGGTCGGACCATCAGCGGCACGGTTGAGCAGCTTGTCGGTCAACTCGGCTTGCCAGAACTGGGGCGCTCTTACTTCACGTTCAGCGACGAGAATAACTACCAGATCTGGAGCTTCCTCAAAAAGTGTCACGAGCGCGGCTGGATCTACCGCGGCGAAGACGTCATCCCCTGGTGTCCGCGCTGCGCCACCGGCATTAGCCAGCATGAGATTGACACCGAAGGCTATAAAGACCGTGAAGATCCGGCCTTCACAGTGCGCATGAAGCTCAAGTCGTTTGACTTGAGCCACGTCCGCTGGGTCAGCCCGGAGGCGCGGCAGAAGTTCGAGCGCGCTCAGGCTGCCTTTCTGCTGGCTTGGACGACCACCCCTTGGACGCTGCCGGCGAACATCATGGCCGCCGTAGGTCCAAAGCTCACCTATGCGCTTGTCCGCCAGGTGCATAAGGATGGCGAAGTCGCTGCGTACTTCCTGAGCAATAAAACCCTCGGCATCCTGCGCGGCGAATATGAAGTGCTGGGTGAGATCGAAGGCCAGCACATGGCCGGCTGGACATACGAGGGGCTGTTCGACGACCTGCCGGCTTTTATCGAAGCACGAAAACAATGGCAGGACAAGCACGCCGGCAGGGACTTTGAGCACGTTGTGATCACCTGGGACGGCGTCGGCGAGGACGAAGGCACGGGCATCGTGCACAACGCGCCCGGCGCCGGCCCGGAGGACTACGCCCTGGGCAAGGAACATGGCCTGCCCAAAGTCGCCCCGCTCGACGAGAACGGCCACTTCCTAGAGGGCTTCGGCGAGTTGACGGGCAAGGCAGCCCACGATGTGCCGGACCTGGTGGAAGCCATGCTCAAAGCCAGAGGCCGGCTTTACCGGCGCGATAAATATCTCCACCGCTATGCCCACTGCTGGCGCTGTGGCACCCCGCTGGTGTATCGCATGGTGGACGAGTGGTACATCAGCATGGACGAGCTGCGCTATCAAATGATGGCGGTCTCCGAGCAGATCAACTGGATCCCATCCTTCGGCAAAGAGCGCGAGCTGGACTGGCTGCGCAACATGCACGACTGGATGATCAGCAAGAAGCGATATTGGGGGCTGGCCCTGCCGATCTGGGAATATCCAGATGGCAGCTTCGAGGTCATCGGCAGCTATGAGGAGCTAAAAGCGCGCGCGGTCGAGGGCTGGGAGGAGTTTGAGGGTCATACGCCGCATCGCCCCTACATTGATAAGGTGAAGATCAGGCATCCGATCACTGGTCAAATTGGGCGGCGCGTGCCAGACGTAGGCAATCCGTGGCTGGATGCCGGGATCGTCGCCTACTCCACCCTGCGCTATCGGACTGACCGTGCGTACTGGGAGCAATGGTTCCCTGCCGACTTCATCACCGAGAGCTTCCCCGGCCAGTTTCGCAACTGGTTCTACTCGCTGATCGCCATGAGCACGGTGCTGGAAGGGCGAATGCCCACCCGCACCATCCTGGGCTTCGCCACGCTGCTGGACGAGAAAGGCGAGCCGATGCACAAGAGCAAAGGCAACGCCATTGAGTTCAACGAAGCCGCCGACCGCGCCGGTGCCGACGTCATGCGTTGGCTCTACGTCCGCCAGCGCTATGATGACAACCTGCTGTTCGGCTACAACGCGCTCAACGAGGTGCGCCGGCAGGTTATCCTGCCTCTGTGGAACGTCTATGCTTTCTTCGTCACCTACGCCAATGCGGACGGCTGGACGCCCACGTCCGAGGCCACACCTGCGACGAACTTACTCGATAAATGGATCCTCGCCCGGCTGGCCGAAACCACCAATAGCGTCAACGCCGCCCTTGATGCCTTCGACGCCCGGCCGGCTGCCCTGGCGATCGAGAAGTTCATTGATGACCTCTCGAACTGGTATGTGCGCCGCTCGCGCGAGCGCTTCTGGGGCAGCCAGATGACCACCGACAAGCAGTCGGCCTATGCCACGCTCTACAGCGTGCTCACCACGCTCTGTCGGTTGCTCGCCCCAATCGTGCCGTTCATCAGCGAGGCGATGTGGCAAAACCTGCGCCACGCCGACTTCCGCTTGGAGCATCCGGAGGACAACGCGCGCTTGGCGGAGACCGTTCGGGAGTTCTCCGTCCATCATCAACCCTACCCACAACCGCGCCCGCTGAGCGAAGAGGAGCGCGCGCTGCTGCGCGAGGTCGCCATCGCCCGCACAGTGGTGGCGCTGGGCCACAGCACGCGCGCCCAGTCGAAGGTAAAAGTGCGCCAGCCGCTGCCCAAAGTCATGATCGTCGCTGATGAGGAGGCGCGCCGCGCCATCCGCGCTCAATACGACGTGATCGCCGATGAACTCAACGTCAAGGCGCTGGAGTTCGTGGAGCGCGAATCGGAGATGGTCACTTATCGCGTGCTGCCCGACCTGAAGAAGCTGGGCAAGAAGCTCGGCCCCGACCTGCCCAAGGTGCGCGAAGGACTAAGCCGGCTTGATCCGGATACCGTCGTGCGCGCCGTGCGCGCTGGCCAGCCGATCGCAGTCAACGGCATCGCGCTCCAGCCCGATGAGGTCATCATCCAGGCCGTGCCGCGTGAGGGATTGCTGGTCGCCGGCGAGAATGGCATCGTCGTCGGCCTAGACACCACGCTAAACGACGATCTGATTGCCGAAGGACTGGCCCGCGAAGTGGTGCGCCGCGTCAATGACCTGCGCAAAGCAGCCGGACTGAACGTCTCGGATCGCATTGTGCTCAGCTACAACGCTACTGAACGCCTGCAACAGGCGATCCGCGCCTACGCCGACTACATCCGGCGTGAGACGCTCAGCGAGACGCTGACCGAGACGCCTTTGCCGGATGGTCACACCGCCAGCGAGTCGTTCGACGGCGAGCACCTCACGATCACGATCAAGAAGGTCTGAAGCGTTGTCCACCTCCCCCGCCTCTCGCCCGATCCCTGCCGCAACGCCCGGCACGTTGTCCAAGCCGGCCGCGATCGCGCTCTCACCTCTGCAATACGAGGCATTGCGCGCGATCTTGGCCGCTTTGGATCAACCCGGAGCGCGTCGTGCGATCGGCCTCTTCGGCCCGACGGGCAGCGGCAAAACGACGCTGCTGACCGAGCTGCGCACCGCCGCGCTGCGCACCCCTCAAGATCGGCGCGTGCTATGCACCGTGCTTGATGCAGCCCGTCTGTCTACTGCCTCTGCGCCCTGGCAGCAACTTATCCTGCGCACTTTGGACGGCCTGGCTGCGCTGACGGATACATCACCGACCATCCACCGCCTGCGCGCCGAGCTGGAGGCGCTTATCCATCACGAAGCCAATAATGACGAGACGGCCACCCTGGCCGCTGCGGCGTTCGCACATCGCTTCCGCTCATCCTTTCCAGAGCTGCTCCGGCGACTTGTCCTTTCAGCCGGCGCTACATTTGTCATAGCCATTGATCACCTGGAGGCAGCGCCGGCTCGCGCTGTCGCTCAACTGCTAGAGGCATCGCAGTACTTCCTCAACGGCCAGGGATGCAGCGTATTGATCTGCGCGGACGAAGCACAACTGGCGCATAAACTTGACGCCGATCTATTAGCGCGCTGGCTGACCACGCGCGTGGCGCTCGCGCACCATGCGTTGAATTCACCCCCCGCCGGGGCTGCGCTGCCTGCGACGTGCACTCGCCTCTTCGCAGACATCTTGGGCAGCGACTATTACGCCATCGAGCGCGCCAGCGATCAGTGGCGGGCCGCGACGCGGGCGATCTCCTATCACCAGGCGCAGGGACACACGATCCCAATCCCCGCTGAAACGCTGGCGAAGCTCTGCGCCCTGAAGGTGATCTCGCCGATGCTGTTCGACGCTGCCTGCCTAGATCCCGCCGTGCTGCTCCAAGTGGAGCGCCAGGCCCAGGCCCGAGGAACTGCCAGCTTAGGCTTGAACGGTTGGTCAGAGGTCTTGGCTCGCGACCCGCGCCTGATGCGGCTCTTCGCCAGCGAGCCACGCCTCGCGGGCACACATGCCAGCTACCTGCTCGCAGCGCTGCGTTTAATTCAGACCGGCGATGCAGAAGCGCTCCAGGCGCTCCCAGCGCCAGCCAGCACCGCCCAGGCGCTGCGAGCAGGCCAGGCGACATTACATCGGCCTCAGCCGGCGCTCACTGCGATTCATGCTCTGGTTGTTGCCGGGGTGCTCAGCTTCACCGGCGATCAAATCGCTAGGCTGGTTGCCCTCACCCCAAGGTTAGTTCAGCTCGGCGAGGCCAGCCTGCTGCACACCAGCCTGAGCGTGGGCGCTGAGCTGGCCGCGCTGACGCTGTGCTTGCTGCTGGTGTGTTTTACGCTCAAGCCGACCGACCGGCTGCGGGGCTGGGCGTTCGGGCTACTCGCCGGCGGGCTGGCCAGCTTACTCTTTGACCGCCTGCGGAGCGGCATGCCGGCAAACTATATGCTCATCGCCCATCTCCCTGCGTTCAGCTTAGCCCACTTGGCTATATTGGCGGGCGCGGCTGTCCTTATCCTCGCCATGGCGCGCTCGGCAATTGCGGAGGGTTCGACATGAAAGACGCAGGGATCACCAAGTCCGGCGCGTCCGCGGTTGCGCTCGCCCTGAGCATCGCCCGCAGGCTATGGCAACGCTATAGCATCTTGGCCATCACTGCTGGCGCGATCCTCGTCGCAGACATCGTTACCAAACGGATCGTGGAGGCGCAGATCCCGCTCTATACGTCTATTCCTGTCATTGGGCACTACCTAAGCTGGACGCACACCCAAAACACCGGCGCGGCTTTTAGCCTGTTCCAGAACGGGGGGGCCTTCTTCATCGTCGTCGCCATCATCGTCTCGGCGGTGATCGTGTACTATGCGCCGCGCCTGCCGGCCGGCGACCGCCTGTCGCGCATTGCCCTGGGCCTCCAGCTTGGCGGTGCGCTCGGCAACCTGCTTGACCGACTGCGCCAGGGCTACGTGACCGATTTCATTCACTTCCAGATCCCTGAGATCGGATTTGACTGGCCGGTCTTCAACATCGCCGACAGCGCGATCGTGGTCGGAGTTATTGCGCTCATCGTAATAAGCCTCTTACGGGAACGCAAATGACCGCGCCTACTGCTCCGCGCGCCGTGCTCTGGGATATGGACGGCGTGCTGGTGGATTCAGCCGAATACCATTACGCGGCCTGGCGTGAGGCATTGGCACAGGAAGGCGTTGATTTGAGCTACGATGCCTTCCGTGCCACCTTCGGCCAGCGCAACGACACCATCCTGCGCCACCTTTTGGGCCCAGATTTGCCGGACTCTGAAGTGGCCCGCATCGGCGACTTAAAGGAGTCGCTCTATCGTCAGCTAGTCCGAACGCGCGGCATCGCGCCGCTGCCCGGCGTGTTGGATTGGCTGGCGCGCTTGCGCGATCAAGGCTGGCGACAGGCCATCGCCTCGGCTGCGCCGCGCGCCAACGTGGATGCGATCGTCCAAGCGCTGGGCATCGCGCATTACTTCGGCGCGACCACATCTAGCGAAGACGTCACGCGCGGCAAGCCCGATCCGCAGGTGTATCTGGTCTCTGCCCAGCGGCTGGGCGTTCCGCCGGCGCGTTGCGTGGTGGTGGAGGACGCGCCTGCCGGCATAGAGGGCGCGCGACGAGCCGGCATGCGCTGCATTGGCGTTACTTCAACCCATCTACATCTGGACGCCGACCTCGTGGTGGCTGCTCTGAGCGAGCTGCCCCCTGATAGCTTTGAGAAGCTCGTCCCTTCTTAAGGCAAGCCTGTGCGCCTTTGCCGTCCAACGAAGGCCCAGCGGATAGATGCGCGCGCAGTGAGCGGGCTGACAGTGAATCACAGGTATGCGCGCACGCCAAGGTTATAGATGGCGGGGGGATGCGCTTGGCGACGGCACTGGGCCTGGATTGAACCCGCGGGAGCGCTGCCTTCGAGGGGGCAGAGATGCCAGCGCTGACTGTGTTCGCTGCGCGATGTCCTCGCCCCGTCGTCGCGGACGCAGCCTGAGGCACACCGTGCGATCAGATCGCCGGCCGATACAGCGCGCGGGCAATCGCATGCCAGATCAACCCCAGCCCGATGCAACCCAGGCCAATCAGCCAAATGGCCGGCTCCACCCAGAACGCCAGGAACAGACAGGCAGCCAGCCCGGTCCACGCAACCCACGTCGGGAAGATGCGCTGGCTCGTCGGCAACCTCAGCGCGGCTGCGTTGGTCAGCGCGTAGTAAATCAACACAGTGAACGCGCTAAATGACCAGGTGAGCTGTACGTCGCCGATGAGCACCAACACGCTGATTGCGACGCCTACTGCCCATACCGCCCAGGTCGGCGTGGTGCCGGCGCAGTTGAGCTGAGCCAGCGCGATCGGCATGTCACCGCGACGGCCCATGGCCAGCGCCACGCGCGACAAGCCCAGGATCAAGTTCAGCAGCACGCCCAGCATGGCGGTCACAGCGCTGATCGCCACCACCTGTGAGACCAGCGGGAGGGCGAATCCCTGCGCGGCGATGGACAGGGGCGCGACCCGCGCTTCGAGCGCGCCGGCTGTGACCTGGCCAAGCGTTGAGGCGCCGCTCGCGCCGACGGCCACGCCCGCCACTGCCACGTAGAGCACCGTCGTCACAAGCATGGTGACCACGATGGCGCGCGGGATGGTGCGGCGCGGTTCGCGCACCTCTTCGCCCAAGGTCGCAATGCGCCCGTAGCCGGTGTAGGCGACGAACATCAACGCGCAGGCGTGCAAGAATGCGCCAACCGCGTGTCCTTCCCCGCTGCTTGGGGCGAAGAACGGCAGAAAGTGATCGGCCGAGACGTTAGGTAAGCCGCTTACCACGAACGCAGCCAGGCCGAACAAGGTCACCGACACGATGGCGGCGTTCATCAGGTTGGAGCGCTGGACGCCGCTGGCAGCCACGGCAGTCAGGAGCAGCACCGCAGCCAGCGCCAAGGGGACGAGCACGGCGCTGGGTAACGCCAGCGCGTTCGAGAAATAGCCGGCAAACCCCAGCGCTGCTGTGGCTGCTGAGGCGGATTTGGCCAGCAAGAACATCCAGCCCGCCGTGAAGCCCAGCCAAGGGGTGAGGTAGCGATAGCCATACTCGTAGGTGCCGCCGCTGACCGGATGGCTGGCTGCCAATTGGGCGCTGTTCAGCCCATTGCACGTGGCGACCAGCGCAGCAATGATGATCGCCAGAACCACCGATGGGCCGCTGATGCCGGCAGCGATGCCGACGCTGACGAAGATGCCCGTGCCGACCATGGAGCCGAGGCCGATCGTGACCGCGCCGGGCAAGCCCACCTGGCGCTGTAAGCGAGCAGTCTGGGAGGACATATCGCTACGAAGATACCACTCGCCGTTCGCGATGGGTGGTTTTGGGTCATTCACGGTTAGGGACAGCACTCTGGGTGGGCGACGGCAATGCCGTCGCCCACCCTCTCTGTAAATCAACTTTTGCCAGTTATTAGCCTGCGAGCGGTTTGCCCCTCTTGGTGAACGCAGCCGGCGATCTCGTTAGACCTGATAACCAAAGCAGTCGGCCAGCAGGCTGCTCAGGCGCAGGCGCAACACCGAATATGAGAAGTAGCGCCTGGCCAGTTGGTAGTTGTGCTCAGCCCATTCGGCGGCCAAGGCTTCGTCGAGCAAGATCTGGCGGACTTGGTGAAGGGTTGCCTCGGAGATGAAGCCGTCAAACTCGATCACTTTGAACCCCTTCGGCTTGATGTCTACCTCATAGATCGAGTAGTTGTTCACCAGGATCGGCCGGCGGTAATAGAGAGCCTCGAGGAAGGCGTTGCCGAACCCCTCAATAGAGGAAGGATACGTCACCAGGTCAGCTTGCGGATAGAGGTCGGCCAGGGTATAGACCTTGCGGCCATCCGGCAGCCTGCCGCGCTGCTCGGCGACGATGTCGGCCTCAAAGCACACGTTCACCTTGAGCAAGGCGGCGTATTCGCGCACGCGGCGCTCGTATTCCGTGCCCTCGTCGCCGGCGGCGTGGGAGATCACCAGCTTGGCCGGCAGGCCAATCCGCCGCGTCAGCTCAATGGCATGCTCAATGCCCTTGCGCTGAATGATGCGGGTGGGCTGGAGGAAGAAATATTCGTCGTCCTTAAAGCCCAAATCCGCGCGCAGCCCATCGGCATAGCCATCGGGCGGAGGTGGAGGATGGTCAAAGTCCATCACGTTTGGGATCACCCGCGAGGTCAGGCCAGCGCGCCGGCCCAGCTCGCTAGCCTGCACTGAGTTGATGACCACATGGCGGATTGACGGCAGGCGCGGCGGGAAGGCAGCGGCCAGGTAGTCCCCCACGCAGTTCACCATGAAGCGTTGGCGCTCCCAGGCGAAGTCGTGATGATGAGCGATGGTCGGAAAGCCCGTCTCGGCGATCAGCTCGGTAATGGCCAACCCAAGCGGCAGGTTGAGCGGGATGGTCAGCGCGTTCTCGACGATCAGCAGGTCCAGCGCAAAATCGCGCACGAAGTCGTAGAGGTGTTGCTTGAAGTAGTCCTTGAGTTCCTGAATGCGGCGCGAGATGCTGGGTGGGCGGGTGTAGATCGAGAAGTGATCCTTAAACAGGCCGGCGATCTCCGGGTGCAGCTGGTTGGGCCAATCGTTCTGAAAGGCGATGCGGTTGATCTCGTCTATGACCGGGTGGCGATAGAACGCCTCGGGCACGACGCGGCTGCGCTCGGCTGGGCGATCGCACTGGCCGGCGAAGTAGAAGCACTCATAGCCCATCTCGGTCAGCACGCTCGCCCATTTTGAGGTCTCCAGGGAGACGCCATCGGTGCCGGCGAAGCGCGTGGAGATAAAGCCGATGCGGTGGGTTGGGCCAGGATGCAGGGTCATCGTCAAGCGTTCACCAGCCAGCGCGCTTGGTAGGGCGCGAGTTCGAGCGATGGCCCATGCACGCTCAGCCGCGCGCCGCTGATCAGGTCGCGCATGTTGGTGCCAAGCAGGGCGCGCCAAGGCAGATGAACGAGCTGGGGCTGGGCCGAGACGTTCACCAGACAAAGCAGGCGACTGCGATCGTCAGGCGCACTGCGCAGCAGGGCGAAGATCGCCGGTCCGGCGTCGAGCACGCGCTGATCGCCAAAGGGATGCAAGGCAGGACAGGTCGCCCGCGCGCGCAGGAGGTGAGCCAGCCGGCTGAAGACCCGCGCGCGCCGCGTTCCCTTGTCCGCCAGTTCGCGCTCCAGCATCTCGCGCGAGAGCTTCTCGCGGTTGATGGCGCGATTGTAGCCAAGCCGGCGCACGCCCTCCGGCCAGCTGCGCGAGCCAAACAGACTATGGAAGTAGATCGCCGGCACGCCGACCAGCGCGCACATGATCGCGTGCGCGGCCAGGAATCGTTCAATGCATGTCGCTTCATCGGCGGGGGCGAAACACAGCGCGTCGAAATAGTTGACGTTCAGCTCATACGGGCTGCGCGAGCCATCGCTGTTGAACTTCTCGCTCACCAGGCCTCCCAGCGCACGCGTGCGCGCGACCAAGCCGGCGATCTCGCGCTCGCTCAGGATGCCGCGTACGGGATTTAGCCCAATGCCATCATGCGAGGCCAGGAAGTTGAGGAAGGTGACGCGCCTAGAGGGCAACGCCAGGCTGCTGGCCCATTGTGAAAGCATTCGTGCATCGCCGGTCTGTAGCGCATGCAAGACCAGCGGGGGCAGGGCAAAGTTATAGACCAACTGCGCCTCGTTATATCCATCGCCGAAGTAGGCGACGTTCTCCGCATGGGGCACGTTAGTCTCGGTGATCAAGCGGACGTGGGGCGCGATGGCATCCAGCGCCGCGCGGAAGATCTGCACCACGCGGTGGGTGTTGGTCAGGTGGATGCATGGCGTGCCGATCGCCTTCCAGAGGTACGCAACGGCGTCCAGCCGGATGAAGTCGGCCCCGCGCTGCGCATAGAACAACAAGAGGTCCACCATCTCGGCCAGCACTGCTGGATTGGCGTAGTTCAGGTCTATCTGGTCGGCGCTGAAGGTGGTCCACACCTTTCGCTGACCGAGCGCGGTATCGAAGCGCGTTAATAGCGGCAGGGCGCGCGGGCGCACCACCTGCGAGAGGTCTGGCTCGCCTTCCACCGTGATGAAGTAGTCCAGATACGGTGGTTCGCCCCGCAGGTAAGCCTGAAACCAAGGATGCTGCGAAGAGACGTGGTTGACCACAGCGTCGAACATCAAGCGGAAGCGCGCGCCGAGCTGCGCAATGTCGTCCCAGCTCCCCCAGTCCGGATTCACGGCACGGTAATCGGCCACAGCGAAGCCGTCGTCTGAGGTATAGGGGTGAAACGGCAACAGGTGGATCGCACTGACGACGCCGGCCAGATATCTTGCGCAAAAATCGGCCAGCGTCCGCAGCGGCGGCTCGTGAGGCGCGCGCACTTGGTCGCCATACGCGATCAACAGCGCATCGCGCTCGGTCAGATCATCGCCGAAGCGAGGACGAATGGGCGGGTAGGACGCGACGACCTGGCACAGTCTGGTGAAGGCTTCCTCAGCGCGAGAGTCTCCGTAGATCGCAGCGCACAGCGTGCGGATGCGCGCCAGCGGTGACTCGGCGAGAGGCGCGTCGGACGCAGGCATGGCAGTTCAGCATAACATGCGAGGAGGCATAGGAGTGTGTGGGAGTGCTCAAATTTGGAGTGATATAAACTCAGAGAGCTCCTCTGGGACAGCGCTGTCTAAACAACTGCCGAGCATTCGCACGAAGAGGGCAATGGAAGCTCTCCTGGCAAATCCTCGCGTCAAGCTGCGATACAAAACAACGTAGC